>NZ_JBMDKJ010000029.1:0-79733 GCF_057809655.1 Niveispirillum sp. FG148
GTTGTGGTGACCAGACTTTACCGAAGAACCACGATGACCGCCCGCCAGGGCAGACAGCGCTCCTACACCACGCACAGGGACGTGATCGCAGGCAAAGTTCGGGCGTTTGCGCCTCGCAGCGCATTTCGTGATTGTTCATTTAAATTTCTCCGTTCGGTGGCTATCTATTTTCGAATGGATTCGCCAATAGATAGAACTGTCTTGTGTGTGATGGTCTTCTCTGTGCGCTCATCACCGGAGCGATTGTTGAGCAACTTCAGTTTGTTGCTAACGTCTTCTCGGAACATCTCATTGGCATTGACAACGAATGGAACATTGACCAGCTCCTTCCTATTATGATCTTGGTCAATGTACCAGAACAGTATTCGCGCAGTGGGCTGCGGAAGGTAGAACTTGATTTCGAGTCCATAGGACAGTCCCGCCATAGACTCGTTGAACTGAGGCGGGTCCAAACTGCGGAAAAATTTCTGTAGTGAACCGTCTCTGGCGCTTTTGATCAATTCCTGTAGTGCTGATGAAAAACGTAGATCGTCTTGTAACAGGAAATTGAAGAACTCATTCCCGACCTTGGAGCGAGCGCGGTAAGCCTGCAAAGCCCCGTAGATGTGAACAGTATCGGCTGCGTGAATGGCGCGCTCGGAGCCCTCGATAGCCAGAAGCAAATTTACAGCATCGCCAGGCCCCATATCGGGCGCTCCCCGCCCGCGGGGGCCAGTCGTAAGAAGTCCGACGGCGCGGATGTGATCAACATATGTCCGCATTTGAGCTTCTGTCTTCCCAAGCAGGGAACCCAGGAGGTCGGACATTTCACGCAGCTTCATAATTCGCCTCCGGCATTTTCAGATTTTATCGCAAAATTAAGCCGATGGCGCAAGATGGTTTTCGCGATTTTATCGCGATATCGTGAAATTGACTGTTCTCTTGGTTTCCGTCACGCGGAGGGTGTCGCTTTAACCGACCCCATGGGGGGCTGTGCCAGACGTCCGGGGCCCTATGTCATCGCATGAATATCCCGAACGATGCTCCAGATCAGCGCTTCCACGTCGTTCTGCCCCGGATCGTCATCAGTCCGGATTGCCCTCATATTCGCCAGTTCCAGGGCGGTGGCTTTGGCCTTCAGGCCGGCCAGATCGCGGGCCGGCGCGTCGGTCACAAGCGCGGTGAGTTTCGCCAACTCGTCCAAAGTTTTGTTGGCCGTTGCGTCGGAAACTGGCCGGCGGTTCCATCGCTCCATCCTTTCAACAGTCTTGCAGATCATGCCTGTCAGATCGTCAAGCCGCCGCGCATCGCTAACGTGCGGGAAGAATTCGTCGCTGTCCCCCTTGATAAAGACGGCTTTACCCATGATTGCGCCCCTGTTTCCGGCCGCATTCCATCTCTCGCGTCAAATAGAGCCCGCGGTGCGCGATTTCGGCCGCCGCCCAGGTTACAGCGTCAGTCACGTCAAGGCCGTCCTCCCGCTCCATCGCAGCGCCGGCAAGGATGGCCAAATACGTCATGGCCAGGATCGTATCCTCCAGGCCTTCGGCATCAGGTCGATAGTTAACCACCGGCATGGCGCACCCCCTTCCTGGCACAACCATCTGCGTCGGGAGGCGCCGGGGCGGTATCGCCATCGAGGCTGTCCAGGTGTGCAAGAAGGGCTTCGACGGCATCTTCGGCGTCAACACGGCCGCTACGGATCAGCGGCATCAGGTCGAGCCGCCATTCTGGGCTGGTACTAAGCAAAGTGGTAGGGTTGGGATCAAGCCTATCCATGATCCAGTCTCCTATCAGACAATTGTGGGTAGGCCTGGAGCTGGGGGGTAGCCGCTCTCGGCCGTTACGGCCCTTGTTATGAAAACCGTACGCTGTTACGATATACACGATCACAGGTCGACGCAACAACTTCGTAACATGGTAACGATGAAATCGGTTCAATGTCGCATGGCCCGCGCCGCGATCGGATGGGGGGTGCGTGATCTTGCCGCCGCCGCTGGCGTTTCACCTGACACCGTCGCACGCCTGGAGCGGGGCGAGTCCCTCTATCCTCGCACCGTCGAAACGATCCGCGCCGCCCTAGAAGCAGCCGGCGTCGCATTCATCGACGATGGATCAATATCAGACGGTGGCGGGCCGGGCGTCCGGCTTAGCGCCGCCTCTTCGGTGGCTTCTCCTTGAGCAGAGCCTGAAGCCTTGCATCTGTGTCTCTTCTACGCGGGACGGGCTCAACAAGCGCTCTCGTGGGAACATGCCGCATCGCCTCGACCAGGGCGGTGAAATCCGCTTCCGACAACAGAATGCGCCGGCCGACTCTGATGTGAGGCGCGTCATGGCGGCGGATCAGTGCCCGGACCGTTCTTGAACTGACGTGCAGCCGGTCGGCCACATCGTCCAGTGTTAACAGGATGTCGTTCACATCGCCTCCCTGTCAGCATGCCTCCCAGAATACTCGTCCACCTGGATGACCAGAGTTACTTTTTTCCTCCATTTTGCACGCGCATGAAAAAGACTAAGGACCGGTCGAGGAAAACACGTCTTTGGTTCTTCCCTCCGGGGGACAAGCCGAACCCTGCTGAGAAAATGAAAAGCCCGCCACGGCAGAACCGGGCGGGCTTCACAGACTTCAGGCGTTGACGGCCAATTTGTTCCACATATGTTCCCGTAGAGTCAATCGGCCGGAAGGGATAGTCGTCACTCACGCAGCCGCCAGCCACCCATCCGGCGTATCCTCGAACACCTGCCGTTCATAGGCTTGCCGGTCCAGGTCGTTCAGCCTGGACACGATCTCGCGGATATGGGCATTGCCTTCCTTATGCTCCCGGTAGATCGCACGTAGGAACCGGTCTGCCCATTTCGGCACCCGGCCCCGCTTCTCCCACAGGGCGACAGACTGGGCATCGTTGCCGAAATAGCCGGCAAGGGCGTTTTGGGACAGATTCAGTTCCTTGCGCAGGAACCGAAACTCCGCACCGGTAAGATGTGCCTTCCACTCCACCAGGTGCGAGCCGACGGCCCGGTGCAGCCCCTCCACATCGGCGACGATTATCGCCTTCCCATATGGCGTGACCCTGGCCGTGAAGCCATTCGCCAGCCAGACATTGGGCATGCCGCATTCCGTGTAGTGGTACATGGCCAGGGCCCGACAGCAGGATCAGAAAACAAAAGCCCCACCTCAGAAGGCGGGGCTGTCGGCCTTGTCGGCCCGCCACCTCTCGGTGGACTTGAGGCGCACCACGGCGAACCGCAAGCGCATCGGTAGTTCAGCAGGCGCCGGCCACCAGCGCCCCCCGGCTATGTGCCGCTGCCAGCAAAGGCAGATCGACGGACACGCGGTCATAGAGCGCCCGCGGCACCACGGTCTTGCCGTGCTTCTCCAGCGCGACCAAGCCGAAGCCGGCCAGCGTCTTCAGGGTGCGAGACAGGTTTGATCCTTTGCGGCCGCTCAACGCCTCCAACTCCGTCACGGAAGCCGGCTGCGACTCGGCGATCATCTCCAACAGAAGCTGGTTCTTCGTCGAAAGCACCTGAGCGAAGCTCTCAATGGACGAAAACCAGACCTTCGGCTCGTCGGCGGATGGCTTATACTCACCGCGAGCAATAGCCATCAACCGCGCCTTCTGTTGCTCATAGGTCGCGATACCGACCCTCACAACGCGCTCGGTCATGGTGTCACTCCTTTCTCTGCTCGGATCGCGTCGACTTTGAGGAAGAAATCCTCCAAGAGGTCGGCTGCGGTCACGTACTCATAGTAACTGATCTTCTTTCCTTCGTGCTGGTGGTCAAACTCTACACGACGGACACGGCCCGGCCCTTTACGCTCCCCCGTAACCTTGGGAGCATGGGCATTGTCTATTCCGTAGATGCGCGCACCGCTTGGCTCATGCAGGGTCAGCGAATAGCTGATACCATGCGGGATCGCGGGCGATGCGGTTACAGCATGCGCCTCGATCTTGAACCAAAACCCACCCCCTACCTCACCCCTCTGACCATTCATGTCGAGAAGGATCTGTAAGCCCCAAGGATCGTCACTCATCTTTGGACCGTTCTTTTAAGAGATATCTATCATCGGCTGATAAGTGTTTCAATGCGGCTAAAGATCATATCTCATGATCCGCTATCGCCTAAGCCCCAAGCCGTTTGCGCTCGCCCACCAGCGGCACCACCTTTGCGCTGTCACCCTTCATCGCCGCTGCAACGCTGTTGGCGATCCTGTCGGCGGCCGCCTTCAGGGGATCATCGGCCAGGTGCGCATAACGTGCCGTCGTACCCGTGTCCCGGTGACCCAACAGCGCCCCGATCACGACCAGGCTATCACCGCCGGCCGCGCCCACGCTGGCGAAGCTGTGCCGAAGGTCATGGATGCGGACACCAGGCAGGCCGGCCCGCTCCCGTGCCTTCTCCCAGGCCTGATAGACGGCCGTGGTGGTGCCGTTCCGCCCGCGTCCGGGGAAGACAGGCCCGGCGGCCCGATCCGGCTTCATCTCCGCCAGCATTTCCAGCGCCGGAGCACCCAGCGGCACGACCTTGGCCCCGGTCTTGGAATCCGGGAAGCGGATGCAGGATCTATCCCAATCCACCCACTCCCACCGCAGCCCGGTGATTTCCCCCCGTCGGCAGCCGGTGAGGATCAGCATGCGGATCACGCCCACCGGCGGGGCATTGGCGCCATCGTCCAGCAGGTCGGCCAGGGCCTTGCCCAGCCGCGCCATCTCCGCCGGCGACAGGAAGCGTTCCATCTTCTTATCGGCATGCCGTTTCACACCTCGCACAGGGTTATCCGGCCGGAGCGAGCGGTTCACCGCGAACTGGAATATCCCCGACAGCAAGCCCAGGGTCCGCGTGGCCACGCCCCGGCCGCCGGTGACGATTGAGCGGGACTTGAACCCACCCTTGATATCGGCCTTGGTCCGGCCGGCGGCGATGTCCGCCTGCATCCGCTCGATGTCGGCCCGCGTGATGGAGCGCAGTTGTCGCTTGCCCAGCAGCGGCTTGATATGCCGTTCGATCCGGCCCTTGTCCGTGGAGATGGTAGAAGGCTTCTTCGTGGTCATGCCTTCGGTGACATACAGGTCGCACAGTTCGGCGACGGTCAGGTCACGGCGTTGCTCCGCCCGCTTCTCCGCCGGGTCCAGGCCCCGCGCCACGTCGGCCAGGATGTTCCTGGCTTCTTTCCGGGCCTCTTCGGCGGTCATGATGCCATGCCGGGCTATCGTCATCCGGCGGGATCGGCCACCGGCCCGGTACTGAACCAGATAGGTCCGGGAGCCGCCTGGGGTGAGCCGCAGACCGAAGCCCGGCAACTCACTATCCCAGGCGAAAACGTCACGCTCCCCAGGCTCCAAAGCATCCACCAGCTTCTTCGTGATCTTCGGCATCACACCCACCTTCATAGAAGCAGCCCGTAAGCACCACGTAAGCAGCAAGCGGAATATTCCGTCGTTTACTCACGTTGCCCACGACCCCATTTTCACGCCGAAACCCGAGGCATTTCAATGGGATGCCTTCATTCTGGAAAGGGCGCGAATATACCGGAAAATATAACTGGTCAGCCTGCCAGATGCCGGTGACGGCGATGGAGGCGTTTTTCAGCACCAGTTCGACCACCTTGTTGGCCGTCTTGATGTCAGGCAGGGCCTTCATCACGGGGCTGCGGCCATAGGTTTCGCCCGGGGCCTTCAGCCAGCGGAAAGCGATGAAGGGCATGTCGGCAAAGCGTCCGTCGGCCAGCAGGGCGGACTCCCCCTCTGCCAGCACCAGCCGCCAGCGCCAGGCCGCCCCTTCTGCCATCACCGATTCGACCAGGGCGAAGCGGCGGGTGGGATCGGCGGCCCCCTCGCGCTTCACCGCCAGGGGCAGTCGGTCGGGCGGGACGCGGGCGGCCAGTTCGGCGAGTGTCAGGCGCTGGCGCCGATAGAGATGGTCCAGCCGCCCCTCCTCTCCCTCCTCCAGCACCAGATCGGCCAGCGGCACGGCTGTGAAGCGCAGCGCAGAAGCCGCGCCAGGGGCCGCCTCTTCCACCAGCAGGCAGCCCGTGCCGCCGGTGACGACATCCAGAAAGGCCTGGTGTGCCTCCACCGCGAAGTTCGACCGGTCGATCTGGGCGTGCAGGACCTCTGATGCCGATAGCAGAAGTGGTGCTAACCGGGCCGCCAGATCGGGATCCAGGTCGGGCCCCGGGGCCAGTCCCGTCCAGCGCGACCAGGGCGGGGTCAGCTGGGCCAGCAGGGCGGCGGCCAGTTGATCCACGGCATCGGCGGCTGTGGCATCATAAAGCCGGTCGCCGCGCTGCGGCCCGACACCAGGGTTAAAGGCCGCATGCTGGGGCAGCGCATGCTCATAACAGTCGCGCCAGAGCGGCTCCCAGGGGGCGCGGCGGGCGGCGGCCCGGGCATGACGGTCCAGCAGGGCGGCGGCTTCGGCGTGGCCTTTGTCGGCCGACAGGGTTGTGCGGGGGGCCATGCTCATTCCCCCAGCAGTTTCTTGCGCGCCGGGGCCAATGTCCCCGGGGCCAGCACGCCGCGCCAGCCGGTCAAGACCGTGCCAGCTCGGCCCGTGGCCCGGCGCAGCAGGTTCTGTTCGGCGGGGGTGACCGTTTCGACCGTATTGGTGATCATGGCTGCGACGGTCCCCGGCGGGGAAGCGCCGCCGGCCGCGGCGGGAATGATGGCCGCGGCGGCCGGCGCCGCGGCAGGTTTGGGGGAGGAGACAAGGCGGGCCAAGGATGGGCACTCCTTATTCTGCGGTTGGGGGACAGGGGGCTCGCCGCCCAGATGGCGGTAGAGCTGCCAGGGGGTCAGGACGAAAGGGGCGTGCAGTCCCAACAGACGCTTGACCACGCCGACACAGGTCAGCAGCGCCAGGGGGACGGGAATGGCCGTGGCCGGCGGCCGGGTGGCCGTGGACAGGACGATATGCCCATGACGCCGGAACCAGCCGGCTAGGTCGCTGTCTGCCGGCAAGGGATGGAAGGCCAGCTCCAGCCGGGTGGACAGCGGGTCCAGGGTGATCCAGCCGCCCGTCACGGGCAGGGCGGCGAAGACATGGCGGAAGCCGGGCCGTAGCCAACGCAGCCAGGGCAGATCCGTGTCATGGCAGAAGACCAGCAGGACGGGGCTGGTCATCGCACGATGCCCTTGGCGGTCAGGGCCGGGGCCAGGACCAGAAAGGCCTCGCGCCACAGGCCATTGTCGCGCATCTCCCGCAGTCGGCCTGCCTCCGGCGCCATCTGCCGGCGGCCGTAATGGGCCAGGACCAGCAGATGGTCGCGCAGCAATCGCCGCTGCCGGTACAGGCGATCGACCGAGCGCAGAATGTCCAGCGGTTCGCAGGGCCGCTTGACCAGCCCCTCACCGGCGCGGATGCGCGCCCCCGCCTGACGCGCCTCGTTGGCCTGCATGAACCAGAACCAGGCCTCCTCCACGCTGTCGAACGGGACGGTGCCCGGCAGGGGCGATGCGCCCGCGCGGATGTCCTGGGGTGGATGATGCAGGCGCTCGCGCATGACGGGACCTCTCGACGAGATGGAATAAGAAATTTTCCCTATTAAATAAAGGATCAAAGTCATATGTCAAGTCATATGTGAAAAGTATCCTGAGGACACGGTCTCAGGATTTTGGGATAACACTCCCATGCTCAAGCATTCAGACATCTGGCGGGCCATTGATCGGCTGGCGCAGCGACATGGCCTCTCCGCTTCCGGGCTTGCCAAGCGCGGCGGCCTGGACCCGACCACCTTCAACAAGTCCAAGCGCATGACGCCGGATGGCAAGCTGCGCTGGCCATCGACGGAGAGCATCGCCAAGGTGCTGGAGGCGACGGGCAGCAGCTTCACCGATTTCGTCAGCATGACCAGCGACGGCCCGGCCCCCGCCGGGACCGATACGGCCGCGGCGGCCGCGGCGACCCGGCGTGTGCCCGTCATCGGCTATGCCCAGGCCGGCAATGACGGCTATTTCGATGATGCCGGCTATCCGGCCGGCAATGGCTGGGATGAGCTGGAATTTCCCCACGTCACCGACGACCATGTCTATGCGCTGGAAGTGTCGGGCGACAGCATGGAACCCGTCTATCGCGACGGGGACATCATCATCGTCTCTCCCGCTGCGTCCTTCCGGCGTGGCGACCGGGTGGTGGTCCGCACCCGCGAAGGCGAAGTGATGGCCAAGCAGCTGGCGCGGCAGACGGCCAACCGCCTGGAACTGGTGTCGCTGAACCGTGCCCATCCCGACCGCTCGCTGCCCATGGCCGACGTGGCATGGATCGCCCGCATCATGTGGGCCAGCCAGTAGCGGCTGGGACGGGACAAACCCCCTATCCCTGGTGGGGCATCCGATTCGCGACCTGTTCTGACGACTCGAGTCGCAGGGTCAGGTCGGGAGTCGGATTTTATCGCATCACGATCCTAGGAAAAATATCCTTGATCTGTCTGCGGCCGCCGCATTAGGCTGGGTTGCCCCCCAGAAATAGCCGGAGTCGCCGGATGCGAGCCGAAAATCCTGCCCCTTCTGCCCATCAGCCGGATGAACTGGACCGCCTGCATGCGGTTTACGACGGACGCCCCCCGCGCCGGATGCGGCTTGCAGCGCTTGCTGGTGGGGATTCTGTCCTGGTGCGCCTGCATCAGGAGGCCGAGGCAAGCCGATTGCGGACGCAATGCGCCGGCACGCTGCTGGCCGTTGCGCGGCGCCGGCGGCAATTGTCGGCCATGGCGGCTGCCGATGATGCCTGGCTGTGTCGCCTGACGGCCGCCATGGAGGTTGCGCGGGCGGAAGCCGTCGCCTGCGCACCCCGAGACCTATAGCGCCACGGTGCGCGACAGGTTCAGGGTCTGTCGGAATTCGGCATCGTGGCAGACCAGGACCAGGGCGCCATCATAGGCCAGCAGGGTTTGGCGCAGCGCCTCCAGCCCCTCCAGGTCCAGATGGTTGGTCGGCTCGTCCAGCAGCAGCAGGTTGGGCGGCCGGGGCCCGGCCAGGACCACACAGAGGCAGGCACGCACCAGCATGCCGCCCGACAGTGCCGCCATCGGAACTTCCGCCTGTTCGGCGCGGAAGCCGAAGCGGGCCAGGGCGGCGCGCCTTTCCTGTTCCGGTTGATCGGGATGGGATGTCCGCATCAGGTCCAGGGGTGTTCCCCGGTCGCGCGGCAACAGTCGCTGGTCCAGCCGGGCCAGGCGCAGACCGCGCGCCCGTTCCACCGTGCCCCCGTCGGCAGGCAGTGTGCCTGCCAGCACGTCCAGCAGGCTGCTTTTGCCGGCGCCGTTGATGCCGGTGATGGCCACCCGTTCCGGCCCCGCCAGGGTGAAGGACAGATCCCGCCACAGGGATCGGCCCCCGCGTGTCAGGCTGATGCCGTCGGCACGCAACAGCAACTGGCCGGCGGACAGACCCGTGGGCGGGATGGCCAGATGCAGGGGCGGCCTTGGCGGCGGCAGGCGCCTGCGCGCTTCCTCCAGTGCCGCCTTCGCATCGGCCGTTTGCCGTTCGGCCCGCATGCGTCGCGCCGATGCCGCGCTCTCGGCATTACCGCGCCACATGCCCATCAGGACGGGGGCGTTGGAGCCGCGCTCCCGGTCGCGTTTGCCGGCACGGGCCCGGCGGTCGGCCCTTGCTTCGGCCTCGCGCGTGCTGGCAGTGACCCGGCGAACCTGCTTGTCGGCATCGGCCAGTGCGCGTTCGGCGGCAGCGTGCTCTGCCGCCTTGGCCGTCAGCCAGCCTTCCAGCCCGCCGCCATGGCTGCGCAGACCCTTCGGCCCCAGATCCAGGATGCGATCGGCCAGTGACAGCAGGTGCCGTTCATGGCTGACCAGCAGCAGCCCGCCCCGCCACCCGCGCATCAGGTCAGTCAGCAGCCGTCGCCCCTCTTCATCCAGATCGTTGCCCGGTTCGTCCAGGATCAGCAGATCGGGGCGGGTGGCGGTGATGGCGGCCAGCCGTACCCGCGCCACCTGCCCGCCGGACAGGGAGGCCAGGGGCAGAGCGGCGGGCAGGGTGGCCGGCAAGTTGAAACGGGCAAGGGCGGCACCACGGTCCGCCAGGGCCATCGGCAGCAACGTGCCGACACGTTCCCCGGCCCGGGATTGCTGTGGCCAGTAGAAATGGTGTCCCCGGCGGGCGACATGGCCGCGCTCCGGTCGCAATTCGCCCGTCAGCAGGCGCAGCAATGTCGTCTTGCCCACGCCATTGCCGCCGATCAGGGCAACCCGTTCCTGGGCGATGCGCAGGGAGATGGTGTCGAGAAGGGGCCGTTCGTCGCCGTGCGCATAGCACAGGCCCTCGGCCACAAGCCAATCCGGCATGGAGGAGAATCCCGGTCGATCCAGAACAAGCCCTGTGGGTCCAGGAAGCGATTCGCGGTGAAACGAATGGCAGACCCCAGGGCGGCGGTCAGGACAGCGGGTTCAGATCCATGGCGGGTTCCTCCAGAAGAGGTCGGCACTGAAACACATCCGGGCGCGGATGTAAAGCCGGGTCAGGTCAGCAGCGCCTGCTGCTCGATGGTCAATTCCATCTCGTCCACATCCCACAGCCGGGGCAGGCGCTGGTCGAAACGGATGGCGCCCAGGACGCGGGCATCGCCATCGGCACAGGCAAAGGGCAGCAGCAGCCGGTCATACCGCACCATCGTTCCTGCCGGCAGGTCGACGCGAATCCGGCTCCAATGCGGCCGGCCGGTACTGCGCGTGGTGATATAGGACTCGGCTGTGGTGCGAAAGCCCGGCGACTTGCTGGCATCGCGCAGCCCCTGGCCCGTCAGGTCGCGGCCCGTGAAGGCCACCAGGTCGGACCCGTAGAGCGTATAGCGCGCTTCCCCGCCGTTGCGCGGGAACCGGGCCATCAGCATGTGGCCCAGCCAGGGCTTCAGATCGAAAACCAGTTCCCCCGTCCACAGGGGCAGCAGCCCGTCACGCGGCAGCGCCCGCCACCAGGGCAACAGGGGCTGCAGCAGCATCGGCATATCCTGGTGGGCGTCGGGCAAGGCCGATGCGAGGTTGGACATGCTGTGGCGAGGCGACATCGGGCCGGTCCGGTCCGTGGAAAAGGGTCGCCATGGTGCGCCCATCAACCCAGCCTGTCCATGCCCCGAATGGGTGGGCGCACGGGCCGCCGCATGCGCCAGCGGCAGGTTTGGCAGCACCTGCGCATAACAAAAAACCCCGCCGGACAAGCATCCGGCGGGGTCTTTACTGTCAGCCCGGGGGCCGGAACGATTACTCGGCGATCGAGCGGCCGTTCTTCATGCCACGGCCCGTCGTACGCTCGGCGATACGAGCGGACTTGCCGGTCAGGCCACGCAGGTAATACAGCTTGGCGCGACGGACCTGGCCCTTGCGGACCAGTTCGATGCTGTCCAGACGCGGGCTGTACAGCGGGAACACGCGCTCCACGCCTTCGCCGTAGGAGATCTTGCGGACGGTGAAGCTGGAATTGATGCCGGCATTCTTGCGAGCGATCACAACGCCTTCATAGGCCTGGATACGCTCACGCGTGCCTTCGGTCACCTTCACGTTCACCTTGACGGTGTCGCCGGGGGAGAAGGTCGGGATCTTCTTGCCCTGGCTCAGCTTGGCGACCTGTTCGGCTTCCAGCTTCTGCAGAATGTTCATGGTACTCATCCTTCACTATCGCCACCGTTCCCGTCCGGGATCGCGGTGGTTTTGGTTGGCTCGGCCGATGCCCGACGGGCTCGGCGTTTCTTCACCTTTGGGGCCGGGCGACTGGCCAGGTAGTCGGACCACAGGTCGGGCCGTCGGTCCGCCGTGATCTTTTCCGCCTGTTCGAGCCGCCAAGCCCGGACCTTCTCATGGTGACCGGACAAAAGGATCTCCGGTACCGCACGGCCATTCCAGACGGGTGGCCGCGTATAATGGGGGTATTCCAGCAACCCCCGTTCAAAACTCTCTTCCCCCGCCGTCTCGACGTTGCCCATGACACCCGGCAGCAGCCGGACCACGGCGTCGATCAGACAGAGGGCCGCCGGTTCACCACCGGACAGCACAAAATCACCCAGGGAGACCTCCTCCAGGTGATGTTCCTCGATCACCCGTTCGTCGATCCCCTCATACCGCCCGCACAGCAATGTCAGAACCCCTTCCTGGGCGATCTCCCGCACCAGGTTCTGGTCCAACACGCGTCCACGCGGTGAAAGGTAGACGATCCGGCCCGGTTTCAAACCGGCAGCCTCCTGCCTGGCCTTCGCATCACGGATGGCTGCATCGAGCACATCCGGGCGCATGACCATGCCGGGGCCGCCGCCGAACGGGGTATCATCCACGGAGCGGTGCTTATCGCGCGTGAACGATCGGATGTCCAGCTTTTCCAGCGTCCAGGTGCCCTTTTCCAGCGCTTTTCCCGCAAGGCTGAGCCCCAATGGCCCCGGAAACATCTCCGGGAACAGGGTCAGCACGGTGACGTGCAGGAAAGGGGGCGTGGACTCCGGCATGGCGTCAGCGGCTTTCGTCCGCTTCCGCCGTCGGCTTGTCGCCTTCCTCGGCCGGCTGATCGCCGTCCGCGTCGTCCAGCGACAGCTTGCCGCCCATTTCCGCCAGTTCTTCCGGGTCCGGACGGGCCGGCGTGAACAGGTTGACGGGCGGGTCGATGACGACACGGGCCGCCTTCACATCCACCAGCGGCACACAGGCGCGGGAGAAGGGCACAAACACCGTCTTGCCCGACACATGCACCAGTTCCAGCACGTCGCCCGCGCCGAAATCATGGATGGCCTTGATGGTGCCGAAGACGGCATCGCCCGCTTCGCCCGTGGTGACGGTTTCCATGCCGATCAGATCGGTATGATAGAACTCGTCCTCATCGTCCAGGGCGGGCAGACGGTCACGGTCCACGAACAGCGTGACGCCCTTCAGCGCGTCGGCGGCATCGCGGCCCTTCACGCCCACGGCTTCCACCAGGAAATGGTCCTTGCCCATCCCGGTCATGCGCAGGGTGAAGCTCCGCTTGCCCGTCTCGTCGGACAGGGGATTGTAATCGAACACGGCTTCGGGAACGGCGGTGAAGCTCTTCACCCGCAGCCGGCCATGAACCCCATGCGATCCGATGATCTGGGCCACGCAAACGCGATCGGTCATAAAGCGGGTCTCTCAATAAACATGCCCCTCTCCCGGCGGGAGAGGGGCGGTACATCACTTACTCGGCAGCCTTGGCGGCCAGCTTGGCGCGTTCCTGGGCCTTGGCCTTCGGAGCGGACTTCTTCGGGCTTTCGATGATGGCCGGGGCCTCGATCAGGTTGGCCTTGCCCAGCAGCTTGGCAACGCGGTCGGTCGGCTGCGCGCCCTTGGACAGCCAGCCCTTGATGGCTTCTTCGTTCAGGGTCACGCGGTCGGCGTGGTCGGAAGCCAGCATCGGGTTGTAGGTGCCGACCTTCTGGATGAAGGCGCCATCGCGCGGGGCGCGGCTGTCGGCGACGACGATGGAATAGAACGGACGCTTCTTCGAGCCACCACGGGCCAGACGGATCTTAACGGACATGGAAGTCTTCCTTAATTTTGAACAAGTTCTGGATGGGACGTGACCGCCATGGTCCCGCACCCGTCCAGATCGGGTACGAAAGGCGGGAGGGTTTCACGGCGGGTCATTGCTGATCCCCGCCATTCGCTGCCGTCCATTCGGACGCCAGGATTCCGTAAAGGCAATTGTCGATCACCTCGCCATGCAGGCGGACATAGCCCTGCCGGCGGATGCCTTCGCGCGTGAAGCCATTGGCTTCCAGCACACGGGCCGACGCGTGGTTGCGGGGGTCGATCTCGGCCTCCACCCGGTTCTTCTTCAGAACCGTGAAGGCGTAGCGCAGCATGGCGGCCGTGGCGGCGCGGGCCAACCCCTTGCCGCGGCCGGCTGGCGTCAGGATATAGCCCAGGTTCACCTGCGCCGGCGTTTCCTTCAGCAGCAGGGCCCAGCCCAGGCATTCGCCGCCATCGGTGGTCACGGCCCAGTGCCAGCCGCCCTTGGCGCCGCTGGTCATGGACAGCACCTTGTCGCGCGTCTGCTCGATATCGGTATAGGCCTGATGCGGCATGTAGACCATGCTGTCCGGATCGCCAAAGGCGGCGTGCAGCGCATCGGCATCGCTGGATTTCAGCGGGCGCAGCACAACCGGACCCTGGCGCAGCGTGGGCAGCGGGGCCGGCGGGTTTTCCCGCCGCTTCTGCCAGTCTGCCGCCAGGATGCCGAAAATGCCGGTATCGATATATTGGTCGCCATAGATGAAATCCTGGCGCTGGTGTCCTTCCTGGGTGAAGCCCAGGCGCAGCAGCAGGCCGGCCGACCGGTGGTTGCGCGGGTCGATATTGGCGGCGACGCGGTGCAGGTTCCAGGCGCCAAACCCGTAATTCAGCGCCGCCGTCACCGCTTCCTCGGCATAGCCCTTGCCGCGGGCCTGCGGCGACAGGATATAGCCGACCCATCCCATGCGGCCGTGGACGCCGAACAGGGTGACCCAGCCCAGGCAGGTGCGGCCATCGGTGGTCACGGCCCAGGTCCGGGTCGTGTCATCATCGACCAGCGCCTTTTCCATGACCTCGCGCGTTTCCTCGATCCGGGTCAGCGGCGGGTGCGACCAGTAACGCATGCTTTCCGCATCGCTGAAGATCGCGTGCATGGCGTCCGTGTCGGCGATCGACAGCGGGCGCAGCATCAGGCGTGCCGTCAGCAGCGTCGCGTGATCGGGGGCGGGAACGGTCTGGACGGGCTTGCTCATGCGCGATCCTTCCGGCGCAACAGGGCCAAATAGCGGTCGCGCGGTTCACCGGTCCAGCCATTGACGCCATGGTTGGGCAGCCAGACGGCATGGACATAGAAGACAAGGGCGGTGGACAGGGCCAGGAAGCCCAAGGCCCAGCCGCGGCCAAGCAGGGCCGATAGCGCCATGGTGACGGCCACGAAGCCCAGCAGGGTCAGCAGCCGGCGCCCGCGCGGGCCGTCATGGTGGAAGGCGGCGAACAGGCTGTTGTTCACGGCATGCAGCAATGCTGCCAGCGTGGCGTCGAACCACAGGCTGTCCAGCGACAGCCGCTGTACCGTCGCGTCCAACTGGGCCATGTCCAGCGTGCCGGCCATCAGCGCATGCCCTTGGGCATCAGGGCGCCCAGACCCTGCCGCAGCAGGCCCTTCTGGCCCATCTTCTTCATCTTCTTCATCATTTCCGACATGTCCTGATACTGTTTGATCAGGCGGTTCACGTCGGCAACGGTGACGCCGGCCCCCGTCGCGATGCGGCGGCGGCGGGAAGCATTCAGAATCTCCGGCTTCTTCCGTTCTTTTTTGGTCATCGACAGGATGATGGCTTCCTGACGATCCAGGATCTTCTCGTCGATATTGGCGTTTTTCAGCTGTTCCTTGATCTTGCCCACGCCGGGCAGCAGGTTCAGCATCCCGCCCATGCCGCCCAGTTTGCGGATCTGCCGCATCTGGGACAGCATGTCCTCCAGGTCGAAGCCGCCCTTTTCCAGCTTCCTGGCCAGCTTTTCGGCTTCTTCCTTGTCAATGCTTTCGGCCGCCTTTTCCACCAGGCTGACCACGTCGCCCATGCCCAGGATGCGGCCGGCGATACGGTCGGGGTGGAAGGGTTCCAGCGCGTCCGTCTTTTCACCCATGCCCATCAGCTTGATGGGCTTGCCGGTGACGTGACGCATGGAGAGCGCCGCACCGCCGCGCGCATCGCCGTCGATGCGCGTCATGACGATGCCGGTGATGCCGACACGTTCGTTGAAATTGGTGGCGACGGTGACCGCATCCTGGCCCGTCATCGCGTCCACGACCAGCAGGCTTTCCACCGGCTTGGTCGCATCGCGGATGGCCACGACCTCGTCCATCAACTCCTCGTCGATGGCCAGACGGCCGGCCGTGTCCAGGATGACGACGTCATAGCCTTCCAGGCGGCCCACTTCCATGGCGCGCCGGGCGATCTCCACCGGCGTCTGACCGGCGACGATGGGCAGGCTGGCCACACCCGTCTGTTCGCCCAGGATGCGCAACTGTTCCTGTGCGGCGGGGCGACGGGTGTCCAGCGACGCCAGCAGCACCTTCTTCTTGTCGCGGTTCTTCAGGCGGACCGCGATCTTGGCCGACGTGGTGGTCTTGCCCGAGCCCTGCAGGCCCAGCATCAGGATGGGAACCGGCGGCACAGCCGTCAGGTTCAGGTCTTCGACCTGAGACCCCAGCAGTTCCACCAGATGATCATGGACGATCTTGATGACCATCTGGCCGGGATTGATGCCGCGCAACACCTCCGTCCCGATGGCCTTTTCCTTGACGCCGGTGACAAAGGCCTTCACGGCGGGCAGGGCGACGTCGGCTTCCAAGAGCGCGATGCGCACTTCGCGCAGGGCCGCGTTGACGTCATCCTCCGTCAACGCTCCGCGCTTGCGCAGGCGGTCGAAGATATCGCCAAGCCGTCCCGTCAGTCCGTCGAACATCACAAGCCTTCCATCCCGGTTCCAAACCGTCCCGCACGGCCTTTGCGGATGGGGTATGCCCAAACGCAAAAGCGCCAGTGCGCGACACTCGCGGACTGGCGGGGCGCCTCGACGCCGAATTCACACCCATTACGGGGTTGGGGGTTGATACAGGCGGACGAAGCGGGAGTCAATGCGTCCGGTCCGGGGGACGGGGTCCCGCCATCGGCATGACCAGGACGAAGGTTAGGGTGGCGGCCAAGCAATACTCATCCTGTGGTGATATACGGAATATTCATTTCTCCTGGCCTATTGCTCGATTGATCATAGTGGTCGCGTTGATCACACTGAAATGCTCCCATGTAGTCAGGGGTTGGGATGAGCGGCGAGATCGGGCGGGGTCCGGACCGGACACGGATCACGGCGGCGGAGTTGCAGGCTGTTCACAGCCGGCATCAGGCTTTTCTGCGACGGCAGGCCGGCGGCGCGCGCGCCAACCTGAAGCTGCGCGACCTTTCCCATATGGATCTGTCGGGCTTTGACCTGTCGGACGCCGACCTGTCGGGGGCCAAGCTGTTCGGCACACGGCTGGAAGGGGCGAACCTGGCGGGGGCCAATTTCTATGCCGCCGATCTGCGCCTGGCCAATCTGGAAGGGGCCGACCTGCGCCGGGCCGATCTGCGGGGCGCCTGCCTGCGCGGGGCCGTGCTGACAGAGGCCATCATGGTCGATTGCGATCTGCGCGACGGCACCATCATGCATGTGCGCAAGAATGGCGACATCGCCATGCATGAGTTCGAGGCCATTTCCGTCACCACGGAATTGTCGGTGGCCACCATCCGCGCGGCCGACCTGTCGCGGGCGAAGGTGTCGAACGCTTTCGTCATGCAGACCGACCTGACCGATGCCATCCTGCGCGGCACGAAATTCATGCGCGCCAACCTGTCCAACTCCAACCTGACCGGTTGCGACATGACCGGGGCCGACCTGCGGGAGGCCAATCTGGCAGGCGCCAAGCTGTCGGGCGCCAATCTGACGGGGGCGGAACTGAACGCCACCTCCTTCCTGGGCGCGGATCTGATCGGCGTCATCATGGATGACAATACCCGTCGCAGCGCCAACCTGGACGGTGCCATCCTGTCACGGGAACTGGGGGCCGACGGGCGCAGCCTGGACCAGATCCTGGACGATCACCACATCTGGGTGGACAGCCAGGGGCGGGAGGGGATGCGCGCCGACCTGTCGGGTGTGGACCTGTCGGGGCGCGACCTGTCGGGCCGTGTCCTGTCCGCGGCGCTGATGCACCGGACCATGCTGCGCGGGGCGGACCTGTCGGGGGCGACGATGGCCATGGCCGACCTGTCGCTGGCGGATTTGCGCGGGGTGGACCTGACGGCGACCGATCTGCGCGGTGCCTCGCTGGAACGCGCCACATTGACAGGGGCCATCCTGGTGCGCGCCGATCTGGGGCCGGTGCAGATCCAGTCCAACACGGCCCGGCTGTGGCCCGCCAACCTGCAACGCGCGCGGCTGGACAAGGCCGATCTGGGCAGTGCGCATCTGCGCAAGGCCAAGGCAACCCAGGCCGTCTTCACCGAGGCCAACCTGATCCGCGCCGATCTGGGCGGGGCCGAACTGATCAGCGCCGATCTGTCGGGGGCCATCTGCACCGATCTGGCCCTGGACGGGGCCAATACCACCGATGTCCGCCACGCGGGCGCAAAGGATCTGAAACTGCCGGATTTCGACGATTGATAGCGTGATCGCACCCGCCCGGCGCAGGCGGGCCATGCGGAAGCGGCCCTATCGGCCGGACGCCGACGTGATTAACTCTTGTCCCACATTCTCTTCTGATCCTGGTTTCCATCCATGTCCGCCGTATCCAACAGCACCGCGTCCACCCCGGGCCGGTCGGGGGAGGAGAATTTCCCCGTCGGCATCGCGCTCGCTGTCGCGGCGTTTGCGCTCTACAGCGGCATGGACGTGACCATCAAGCTGCTGACCAAAACCTATTCGGTGCCGCAGGTCATCGCGCTGAACAGCCTGTTCGCGCTGGGACCGATTCTGGCCTATGCCGCCATTTTCGGCGGGCTTTACAATAATCTGCGCACACGGCGACCGATCTATCATGCCATCCGCGCCGGCTGCGGCCTGTTCAGCAGTTTCTTCGGCTTCTGGGCCTATTCGCGCATGCCGATCGCGGATGCCTATGCGCTGGCCTTCACGGCGCCCTTGTTCATCACGGCGCTGGCCGTGCCGATCCTGAAGGAACCGGTCGGCTGGCGGCGCTGGACAGCGGTGGGCGTCGGTTTCGTCGGCGTGCTGATCATGCTGCGGCCGGGCAGCGGACTGATCAATGTCGGGTCCCTGGCCGTGCTGGGCGGCGCCTTTTTCTATTCAGTCGGCATGCTGATCACACGGTTCGCCCGCAACACTGAAAGCAGTGTTTCATTCGCCTTCTATTCCACCCTGACCAGCGGGCTGGTGTTCGGATCCATGACACCCTGGCTGGGGCGCGTTCCGACGGCACATGATCTGGGCCTGTCGGCACTGGGCGGCACCTTGTGCGGGGTGGCGTTCGTCTGTCTGCTGACGGCCTTCCGCAAGGTGCCGGCTGCCGTGGCCGCACCCTTCCAGTACACCCAGATCATCTGGGGTGTGTCCTATGGCTATCTGATTTTCGGTGACGTGCCGGATCGTACGCTGTTCATTGGTCTGATCATCGTCATTTCCAGCGGTCTCTATATTCTGTACCGCGAAACCGTGCTGGGCCGGCAGGTCACCTCCCGCGCCCCGGCGGAGTGAACGGGATGGGCGGGCGGACCCTTGCCGGCATCGGCTTTTTCATCCTGGCCACACTCCTGTTCGGGATCATGGACACCCTGATCAAGCTGCTGGCGCGGGATTACGGCACCTGGCAGATCATGTTCTTCCGGGCCGTCTTCTCCCTGGTGCCCATCGGTCTGCTGATTGCGCGTACCGGCGGGGCGGCCAGCCTGCGCACGAAAAGCGTCACCTCCCACGCCGCCCGGTCGCTGATGGGCGTCATCGCCGCCTATGGGTTCTTCTATTCCTATGCCCATATGCCGCTGGCCGATGTCTATGCCATCGGCTTTGCCGCACCCTTGTTCATGACGGCCCTGTCCGTGCCGGTGTTGAAGGAAAAGGTGGGCTGGCGGCGCTGGCTGGCGGTGCTGGTCGGATTCGGCGGGGTCATGGTCATGCTGCGGCCGGGCCAGGGCATGTTCAGCCTGCTGGCCGTGATGCCGCTGGCCGCCGCCTTCTTCTATGCCCTGTCCATGCTGTATGTGCGGGCCCTGGCCCGGACGGAGACGAACGGCGCCATCACCTTCTATTTCGTCATGACCATGGCTGTGGTCAGCGGTGCCGCCATGCTGCCGGACTGGCGGACGCCCGACGCCGGCGGCATGGGCCTGCTGGTGCTGGTCGGCCTGTTCGGCGGCGTGGCCCAGATTGTCTTTACCCAGGCCTTCCGTCTGGCACCGCCGTCCCTGCTGGCACCGTTCGAATATGTGGCCATGATCTGGGCGGCCGGATTCGGCTATCTGATCTTCGGGGACGTCCCCGATCGCGCCATCTGGACCGGTTGCGCCATCGTCGCAGCCAGCGGGCTCTACATCATCCACCGTGAAACCGTTCTGCACCGTCAGGCCGCCACGGCCAGCGCCGCAGACGGGGAGACGGTGCGGTAAACGACGCTGGAGTCGCATTTTTGCACCTTAAAGCTGTTCTCTGTTAACATCGGCGTCCAGTTTGGTGGCGTTTCCGGTCGGCTTCCGGCGGCTCGGCTACGCCGCACGCGCGGCGCGGCAGTCGTCGCTGCGGTACCTGTTCCTGATGAGTCCAACCTATCGGGAACGGATATCGATCGCCGGCACCAGCATCTGCGGGCCTGACAGGGGAGACCGACGCCGCGCTTCCGTCGATCAAGAATAGGCAATGACGCTTTGGAATCACACCGAAACGTCAGCCATTGCTCATAAACACGCCATAGCAGCTTCAGCCATTTGGCCGCATTCCCCATACCTTGGGCATAGTCCCTATTTCTGGTTGAATTCTTTTTTGGAAAAAGTTACCGAGAATATGGAAAATCAAAGTTAGTTCGGTTGGTCGCCATTCGATCAAGGGGAGTGGCTGATGCTATTTCTGACATCAAAAATTACAAATGACCACGTTCCTGTACATCGCAATGCCATTGTGACCATGGTGATTGGCGATATATTTATTAGTCTTTGGGTTGAGTTGTGTCAGAAGGAATGGGTAAAGTATGCAATAAGGCATGGATTCGATATTATACTTGTCAATACTATCTTGGACCATTCGTCTCTGGCTGCGTCCCGGTCGCCGGCATGGCAGAAGCTTCTTATTCTGGACCAGCCTTGGGCGCAGAAATATGAGCGCATTGTCTGGCTGGACGCTGACATCCTGATCAATTCGACCGCGCCCAATATATTGAATAGCGTCCCTGATCACTCCTGTATCGGGGTTCCCGCTGTGGGTGGGGAGCGGGAGACAGCATCCGTACATATTTTCAATGAACGCGTCCGAAACATGGAGATCTGGCCTGAGCATTGGCCTGAGACGCAGCGTATGGCTGATAAAATTCTATTTAAAGATACCGCGAATATCGACATCGATGACACCATCAAGATGTACTGCACTGGTGTGATGGTGGTGCACCCAGCGATACATCGGGATCTGTTTAGGAGATCCTATATAAACTATAATAACGACAGTCGTTTATATGAGCAGCCCGGCCTCTCTTATGAAATATGCAGGAGTGGAAAGGTAACAGAATTCTCGCCCAGATTTAACTGGATGATCATGTATATGTTGGCCATGTATTTTCCTGAAACATGGGGAAGGGAAATTTCTCCCGAGAAATATCTGGAAGTATTGCCGATGCTTCGTAAGGAGCTTGGGATCGCCTATTTCCTGCACTTCGCGGGCTGCGGATACCTGATGCAGAAAATAGGCAAGGGCGATATGGAATTGACGGACGATCTCCGCTGACCGCGGCGAATGCCTCGCAAGCCCTTGGCGCGGGGTGGGCAAGTTTGGCATGCTGATCGCCCGTTGACCCGGTCAGGAAGGTAACCCAAGCCCAATGCGATCTACCGGCGCCGCGCGTACCGTCGTCTGGCCCGGCCGCCCTGACCCGCTGGGGGCGACCTGGGACGGGCTGGGGGTGAATTTCGCCCTGTTCTCCGCCCATGCCGAGAAGGTGGAGCTTTGTCTGTTCGACAGCGACGGCAACCGGGAGATTGAACGCATCACCCTGCCGGAATGCACGGATGATGTCTGGCATGCCTATCTGCCGGAAGCGCGTCCGGGCCTGCTGTACGGCTATCGTGTGCATGGGCCCTATGACCCGTCGCGCGGGCACCGCTTCAATCCCAACAAGCTGTTGATGGACCCCTATGCCAAGGCGCTGGAGGGGCCGTTGCGCTGGTCGGATGCGCATTTCGGCTATCGTGTCGGCGCGGTGAAGGAGGACCTGTCCTTCGACCGTCGGGACAATGCCCGCGGCATGCCGAAATGTCGCGTCATCGACCCCGCCTTTACCTGGGGGCTGGAACGGGCCCCGCGTGTGCCCTGGACCGACAGCATCATCTATGAGGCGCATGTGCGCGGCCAGACGCTGCGCCATCCCGATATCGCGCCCAGCCTGCGCGGGACCTTCACGGGTCTGGCCTCACAGACCATGATCGACCATCTGAAGGTGCTGGGTGTGACAGCGGTGGAACTGCTGCCCGTCCACGCCTTCACCGACGACCGGCATCTGGTTGAACGCTCCCTGCATAATTATTGGGGCTATGCCAGCATCTGCTTCTTTGCGCCCGAACCCCGCTATATGACCGGCCGGTCGACGCGGGAATTCAAGAACATGGTGGCCCGCCTGCATGATGCCGGGATCGAGGTCATCCTGGACGTGGTCTATAACCACACGGGCGAGGGCAACCATCTGGGCCCGACCCTGTCCTTCCGCGGCATCGACAATGCCAGCTACTATCTGCTGCATCCGCACGACAAGCGCTTCTACCAGGATCATACCGGAACCGGAAATACCCTTAATTTGTCGCATCCCCGTGTGCTGCAACTGGTCATGGACAGTCTGCGTCACTGGGTGACGGAAATGCATGTCGACGGGTTCCGTTTCGATCTGGCAACGACGCTGGCGCGGGAAACGCATGGTTACGACAATGGCTCCGGCTTCCTGGATGCCGTGCGCCAGGACCCGGTGCTGGCGGGTGTGAAAATGATCGCGGAGCCTTGGGACATCGGTCCCGGCGGCTACCGCGTGGGGCAGTTTCCGTCCGGCTGGAGTGAATGGAACGACCGCTACCGCGACACCATCCGCCGTTTCTGGCGGGGGGACGAGGGGATGTTGCCGGAACTGGCGGCGCGTCTGACCGGGTCGGCCGATATTTTCGACAATGCCCGCCGCCGCCCCTGGGCCAGCGTCAATTTCGTGACCAGCCACGATGGCTTCACCCTGGCCGACCTCGTCTCCTACAACACCAAGCACAATGAGGCGAACCAGGAAGGCAACCGCGACGGCCACGACGCCAATTTCAGCTTCAACCACGGGGTCGAGGGCCCGAGTGATGACCCTGAGGTGCTGGCCGTACGCCGGCGTCAGGCCCGCAACATGCTGGCCACGCTGCTGCTGTCGCAAGGCACACCCATGCTGACGGCGGGTGACGAGCTGCTGCGCACACAGCGCGGCAACAACAATGCCTATTGCCAGGATAACGAGGTCTCCTGGACCGACTGGCCGGGGGTGGGAGAGGCCGGCGCCGCCATGACGCGTTTTGTGGCGCGCCTGACCCGGCTGCGCCGTGCCCATCCCGTGCTGCGCCGGGGCCGCTTCCTGCACGGACGGGAAGTTTCTGCCGACGGGCTGAAGGACATCACCTGGATCAACCCGCAAGGGGTGGAGAAGGCGGCGGAGCAATGGCGCGACGGACAGGCGCGCTGCCTGGGCCTGCTGCTGAACGGCAAGGCCGGCCAGCATTTGGCGGTCGATGGCACGCCCGCCCTGGACGGGGTGCTGCTGCTGATCGTCAACGCCGCGACAGAGGCGGCCGAATTCATCCTGCCATCGGTGGCCGGCGGAACCGGCTGGCGTTGCCTTTTGGACACGGGTGACGAGGAAGGATGGCCGACGGCCACGCCAGGGGCTGTTCTGACCGTCACCGGCCGTCCGGTCTCCTTGCCCGGCCGTACCTGTTGGCTATATCAACTGATTGAAACTGAGACGTCGGCCCCGGTGGTGCCCGTAACCGGCCTGGGAGGGCCGGATCATGACTGATTATGACTTCCGCTCGCTCGCCGTCCTCATCGTGGATCGGGAGGTCAATACGCGGCGGTTGCTGCGCGGCATCCTGGCCCGGATGGGGGTGGATCGGATTCTGGATTTCACCGGCATTGCCGATGTGCCGACGGCCATGGTGGCCGTGCAGCCCGATCTGATTTTCATCGATGCCGACGCACCCGACCCCGACGGGCTGAAATTCGTGCAGGGGCTGCGCCATGCCCAGGCGCCGCACAATCCCTTCATCGGCGTCATCGCCACCACCTGGCAGCCGACACCGTCGCTGCTTCTGCGATTCAACGCCACCGGCGCCGACGACATGATGGCCAAGCCTTTCAGCGCCAAGCAGGTGCATGACCGGCTGGTCAACCTGATCGAAGCGCGGAAGAGCTTTGTGGTCACAGCGGACTATATCGGTCCCGACCGTCGGCGCCAGCCGCGCGAGGGTATCCAGATCCCCCTGTTCGACGTGCCGAACACCTTGCGCATGAAGGCGCTGGGCCAGTATGACCGCAACCGCGCCGCCGACAGCGTCGCCAACGCCCTGGACGCCATCAATGCCCAGAAGATTGTGCGCAACGGTTTCCAGGTGGCCTTTCTGATCGATTTCGCCACGCCCGGCCTGGCGGCGGGTGCGGACCGGATGGCGGCCGACCACCTGCTGCGCGGGGGCGCGGCGCTGGAAGAACTGATGCGGCGGCTGCGGCCGGACAGCGACCTGCGCGGCCCGGCGGAGAATTACGCCGCCACCATCCGGGCAGGCGTGGAGGTCTTCCGCAATGCGCCGGACAAACCGCTGCTGGGCGTGCAGCCGCTGCGGGCGGCGGCCATCGGCATTGCCGCCCTGACATCGCGTCGGGCTGACCTGTCGGTGGTGGAGGCGGAAGTGCGCGGCGCCGTCACTGCCTATCGCAACCGTCTGGCCCAGATCGCCCAGGCCAAGGCCGAACAGGCCGAACGCGATGCGGCAACGGCGGCCGGGGGCACGGAAGGCGGGGCAGAGGGCAAGTCGGCGGGGTAAGCGCCGGCTTGCGTCAATGACCGGGGCTCACTCCCCCGGCGTCGGCGTCACCAGCACCTTGTCGATGCGGCGACCATCCATGTCCACCACTTCAAACCGGTAGCCGTCATGGTCGGCATATTCGCCGGCCGTCGGGATGCGCCCCAGTTTGAACAGCAGGAAGCCCGCCAGCGTGTGATAGCCGCTGTCCTCGTCGCGCAGGCTTTTCAGGCCCAGATGGGCTTCCACCTCTTCCACGGCCATCATGCCGTCGATCAGCAGTGACCCGTCGGCGCGGCGGACGATATCGCTGTCCTCCCCGCCATCATCGGGCAGTTCGCCGGCGATGCCTTCCAGCACGTCGGTCAGGGTGGCGATGCCTTCCACCGTGCCATATTCGTCAACGACGATGGCCAGCTGCTCGCCCGACTGCTTGAACAGTTCCAGCAGGCGCATGACCTCCGTGCCGTCATGGACAACCAGGGCGTCGCGCACGACGGCGCGCATGTCGAAATTGCCGCCTTGCAGCAGCCGGTGCAGCATGTCCTTGGTATGCAGAATGCCGATCACGTCGTCGAAATCGCCGCGACAGACGGGGAAACGGGAATGGCCTGCCTCCCGGATCTCCCGCTTGATGTTCTCCGGCTCGTCATCAATGTCCAGCCACATCACTTCTGGCCGCGGCGTCATCAGCGAGCGCACGGTGCGGTCGGCCAGGCGCATGACACCTTCGATCATGCGCTTTTCGCCGGGATCGAAGACGCCGCTGGCCGTGCCTTCGGCGATCAGGCTTTTCACTTCTTCTTCGGTGACCGTCTGCTCCGCCTTTTCGGGGATGTGCAGCAGTTTCAGCATGGCTTCCGTGCTGGCGCCCAGCAGCCAGACGAAGGGGGCGGTAGACCGTGACAGGCCGCGCATGATGGGGGCGGCGAAGACGGCGATGCCTTCCGCATTGTTGAGCGCGATGCGCTTGGGCACCAGTTCGCCGATGATCAGCGACAGATAGGTGATGGAGATGACGACGATGGAGATCGCCAGCGTCTCGCCATAGCCTTCCAGTGCTGGCACGGCGTCCAGCACGGGGGCCAGCCGTTCCGACAGGGTGGCGCCACCGACAGCACCATTGATGACGCCGATCAGGGTGATGCCGATCTGCACCGTCGACAGAAAGCGCGATGGGTCCTCCTGCAGGGCCAGCGCGGTGTTGGCCCCCCGGCGCCCTTCCTCGGCCATCTGTTGCAGCCGGATCTTCCGGGCGGAGACCACAGCCAGTTCCGACATGGCGAAGAACGCGTTCAACAGGATCAGGAACAGGACCGCGGCGAGTTCGAGCGAAACCATCTTCTGCGATATGTGACGCGAGCCCGGAGGCGGCCCGCGCCTCCATCCTATCGCATCGCACGCGAAATGCGAGCATGCATGCGATTAAAGCTGCGTTTCATTACTGGAGGGGCGGCTGGTGATCGGCGTCACTTGCAGTTGTGCGGCCGGCACCTAACTCTGGGTGCATGAGCCCATGGTGCGGTGCCGCATGGCCGGGCCGCCCCCAACCCTTTGCTTCACGGGACTTTCCGATGAGCCACTCCGATCTTCTCTCGCCCCTGCGTCTGGGCGATCTGGACCTGCCGAACCGCGTCATCATGGCGCCCATGACCCGGTCGCGGGCCGGCAAGGGTGATGTCGCGACGCCGGCGACCGCCAAATATTACGTGCAGCGCGCCACCGCGGGCCTGCTGATCACCGAAGGCACCCAGATCAGCCAGCAGGGCCAGGGTTATGCCTTCACGCCCGGCATTTTCTCCGACGACCAGGTGGCCGGCTGGCGTGGCGTGACCGACGCCGTGCATGCGGCCGGCGGGCGCATCGCCGCCCAGCTGTGGCATGTCGGTCGCCTGTCGCACCGCGTCCTGCAGCCGGGCGGGGCGCTGCCGGTGGCGCCGTCAGCGATCAAGCCGGACGGCAAGGCCTTCACGCCGCAGGGCATGCTGGACTATGAAACGCCGCGTGCCCTGGAAACGGACGAGATCGCGGGCATCGTCGCCGATTTCGCCAAGGCGGCGGAGAATGCCAAGCGTGCCGGCTTCGACGCGGTGGAGATCCACGGTGCCAACGGCTATCTGGTCGACCAGTTCATCCGCAGCGGCTCCAACCTGCGCACCGACCGCTATGGCGGATCGGTGGAAAACCGCAACCGCTTCATGCTGGACGTGGTGGCGGCGGTGACCGATGTGCTGGGTGGTGGCCGCGTCGGCATCCGCTTCAGCCCCAACGGCGCCTATCACAACATGTCGGACAGCGACCCGGCGGCCACTTTCGGCTATGCCGCCGAACAGCTGAACCGCTTCAACCTGGCCTTCCTGCACATTATCGAACCGCTGGTCGACAACCATCAGATGAGCCCGCCACCCGGCGCCACGCGCGTTGCCAGCCTGCTGCGCAAGACCTTCAAGGGTCCGTTCATCCTGAATGGCGGCATCACGCGGGAGGTTGGTGACCGGCTGATCGCGGACGGGGCGGCGGACGCCATTGCGTTTGGCGTGCCCTACATCGCCAACCCAGACCTGGTGGAACGGTTCCGCCGCAATGCCCCCCTGGCCCAGGCCGACCGTGCCACCTTCTATGGCGGGGACGAACGGGGCTATCTGGATTACCCGGCGTTGGACGCCGCGGCCTGACGGGTGTTGGCCGGGGCGCCCCCCGCCCCGGCCGGCCCGTTGCTTACCGCCCTGTCAGCCGGTGCAGCAGGTCGCCGATCGGATCGCCGCCTTCCGCCGGGGCGACCGGATCGGTCGGTGGCGTGCCTTCCGCCGTCTGGGCCATGCCCTCGGCCGGCAGTTCCGACACTTCACTGGCCACCGGCAGCAGGGCCGGGCGGTCCTCCTCCAGCGCGGGGCCGCCCAGTCCGCGCAGGCCCCGCGGCGGCAGGCCCTGGTGCGCCTCCACCATGATGGCGTGCCACAGTTTGGCGGGCAGGCCACCACCCGTGACCTTCTTCATGGGTGCGCCATCGTCATTGCCCAGCCAGACGCCGCCCACCAGATCGGCCGTATAGCCGATGAACCAGGCGTCCTTGTAGTCCTGGGTCGTGCCCGTCTTGCCCACGGTCGGCCGGTCCAGTTGAGCCGCCTTGCCGGTGCCATAGGTGACAGGGCCGGACAGCAGGCGGTTCATCGCCTCCACATGCGGGGTGGCAACGGCGAAGCCGGCGCTGGATCCGTGCCGCTGGTACAGGATCGTGCCGTCCGTGTCGCGGATTTCCAGGATGCCATAGGGGATCACCGCCTCCCCGTCATTGGCCAGCGTGGCATAGGCGCCCGTGATGTCCAGCAGGGTCACTTCCGATGTGCCCAATGCCAGCGACAGGTCACGGCGCATGGGGGTGGTCAGGCCCAGCCGCTTGGCCGCCCGGCGTACATTGTCGATACCCACGGCTTCGGCCAAGCGGATGGTGGCCGTGTTCAGCGAATGGGCCAGCGCATCGCGCAGCGTCACCTCGCCGCGGAACTTGCCGTCGTAATTGCCGGGGGTCCATTTGTCCTTGCGATAGGGCGCGTCCAGGATGGTGCTGCCCTCCGTCCAGCCCGATTCCAGGGCTGCCAGATAGACCATGGGCTTGAAGGAGGAGCCGGGCTGGCGCAAGGCCTGGGTGGCGCGGTTGAATTCGCTGGCGGCGTAATCCTTGCCCCCGATCATGGCGCGCACGGCCCCGTCGGGCGTCATCACCAGGGCGGCGGCCTGGCTGACCCGGGCCTCGGCCCCCGGTCCGTTCAGCATCTCCGTCACCTTGGCCTCCGCCCTCTGCTGCAGGTGCGGATCGAAGGTGGTGTAGACGACCAGATCACCATGGTCGGCCCCGACAAAGGCTTCCACCTGATCGGCCACCCAGCCGGCGAAATAGCGTCCGTCACCGTCCGCCCCCGGCTTGCGCGCCGGCACCTGCGGCACGGCCATGGCGGCATCATATTGGGCCGGGGTGATATAGCCCTCATCCAGCATGGCGCGCAGGACCACGCCCATGCGCTGGGTGGCCCGGTTCAGGCTGGAGGTGGGGGCATAGCGCGACGGTGCCTTCAGCAGGCCGACGATGATGGCCGATTCCCGCAAGCTGAGATCACGCGCCGATTTGTTGAAATAGGTGCGGGCAGCGGCATCCACGCCATAGGTACCGGCCCCCAGATAGACGCGGTTCAGATAGGCGGTAAGGATCTGTTCCTTGCTGTAGGTCGCTTCCAGCCGCAGGGCCAGCAGCGCCTCCTGCGCCTTGCGCTTGAAGTTCTGGTCCGGGGTCAGGAACAGGTTCTTGGCCAGCTGCTGGGTCAGGGTTGAACCGCCCTGCACGGTCCGGCCTGCGCGGTAATTGGTATAGGCGGCGCGCAGGATGCCGATGGGGTCGACACCGAAATGGCTGAAGAACCGACGGTCTTCCGTGGCGACCAGGGCCTGGACGAAATGTGGCGGCAGTTCGCTGACATCCAGCGTTTCCCCGCGCAGATCGCCCAACCGCTGATACTCGGTCCCGTCCAGCGCCACCAGGGTGATGGCCGGACGGCGGGCGGCCGTCGCCACTTCGGAGATATTGGGCATGTCGTGGGCGACATAGGCGAAGATGCCGGCCGCCACGATCAGCCCCCAGATGCCCAGGACGACCAGACCGGACAGGATGCGCCCGCCCCAGGATTTCCGCGGCTTCGCCTTGCGCGGGGCCTTGCCCTTTTCCGGCGGCGGCGGGGAAGGGGGGGCGCCCTGACCGCCACCGCCAGAGCCACCCGGCGGCGGGCCGGCCGGCGCCCGCTTCTTCGGCGGCGGTCCTGCGGGGCGGAAACGGGGCGGGGCGCTCAGCGTGCTCAAGGCAGGGGTCCGGAACAAGGCGGGGGTAGAGGGGCATGGGCAGGATAGGGCCCACCCCCTATGTCCACAAGCTGATGCGCCCCTATTGCGGCGATTTCAGGGATGAAGTGACGGCATGCTTGGCCCTTCTGCCTGCCCTTATGCCTCGTCATCCGGGCTGTGGCAGACCAGCTCGATCCAATGCCCGTGCGGGTCCTGGATCATGGCAAAGTAATAGTCGGGATGGATGGCGGGCAGCAGCGCCGGGGGCCGCTGGTCACGCGCACCCGCGGCCAGGCCCGCCGCATGTCCCGCCCGCACGGCCGCGCGTGTCGGGGCGGCCAGGGCCACATGGAAGCCCGCCATGCTGGTCGCGGGGGCCCCGTTGGCGGGCCTTTGCAGCCACAGGCTGGAACCGGGCGGATCGCCCGCATAACCGATCATGGCAGTCTGTTCCGAAAACCGGCGATACCCCAGCGGGGTCAGCAGCCGGTCGTAGAACAGGGCGGCGGCGGACAGATCATCCACAGCGATGGAAAGATGGTCCAGCATTGACAGGGCTCCTTGTCGTCAAGCGATGCCCGATCATAAAAAGGTTGCCTGGGGAAACCGCCCGATCCCGTTGCCGGGGGCGGGTTTTTCCAGCGAATTGGGGGAGCGGGACGCGGCATGTCCGACAAATGGGATGAATTCGACCGCAAGCTGGTGGCACTGCTTCAGCAGGATGCCGACCGCACCCATGAGGCCCTGGCCGCGCTGGTCAATCTCTCTGCGTCCGCCGTACAACGCCGCGTCGCCAGGCTGAAGGCGGCGGGCGCCATCGCCGGCATCGTGGCCGTGCCCAACCCTGCCGATTTCGGCGTGGGCTTCACTGCCCTGGTGGAACTGATGCTGGACAGCGACCGGCGCGATGTACTGGATGCTCTGGGCCGCTGGGTCCAGGGGCGGCCCGAGGTTCAGTCCTGCTGGTATGTCAGTGGCGACGCGGACCTGATCCTGCTTGTCCGCTGCGATGACGTGGATGCGTTCAACATGTTGATGGGCGCGCTGGGCGAGGCCAACCGTGCCGTCGTCAAATACAAGACCTCGCTGGTCTTCAGCACCCTGAAACAGACCCTGGCCCTGCCTCTGTCCGGCTGACCGGGATGTCAGCGCATGCCGCTGGCAGCACTTTCGATGGCCATGATGTGGTCCAGGCCCGGCAGGATTTCCGACCGCACGAATTCCACGCGCTTGTTGGGGCCAGCACCCCCCTGCGGGAAGCGGGCGCGCCACAGCGCCATCTTCACGGCCAGACCGCACAGCACGCCGCCGATGGTGACATGATGGCTTTCGATCTGGTGTCGCACCGACCGGAAGCTTTCGGCGCTGATATCGTTCCAGAAATCCTTCGACCGCCGGTCGAACGCCTCGAAACGGCCGGTGATGGAGGTGGTGATGGAGGTCAGCTTGCTCTGCACGTCGGACAGCATCTTCATCACATTGCGGTCGCGCGCGATCAGTTCCGACGATTTCGGCTCCATCGCCCATTTCAGGAAGCGCTGCACCTCCGGCACGATCCCGTCCAGGCAGGAACGGAAATAGGCCAGCGACAGAAAGACGTCGCCGTAATCCTCCAGAAAGTCCGGAATCTCGTTCAGCTTCACCTTCAGCTTCTCAGACAGCAGGCGCAGGTTGTTCAGCGCCTCTTCCCGGTCGGGGTTGGCCAGCATGGCCAGGATGTCGGCCACGTCGCTGATCTGCCGCTGGTCATTGCCATAGACCTGTTGAAGCAGCGGGCGCGTGAAATCCTTCATATAGCCGGTCAGCTCGGCCCGCTTGCTGTCGGACAGCTGCAGGGACTTGGCATCATTCACGGCGATGCCGACTCGGCGCAGTTCCTTGCGCAAGGTGTAGACATCGAAGCTGTTGATGCGGGTCAGCTTGTTGATCTGCACCATGTCCAGGCGCAGCGACTTGGTGTGGCTGGGAAACAGGCTGCCCAGATGGTCGGGACTGATCTGGCCGCTGCCGGTCGAACGGTCCTGGAACACCTCCACCACTGTTTCCAATCTGGCATTCTTGATCAGCTTGGCGCGGCGCAGGCCCGGTGTCTGCAAGGGCAGCATGGACATCGGCAGAATATGCAGCGCATCGCGGGAGGCATCGTCGAAAGCGACGGTTTCTGCCTCCTGTTCTGGCGCTTCGGTCTGGGCTGTATCTGCCATTATTGGGTCCTGTGCCGGCGGCGCCATCTTTGGAAAGCGGAAGAAACCTAAACGGGCGTACACCGGTATGCAAGCCACAACCCTTTCGTGCAGACGGGTCATGCTTGGTTGGCGGCCTTTGGAATGGTATTTAGCCCATGCTGGCACCGGCCGGCAAAGGTGCATCAGGATATCCGGCAGGCAGGGAGCGGGAAGGCGACATCATGGAATTCTATCTTTGGATCAAGGCCTTGCATGTCATCAGCGTCATCGCCTGGATGGCGGGGATGCTCTATCTGCCGCGCCTTTTCGTCTATCATTGCGAAGCGCCCGCCGGTTCCACCCAGTCGGAAACCTTCAAGGTCATGGAACGCAGGCTGTTGAAGGCCATCATCAACCCGGCCATGATTGCGACCTGGCTATGCGGCGGCGCCATGATCGCGCTGAACCTGGATCTGCTGAAAGGACAGGGCTGGCTGCATGCCAAGCTGGCACTGGTCATTGCCCTGTCGGGCGTGCATGGCGTGCTGTCCAAGCATGTGCGCCTGTTTGCTCAGGACGCCAACACCAAGCCGCAGCGATATTTCCGCATCCTGAACGAGGTGCCGACCCTGCTGATGATCGGCATCGTCATCCTGGTCATTGTCCGGCCGTTCTGAACCGGCGGCTGAAGCAGACGTAAAAAGCGTTCAGAAGCCGGAACCCGGCATAGCCAGATAGGCCAGCTCTTCGGCCGTGCTTTCCCGTTCCAGCACCTTGTTGCGATGGGGAAAGCGGCCGAACTGGGCGATGACGGCCAGATGTCGGCAGGCATAGTCCAGCAGGGTCGGGTCACGGGTGCGGTTGGCGAACAGTCGCACCGACAGCCGCTGATCCTCGATCTGTTCGGAATGTTCGAACGGCAGATAGACGAAAAGCCGCCGGTCTTCCGGCAGCATCAGGTCCTGTTCGCGGGCGATGGCGTCGGTGGCGATGGACAGGGCGCGTTCATCGGTGGCAAAGGCGCGCGGCGTGCCGCGGAACATGTTGCGCGGCGCCTGATCCAGCAGGATGCACAGGGCCAGTGTCCCTTCCGCCGTTTCCGCCCAATCGGCAAGGTCGCCATTGGCGGCGGCCAGATGTGCGGCCAGCAGGCGCTGTGTGACCAGCACATCGAATTCGGGTCCGCCGCCGAACCAGCGGCCGGGTCCAGCTTCCTGGAACCAGAATTCCAGCACCCCGTCAATGTCACTGGCCCGCATCCGGCCTCTCCGTTCCGATCCGGTGCTTTGCGATCATGGAGATCGCACGACCGGTCTGGTCACCACAGATTACTGATGCAGTCAGGGCGGCTGGATGTCCAGCGCCGGATGTGCTTCCTGGGGTCAGACGGCCCTCGCCGTCAGTCAAGGGCCGGCGCATCGTCGGTCTGTCTGCGGTCATTGATGCGGCGGCTCAGCTCTATCAGGCAGTCCTCCCGCGTGGGCCGGTAATCCCGCGCGGCCCACCAGCCTTCAACCCCGGCCAGCAGCAGCCCGACATTGGGCCCGGGTGGCACGCCCAGATCCAGCACGTCGCGCCCCTTCAGGGGGAACGGGATGACGATCCAGGTGGCGGCATCGGCCAGCGCTTCCACCAGTTCCACGGCCGGCGTGCGCCGTGTCGCGGCCGAGAGCAGCAGCTGGTCGCGGTAAAGATCGGGACCCAGCTTCTGCAGGGCATGTCGACGGCTGGTGATGGTCAGGTCCGGATGCACATCCACCGTGGGCGCACACAGCGCCATCAGCCGCTCCCGGTTGCTGTTCGACAGGCGCAGGCGTTCGGCCGTGTCGCTGGCCGCCGTCAGGCCCGGCGGCAGCAAAGCCGCCAGGTGCGCCATGGGATGCGCCTCACCCACCAGCCATTCCAGCCGGTCCAGGGCGGCCAGCCGTTCGATATCCACTGCCTTGGGCAGGATCTGGGCCACGATGCCGGTTTGCAGCATCAGCCGCCACGTCTCCACCATGCGATCCTGGGCCAGGATGCGCATCACCTCCTGCTGCACGCGCTCTCCCGACAGGGTGGGCAGCAATGGCGACAATGTGGCGCAGGCCGCCAGCGCGTCGGCATCAGGGCGCCCCTGGCCGAAGCGTGAATGGAAGCGGAAGAAGCGCAGGATGCGCAGCACATCCTCCGCGATGCGCTCGCGGGCGGAACCGATGAAGCGGACACGGCCAGCCTTCAGATCGCGCACGCCGCCGAACGGGTCGTACAATTCCCCTTCCGGGGTCAGGGACATGGCGTTGAAGGTGAAATCCCGGCGGCTGGCATCGGCCAGCCAATCGTCGGTGAAGGCAACCGTGGCGTGCCGCCCGTCCGTTTCCACATCCCGCCGCAATGTCGTGATCTCGAATGAGGTGCCGTCCAGCACGGCGGTCACCGTGCCATGGTCGATACCCGTGGCCAGCACGCGGATGCCATCCTGGCGCAGGCGGCGCATGACCTCGTCCGGCAGCAGCGGCGTGGCGATATCGACATCATTGGCCTGAATGCCCAGCAGGGCATCGCGTACGCAGCCGCCAATGAAACGCGCTTCCTGTCCGGTGCGCATCAATGACTGCATGACACGGCGGGCGGCGGTGCCGGCCATCATGCCGATGGGCCCCGGATGCAAGGTTTCGACAGCCTTGTCGCCCATGGCCGTCATGCGTCAGGCCTTCAGTCCGAAAAATTCCAACTGCCAGGCCATTTCGCTGTCCGACATCGGGTAATGCGTACCCTCCCGCGCATTCAGCACTGAACTGGGCGGGATATTGGCGACCCGCAATTGCACCTGGCGGCACAGGCGCATGGAAATCTTGGCCTTCCAGCACAGGGCGGTGACGCCGCGTGCGCTTTGTCCGCCAATGATCTTGTCCACCGCGTCCAGGGGTATGGTGGCGCGCACGGCCAGGGCAGCCAGCACGAAGCCACGATCACCCTGGGTCAGCGCGCTGGCGATCATTTCTTCGTCCAGCTTGCCGGCGGCATGTGCCTTGCGCGCCCGGTCCATGGGACGTTCCTTCGGCGCCTCTTCCGCGTCGGCATCGTCTAGGCCCAGCGGTTCGGCCCCACCGCGCCCGTTTCCATGGGTTTTCGCCCGCTGCTGTATGGCGTTGCGCACGGCATTGCGCACATCGGCCGGCAGGTCGACCCGGCTTTCCAGCACCTTCAGCAACTGGTCGCTGACAAAACCGGCGATGCGGGCCGCGGCCTTGGGCGGAAGCGACGGGCGGCGGACCAGGGGGCCGTGCCACGGCTCATGCCTGGGGGCCATGTCGATGATGCGGTCCAGCGTCTCCTCGCGGATCTGTGCCGATCCGTTGCCCAGCAGGGCGGCCACGGCGGCTTCGCTCTGGGTACGGGCCACAGCCTCGGAAACGGAACCGGACAGGCCGGCACGCTCGGCAATGGCGACCAGCTTTCCATCCATGGGCTGGCTGCCGATGATCGACAGCAGATCATCATCGGTCAGCAGCGGCGAGTGGCGCAGCACGGGTCCGCTGACCGACAATTCCAGGTCGCGGGCCAGCTGCTGGATCAATTGCGGCGGCGCACCGGCGCTGTCCTTCAGCACCTCGGCCACGGCGCGGCGGACGGCGGTGGCCTGGTCGCGGGCCAGTGCCTCCACGATGTCCAGCGTCATGCGCTCCAGCTGGCCAACCCGGTCTGCGGTCAGGGTCGGCACCAGACGGGCGATCTTGGATGCCAGACCGCTGCGCACCTCGTCGTCCGGGTCGCCACACAGCAACAGGTCGGCCTGCCGCGGCGTGGCGTCGTTGCGGGCGATCTCGCGACGCACCTCGGCGGCGGCATCATTGGCCAGAAAGAACAGGATTTCCGGCTGGGTGTCGGCACGGCTGGCCACCAGCCGCCGGTCACCCATGTCCTGGCTGGCGGCCAGCTTCTTCGCCGTATCGTAATCCAGGGGGTTGGACGAACCAGACATCAGCACACGACCCGCAACAACGATCCATCACCACCGGCCACCACAGGGGCAGCCGTCATCTTCATCTCATGTAGCCTGCTGCGGCTCTGGCGCAAAGGCGGGCGCCAGGGACCGGTACCCCTTGCCCATGCGCTTGGCAGCATACATACCCTGGTCACCCCGGTCGACCAGCCCCTGGGCCGTTTCTCCCGACCCGCCGCGATAGACCGCGACGCCCACGGACACGCCCAGCGGCTTGTCGGGCGTGGCGGACAGCGGCCGCAGGAATTCCGCCGCTTCGCGCAGCAGACGGTCCGCAACCGCCAGCGCCTGGGGTTCATCGACACGGTCGACCCACAGCACGAACTCGTCGCCGCCCAGGCGCCCCGCCAGATCGGCAGCGCGGGCCAGGCGGCCCAACAATTCACCCACGGCGCGCAGCACATCGTCACCGGCGCCATGTCCCAACTTGTCGTTGACGGCCTTGAAATTGTCGAGATCGAAATAAAGCAGGGCGGACCCGCCGCCCGTTTGCTTGTCCAGCCGCTGCTCCAACATCTCCATGAAGGTGCGGCGATTGTACAGGCCGGTCAGGCCATCGCGCTCCGACAGGGTCTTCAACCTTTCCTGGTAGCGTGCCTGCGCCACGGCCACGCCCACCTGATCGGCGATGGCCTGGACCATGGACAGGTCATCCTCGGTCCATTCCTGACCGTCGCCACGCCAGACCAGAACCGCGCCGTTCACCTCGTGCCGGAACAGCGTACGGCTGGCCAGCAGCCGCCATTCCCCCTCGGCATTCAGGGCGGGTTCGGGCTGCGCGGCTACACGTTCCAGGAAGGTGGCGATGAAGGGGCGCAGCCCGTCCGGCATCATTCCCTGCCGGGCCGCCTCGGAGAAGACGTCGCCCGTGCGGGCATAGAGCGTGGCCCCGCCGGCCCCGGTGGCATTGATGGCTACGCCCACCGCAATTTCCAGCGTCTTGCCCGGGTCCACGTCGTCGCGGGTGGAGGAGACGATATAGCCCAGATATTTCTCGCGCAGGCGGACCTGCGCCAGTTCCATGCCCTTCACCCGCGCTTCGGTGATGTCGCGGCAGGCACCGCGTGCGCCGATCCATTCACCCTCGGCACCGATCAGCGGAACGGCGGAGGAGATCAGGCAGGCCGAGTCCCCGTTCTTGGCCCGCAGCCAGACTTCCGTGCGTTCGATGGCGACACCGGTGTCGAAGGGCAGGGGCTGGTCGGCGAAATCGCTCAGCACGAATTCCGAGGGGTGGCGTCCGATCAGATCGTCGGGGTCATAGCCGATGGCACCGGCCGCCGACACGAAGACGAAGCGTCCATCCGGCCCGACTTCCCAAGCGAAATCCGACGAAATGTCGACCAGATCCTTGTAGCGCTGCCGCGACTCGGTCAATGCGTGTCGCAGGCGCCGTTCCAGGGTGACGTCGCGTCCCAGGCAGATGATGCCGCCGTCATTGCGCAGCACTGTGGTGAATTCGACCACGCCCGGCCCGCTGCCGGTTTCCACGGGCACCGACCGGTAAGGCTCTGTCAAGGGGCCGCCGACACCAGCCCAGCGCGTCAGTTCCGTCAACCAGCCGCCATGGCGGGCGGCCAGGGCCCGCGCCACTTCATTGGTCGCAACCGGTTGTCCGCTGATGTCCAAGGCCAGGGCGGGGCCGGGCCAACCTTCCAGCAGGTCGGACAGGCCGTCGTCTTCGCAGGTGGACGGGGCGGAACCGGAAAGGACGGACAAGGCGGGGACGCTCCCGGATCAGGGTTAATGGCCACCAGTGGTAACGCAGACGGGGGTTCCGGTCCATTGCGCTTGCGGTTAGTTGGCGTCGTGACCATGTTACGGGGCATGAGCAAGGCCAATCACCACCGCCCCGCCCCTATGGGCGCCACCCCGCGTGACACCCGGTTCGACCATGTCGACCATTGGGTGTTCGATCTGGACAACACGCTGTACCCGGCGCGTTGCAACCTGTTCGCCCAGGTGGATGTCCGCATCACGGACTTCATCGCCCGTGCGCTGGATATGGACCCAGCGTTGGCGCGCGCCAAGCAGAAGCAATATTATCTGGAACATGGCACATCGCTGCGCGGCATGATGATCCATCACGGCATGGATCCGGCCGAATTCCTGGACTATGTGCATGATATCGATGTGACGCCGGTTCCGCCGTCGCCCGTGCTGGCGGCATCACTGCGCGCGCTGCCCGGGCGCAAGCTGGTCTTTACCAACGGGTCCGTGCGCCATGCAGAAAATGTGCTGGCCCGACTGGGCGTGGCCGATCAGTTCGACGGCATCTTCGATATCGTTGCCGCCGATTACGTGCCCAAGCCCGACCCGGCCCCCTATGCTGTCATGGCGCGGCGCTTTGCGCTGGAACCATCGCGCGCCGTGATGGTGGAGGATCTGCACCGCAATCTGGGGCCGGCGGCCGCCATGGGCATGACCACGGTCTGGGTGCGCACCGACAGCGAGTTTTCCCGTCCCGACCTGAAGGTGGGGGAGGTGAAGCCCCAGCCTGAGCATCCCGGCCCCCATGTCCACCATGTGATCGATGAGGTGGAAAGCTGGTTGGCCGGATTGACAGCACCCGTGCGGTAATCTGCTCCAGCACATGGGCGCTCTGCGGGCTGTCGCGTTGACAGGCCGCCGGCACCTGCCCACTCTCGCGGCCGATCTTCACAACCCTGTGACAGGAACGCCGTCATGAGCAGCCACGCCGATCTCGCCCGCATCATCGACCAGGCCTGGGAAGACCGTGCCGACCTTGGCTTTTCCACGACCGGCGACGTGCGCGACGCCGTCAACCGCGCCCTGTCCCTGCTGGATGCCGGCGATGCCCGCGTGGCGGAGAAGCTGGACGGCGCCTGGGTGGTGAACCAGTGGCTGAAGAAGGCCGTGCTGCTGTCCTTCCGTCTGAACGACAATGCCATGATCAGCGGCGCGCCGGGCGGTGCCTCCTGGTGGGACAAGGTGCCGTCGAAATTCGACGGTTGGGACGAGGCGCAGTGGCGCACCGCCGGCTTCCGCGCCGTGCCCGGCAGCGTCGTACGCCGCAGCGCTTATATCGCCCCAGGCGTTGTGCTGATGCCCAGCTTCGTCAATGTCGGTGCCTTTGTGGACAAGGGCACGATGGTCGATACCTGGGCCACGGTCGGCTCCTGTGCCCAGATCGGCAAGAATGTGCATCTGTCGGGCGGCGTGGGCATCGGCGGTGTGCTGGAACCGCTGCAGGCCGGCCCCGTCATCATCGAGGATGACTGCTTCATCGGCGCCCGGTCGGAAGTGGTGGAAGGCGTGATCGTGGAACAGGGCGCGGTCCTGTCCATGGGCGTCTTCATCAGCGCTACCACCAAGATCATCGACCGCACGACGGGCGAGGTCTTCATCGGCCGTGTTCCGGCCTATTCGGTGGTCGTCCCCGGCAGCCTGCCCGGCAAGCCGCTGCCCGATGGCACGCCCGGCCCGTCGCTTTCCTGCGCCGTCATCGTCAAGCGGGTGGACGCGCAGACCCGGTCGAAGACCAGCATCAACGACCTGTTGCGGGATTAAGGACACCATCCCCCCGCTCCGCCTGGAAGGCCGTCATCGTCCTGGTCACCCAGTCGGTGAAGGCCTTCACGGGCGGTCGGCGGAAATGCGGGGCTGGCGCCACCAGGTGATAGGCGTCGTAGATGGCCGTGTGCGGATAGGGGCGGGCCAGCCGGCCTGCCGCCACGTCATCGGCGGCCAGGATCGTATCACCCAGCGCCAACCCCTGGCCCGCCGCTGCGGCATCGATGGCATTGCCCGCATCATAGAAGCGGGTGCCGCGCAGGGGGGCGGTCACTGCCACGCCCGCCGCGCGGAACCATGCGTGCCAGGGCATGTCCATCTCCTCCAGCAGCAGGTCGCCGGCCAGCAGCTGCGCGGGGTCGGAAGGCAGGGTGGCGACCAGCTGCGGGGCGCAGACCGGGAAATTCACCACCACCGACAGCAGCCGCGCCTCCAATCCCGGCCAGGGACCGGAGCCGTAGCGGATGCCCAGGTCGGCGCCGCCCTTGCGGAAATCCGCGGCCACGCGCGTGGCATCCACCACCACCTCCACTTCCGGATGGCTGGCCCGGAAATCGCCCAGGCGGGGGATCAGCCAACGCTGGGCGAAGGACGGTTCCACCGACAGGATCAGACGCGTCCTTCCCGCCACGGGCGGGATTGCCCGCAACGCCGACGTCGATGATTCCAGCATGTCAAAGGCCGACACGACCGCATCGCGATAGGCTCTGCCGGCCTCCGTCAGCGTCAGGCCGCGGTTATGGCGGGTAAAAAGGGCACAGCCCAGCCACGCCTCCAGATCACGGATCTGCCGCGACAGGGCGGTATGGGCCACGTTCAACTCCTCGGCCGCGCGCGTCAGGCTTTCATGGCGGGCGACCGCCTCGAAGGCGCGCAGTTGGGTCAGGGGCGGCAGACGGCGCATGGAAGTTCCGATCAAGGCGATATTGCTGTGCCTTTAAGTTACAGCGACTGTATTTGATTGATATTGGACGTCAAGGCTGGATTGGGCGATGCTGGTGGCAGATGACAACACCCGTTAGGAGTACTCGCCATGACACCCCAGGCCCCCGTGATGGATCGCGCCACCTGGCCTTTTTCCTTGCTGTTCAGCCTGCTTTCCTGCCGGTTCTCGCCCGTTGTCGCCTGCCACCGGCATTGACAGCCCGGACGCTTTCCGGCAGTTGAAGGGCACCTCTAGCGCCGGGCGGACGGCCGCCCATGCCTATTATTGCCGGGACTGATCACATGACCGACGTCGCCAACGCCGACGCTCCGCCGCAGATGCCGCTGCTGTACAAGAACCCGATGGCTGTCAGCTCGCAGCGGCATGCCGATCTGAAGGTCAAGCGCAACCGCACCTTCAACTACGCCGCCAAGGTCCATGCCATTCCCGTGCTGGCCGAGGAACTGCCGCAGCTGCAGAATTATTATCCGCTGGTGTTCGGCCCGGGCCCCAGCGCCGGCGTGATGGCTCTGCTGGGCCTGCGCGCGGGTGAGAATCTGTTCGTGAATGCCGATGGCAGCTGGGCGGACCGCAACCAGATCCCGGCCTATGTCGGCCGCTACCCCTTCCTGCTGGTGGAAATCCCGGAGGACAAGCGTCTGGTCCTGATCGTCGAGGAAGACGAGGAGATTCTGCGCCGCGACGGTGACATCCCGCTGTTCCAGGACGGCAAGGGCACCAAGGAAGGCGAAGAGATCCTGAACTACTGCGTCGCCTTCAACGAGTCGGCCCGCCAGACCCAGCTGTTCTGTGAAGAGGTGGAGAAGCTGGGCCTGCTGGTCGATCAGCGCGCCGAGGTGGTGACGCCCGATGGCAAGCAGCTGGCCCTGTCCGGCTTCCGCATCATCGACGAGGCCAAGTTCAATGCGCTGCCGGACGAGACGTTCCTGGAATGGCGCAAGCGCAACTGGATCGGCCTGGTCTATGCCCACTTCGTGTCGCTGGGCCGCTGGCAGAACCTGATCGACCGGATGGGCAAGAAGGACGCCGCCTGAGCATCCGGCCTGACAGGCGCATGATCAGAAGGGCTCCGGCGGGAAACCGCCGGGGCCCTTTGTTCTTTCCGGGACAGGTTCCTGCGCGGGTTTCCAATCGTCAATCCGGCAAAACCCATACGGAAGATAGATGCCGATGTCTCCGGTCGCTTGTATAGTGTCGGTCACGGGCTTCCCCCATCCCAAGGGTGGGGATGCCGGCCGTCGCAACAGGGCAGGTCGACATCATGAATCTTGAGCTTCGCACCTTCACCATCCGTGACGCTGCCGCCGAAGAGGATGAGCTGCGCGTGGCCAATTTCCTGCGCACGGTGGAGGTGGAACGCATCGACACGTCCTACGCCGAGGGCGGCTGGCGGTTGCTGGTCCATTACCGCGACCTGCGCCGCAAGGAAGAACAGGCCCAGATCGAAACGGCCATCCAGCAGGCGCTGAACAGCTGGCGGTCGGAGGTGGGCCGCAATCTGGGGGTCGACCGCGAGGAGGTGATGAGCAATCACCTGCTGGGCGAGGTTGCCCGTTACGCCCCCACGACGGAGGTGGAACTGTCGGTCATCATCAGCAGCCTGGGCGAAGATGCCCATGCGCGCGGGTCGGAGATCGTGCGCGTCGTGCGTCAGACCATGGAAGACCTGACGGGCTGACACCATACCAGTCCCTACGGGCGGCGGGCTGGTGGCTGGCAGCCGCCAATCGGCCTTTGGCAGATTGGTTCCGTTCCCGACTGCTGCCGGCGCGAGGCCTGAAACGAGGCCTGAAACAAACAAGGCCGGGGGAGCGATCCCCCGGCCTTCTTCGTCCCTCCCCGGTCTTGGAGGGATGGTGGCGTGTCTTTACGCGGCGGTACGGATACCGGCGCGCACGACCTTCTCGTCCACCTGATCGGCGAATTGCACGAAATTGGCCTCGAAGCGGCGCGCGACCTCATGGGCGGTGCTGTCGAAGGCCTTCTTGTCGGTCCAGGCATTACGCGGGAACAGCACGTCGTTGGGCACGCCGTCGCAGCCTTCCGGCACGGCCAGGCCGAAATTCGGTTCCGGCTTGTGCGGGACCGTGGCCAGCAGGCCGTTCAGCGCCGCATTCACCAGCGAGCGGGTATGGCCGATCTTCATGCGGCTGCCCGTGCCATAGGAACCGCCCGTCCAGCCCGTGTTGACCAGCCAGCAATTGGCCCCATGCGCCTTGATCTTCTCGCCCAGCAGTTTGGCATAGACGGTGGGATGGCGGGGCATGAAGGGGGCGCCGAAGCAGGTGCTGAAGGTGGCCTGCGGCTCGGTCACGCCCTTTTCCGTGCCAGCCACACGGGCCGTGTAGCCCGACAGGAAATGGTACATGGCCTGGTCGGCCGTCAGCTTGGAAATGGGCGGCAGCACGCCGAAGGCATCGGCCGTCAGCATGATGATGTTCAGCGGCTGACCGCCGCGGCCCGTTTCGCTGGCATTGGGGATGAAGTCGATCGGGTAGGAGGCACGGGTGTTTTCCGTCAGGCTGGCATCGTCCAGGTCCAGCGAGCGGGCCACCGGGTCCATGACGACATTTTCCAGCACGGTGCCGAAGCGGCGCGTCGTCTCATAAATCTCCGGCTCGGCCTCCGCCGACAGGCGGATGACCTTGGCATAGCAGCCGCCTTCGAAATTGAAGACGCCATTGTCCGACCAGCCATGTTCGTCATCGCCGATCAGGGTGCGGCTGCTGTCGGCGGACAGGGTGGTCTTGCCCGTGCCCGACAGGCCGAAGAAGATGGCCGTGTCGCCGTTGCGGCCGATATTGGCGGAGCAGTGCATCGGCAGCACGCCCTGACCCGGCAGCAGGAAGTTCAGGATGGAGAAGACCGACTTCTTGATCTCGCCGGCATAGGAGGTGCCGCCGATCAGGACCAGCTTCTTCTTGAAGTTGATGACGACGAACACGTCGGACCGGGTGCCGTCGCGTTCCGGCACGGCATGGAAGTCCGGCGCCTGCAAAACCGTGAAGGCCGGTTCGAAATCGATCCGTTCGGCCAGTGGCGGGCGGATGAACATGTTCTGGGCGAACAGGTTGTGCCAGGCATGCTGGGTGACGATGCGCACCGGCAGGCGGTAGGCCAGATCGGCCCCGGCATAGAGATCCTGCACGAACACTTCACGACTCTGCAGGAAGGCCGTCATGCGATGGTGCAGACGGTCGAACGCCTCTTCCGTGAAGGGCTTGTTCGGCCCCCACCAGATGTCGTGGGCCGTCGTCTCTTCCTTGACGGTGAACTTGTCGTTGGGGGAACGGCCGGTATGCTGGCCGGTGATGGCAACCAGCGCGCCGTCCTTGGACAGCTTCGCCTCGCCACGGCGCAGCGCCTGCTCATAAAGGGCGCCAACGCTGAGGTTCCAATGAGCGGCCTTCAGATTGGCCAGACCCAGATAATCCAGACCGAAGCTGCTGATGACGGGACCGGTATGTTCCACGTTCGGTATCTCCCTAGACTTGTCACGGGCCGCGCCCGTTGACCGGGCCTGTCCGCCTTGTAACCGGCCCAAAGGGCGCTACAGGGCTTTTTATGTAACGGCGTTTGTACACTTACCGTTCCGATTTCGGCGTGGCAACCCCTGCCTGCCGCAAGGGTCGCAATGCCGCCGGGCATGCCGCTCCACGGTATCGATGTCTTTTGTCAAAAGCCGGCGGGACGCTGCACGCCCAGGGCGGGGCAGGAGCGGTTCAGGCGTCCGGCCTTGCCGGCGGCGGTCATTTCGTCTGCCAGGGCCTGCGCCGCGCGGTCGATTTCCCGCGCCAACTGTGCATCCGCCACCGACCGGGCCTGCGCTACGAGTGATTGAAAATCGGGCAGCACGGCCGCCGCACTTTCCCCCGCATTCAGCCGGTCCAATGTGCGGGCGATGGCGCCGGAGAACAGGTCCGACGCGGCCTGACTGTCGGGCCTGGCCCCCTTGGCAGAACTGTCGGCCAGGGCTGCCAGTTCATCCTTCGCGGCCAGGGCGTCGCTGGCGTAATCATCCTTCGACCGGTCACACGCCTCCGTCAGCCGTCCGCCCTTTTCCAGTTTCAGATGGATGGTGGTGGAAGGCGAGCAGGCATGGCAGAGCGGGCCATAGCTTTCGAAGGTGTTCAGAAAGCCGGTGATGATCAGGTCGGGATCGGATGCCGTCACCTCGCGCAGGGCGATCCGGTTGTCCTGGGGTTCCACCGGCAACAGTTTGTCGCCGTCCAGCCGCAGCGGCAGCAGCTTTTCACAGCCCATGCAATTGCCGCCCGTCGCCGCCTCGATCAGCAGCAGGGGACCGAAGGCGGTTTCCACCACCGGGTCCTCCGACGGGCTGACATAAGCCAGTTCCGACGGCAGGGTGATGGCGGCAACGGGCTTGGGCCGGGCCTTGTCGGCGCGGTGGTACAGCTTGATGATTGTGGAAACCCCGCCTTCCGGCTCCTGTTCCGGGGCCAGACAGGGACGCCAGCCCACAACCAGCCATTCCCCGCCCTTGGCGGCGGCGGACTGGCCCACGCCGGTCAGGGCCAGTGTCGGCTCGGCAATGCCCTCTCGCGCCAGGGCCTTAGCCGTCTCCGTTTCCTCCGGCGACTGGCAGGATGATGGTGGCCGATCCGCCAGGGCCGGCCCCGTCAGGGCGAGAAGACCAAAGGCAAGCAGCAGCATTCGGAGGAAGGGCATTTGGAGGTCCGGGCAGGAGAACTGGCCATCGCAACTGCAACATGATGCAACATGACGAAGGGGTGTGTTGCAGATGGGGTTGCGGCGCGGCGCGGCCAACCGCAAGGAATATATACCCAGATCCATCCAAAGCCAAGGAGGAGAGAACCGACAGGCAGCGGCGCGGTGACGCTGACTGTCGCGGCGTCACCTTGGTTGTTCAAGGGGCGTGTTGTCGCTGGCTGGGCGCATCAGGTCGACCTTGCCGGCCACATCCAGGCCGAACAGCCAGACCATCGACCGGTATTGGAAATCCACGCGGTAGCGGCGCAGATGCCGGCCGTCGGGCGTGCGCAGCTGTTCCATCAGGCGGAGGCCGGTCACGGGACCGGCCCCGGTCAGCAGGGCGCTGCCGAAATCCTGGAAGAAGCCCTGCATCATGCCGCCGGCCTGATCGGTGAAGCCGTCCTTGTCCAAGGCCCCGGCCGCGGCGCTATCCAGCGCGTGGCGCAGGCGCTGCGTCATCTCCGGCCGGTCATCCGGGATGAAACGGCTGGCGTCAGTGACATAGAAATCGGCGATGCCTTCCGCCAGCAGTGGGTACAGCCAGCGCTGATTGGTCAGGGCCACGATGGTCAGCTTCTCTTCCGGGAAGCGCAACAGATCGGCCAGGGCCGGGCCGCCGCTGTGCCCCACAGCGACATGGCCCCGGTAATCATGCCGGGTCCAGCCGATGCCGAAATCGCCGGGCGCGCCATCGCTGAACGGCCGTACCTCCCACAGGGCGGCCCAGTCCGCGGCCGGCAGGGCTGTGCCCTGGTCAATGGCCCGGGCGAAGCGGGCCATGTCGTTGATGCTGGTCAACAGCCCGCCCGCGGAATAGCCGGCGGGCGTGTAGCCGAAATCATCCCGGATCTGCTGGCCATCCCTGAAGACATGGGTGGTGGCGGCCGCATCCTTCCAGGGGGCTGGTTTTTCTGTCGGAAAGCCGCTGGACGTCATGCCCAGCGGGGCCAGCCCCCAGGTGCGCAGGGCGGCCGGGAAGGGCTGGCCCGCCTTGTTTTCGATCACGGCCTGCAGCACGACGAAATCGGTGAAGCCATAGCGCGAGCGGCTGCCCGGTTCATAATCCAGCGGCGCCTTCTGGGCGGCGGCCACGATGTCAGCTGTGCTGGCATCGGGGCTCAGGCCCAGCCGGTCAGGCAGGCCCGACGAATGGGTGGCCAACTGGCGCAGGGTGATGCGCGACCAGCTTTCCGGGGCTTGCGGAAAATGCAGGCGCAGATTGTCGTCCAGCGACAGCAGCCCGGCCCGTTCCATGCGCATCAGGGCCACGCCCGTCAGCATCTTGGTGGCCGATGCGATCTGGAACGTGTGGTCAGGGGTCAGGCGGGTATGGGTAAAGGCATCGGCGTCGCCATAGGTCGCCAGCTTTTCCAGCTTGCCGTTGCGCACCACGGCCACTGCCACGCCCGGTATATGGGTGCGCTGCATGAAGCCCTGGACATAATCATCCACCTGGTCGGCCTGCACGGGGCCGGACAGCAGACCGGTGGTCGCCAGCAACAGCAGGGCGACCGGACGAAGGCGACGGGCAAGCATGGGGGCGTGGACCTTTGCCGGTGACGGATGCCGCCGTCAAAGCATCCGCCATGCCAGCCGGAAAGCCCCGGGAAGCTGCCGTGGCGTCGGCCGTCACATCCCCCCTGCTGTCCGCTTCCGGACAGTCAGCGTCCGGAAACGGACAGCAACCGGTATCAGGCTTTGTACACCTGCCGCCCGTTCACCCAGGTCTCCTGCACCTTGATGCCGGCGATCTGCCCCGCCCTGCCATTGTTGGCATAGGCGACGGGATCACCATCCAGGATGACCAGATCCGCCATCTTGCCGACCTCCAGCGTACCGACATAGGCGTCGGCATGGCATTGCCAGGCGGCGAACCGGGTCTGGGCCATCAGGGCCAGTTCGATGGACACGCATTCGGCCGGGTTCAGTACCCAGCCGCCTTCGGCCCCTTCGGTCAGGCGGGTCACCGCATCCTGCACGCGCTTCAGCGGGGTCAGGGGGCTGACGCCGTAATCGCTGTGCAGGGAGAAGGGCAGGCCGGCATCATAGGCTGACTTGCAGCGGTCCAGAAGCTGTACCCGGTCTTCGCCCAGCAGCTTCTTCAGCACCGGCCCCCACTTGGTCACATGTTCGATCAGGAAGGAGGGCACCAGCTTCAGCGCCGCCATGTCGGCGATCTGCTGATCATGCAGGATGGAGCAATGTTCGATGCGGTTGCGCAGGTCACGCCGCAGCAGCCCCTGCTGGTCCACCTCCATGAAGCTGGCCAGGACATTGTCGATGGCCCCGTCGCCATTGGCATGGATCATCACCTGCCAGCCCCGGCGCTGGGCCGCGGCCAGCGTCTGGGTCAGGGTCTGCGGATTGATGTCCATGTTGCCGCGCGTGTCGGTGCCCATATATTGCTGACGCGTCCGTTCCTGACCCCAGGCCGTATAGGGTTCGCGCAGCAGGCCGGTCACGCCCTGGTTCGACCCGTCGGCGAACAGCTTCACCGCCTGTTTCAGGAACATCGGGTTGCTGACATCGGGGCCGCTGTCGGTCAGCACCTCCGCACTGCCCGGAAAGGCCCATTCATCGATATAGGCGGCACTGGCCAGACGCACGGGATGGCCGAAGGCCATCATGGCTGCGTCCAGGATCACACGCTCGGCCTGCACGCCCACCGCAATGCCCGTGGCGGCATCGTTCAGCATGGTGTTGCCGTTGGCGACCGCCATATGGAACAGCTTTTTCAGGTTGCCGGCCAGGGACGCGAATTCCCAGACCAGCGTGCCCGGCGATTTTTTCAGCACATTGCCCGTCAACCGCTGGGCCGGGGTTTCCACCAGGATGCCTGATGCCGTGCCCTTTGCCGGGCCGTCCAGGAAGGTGGCGACCTTGCCGCCGAAGACAGGCGGCGGATAGGCTAGGTCGATGCCGGCCATCTGCATGGCCCGGCGGTTCAGGAAGCTGATATGGCCGGACCCGGCAGCCAGAACGATGGGGTTCTGCTTTTCCGCCTTGTCGGTGCCGAACAGCGCGTCGAACCATTCGATGGTGGGGTTGACCCATTCCGCCATCTGCGACGGATCGATACCGGCGCCCAGGATCAGCGTATCCTTGCCCGGCGCCTTCTTCAGCGCTTCGTGCAGCAGATGCTCGACATAAAGGATGTCATAAGTGCCGGTGGCCGGGGGCGACAGATCGATGAAGCCCATCTCCGCAGCACTGGCCACGATATGCATGTGCGGATCGACGAAGCCGGGCAGCAGGGTGCGGCCCTTCAGGTCGATCTCCTTCGTGCCATGGGGCGCCAGCTTGCGCATGTCCGCCAGACTGCCCAGGCCGATGATCTGCTGGCCCTTGACCAGCATCGCGTCGGCCACCGCACCGAAATCCGCCAGGGTGCGGATGGTGCCGCCATGGAACAGATAGGCCGGATCAAAGCCCAACAGCCTGGCCAGCCCCTCGGCCGCCTCCTCCACCAGATGTCCGATGAAGGAACCGGCCGCCGCCGCACCCATCGCCTGCTGCGCGTTCTGTTCCAGAATATCGGGCGGCAGGGCGGCGATGGGGGCCAGATTGTTGCGGATTTCAGGTGCGCGCGCGTGGAAGCAACCGGGTCCCATGACATCCTCCGATAGAGTGTTGCCAAAGGAAACTATCGCAGAAACAGGCAAAGGTATATGACTTTTATGTCTACTTGTCGGGGTCTGGGTCCCGAGCCTTTGCAACCAGACGTACAAGTTCGGCCCGTGCCGCCTTGGCGTCGCGTACCAGGGTGGCAAAGGGCAGGCGGGCCGTTTCCTGGCCGGCACGCAGGTCGCATCCTTCCGGATCGATCCCCGTCAGGCGCCAGTCTCCGGCTGGCTGACCCAGCAGGCGCGTGGCGTAGAGGGCCACGGCGTCGGCATGATCCTGGTTCATATGGCCGACAATATCCGCTTCCCGCGCCGACAGGTCCATCCAGTCGACAGGCGGCAGGGTCAGCGCGTCGGCCGCCAGATGGTGGATGCGGCCGAATCCGGCCACCAGATGCCCGCGCAGCGGCGTCACCCGCCACAGGGCGAAATCGCGGAAACCGGCATAGGCGTTGGCCGACGGGTGGCGGGCGATGAACCGTTCCGTCAACCGCGCATCGCCCGCCCTTTCTGCGCGGCCCTGCACCGACAGGCGCGGCCCCGTCAACCGGTCGGCATGCCCCTCCGTCCCGTCGAACAGCAGGCCGCAACGCGGGTCCGCTTCCAGATTGCGGGTATGTTCGGCCAGACGGGAGATCAGCAGCAGGGGCGTGGCGTCCAGGTCGAACCCGACCAGCACCAGCGACGGGCTGGGCCATCCCTCCAGGCCGCCCTCCACCCCCGGCCGGGTCAGCGTGGCCAATGTCGCCTGACCCGACGCCCGCATCAGGGCACGGGCTTCGCGGCCCAGGTCGGCTGTCTCCAACTCTTGATCTTCCCTGATTGCTGTCATGGATCCGGCCTTGCCATCGGTTCTATATCTTATCGGCTCTTCCCCGCGCCGCATTGATGACATATTGAAAGTTAAGCTGGATTTGGCAAACCCGGTCTTTCGGGGGTACTCCCCCGGTGGACCGGCACAGGTTGGAGAAGCAGCGTGGCCCAAGTGATCGCCCTGGTCGATGACGACCGCAACATCCTGACGTCCGTGTCCATCGCGCTGGAAGCCGAAGGGTACGAGGTCCGCACCTATGGCGACGGGGACGAAGCCCTGCGCGGCATCAGCACCCGGCCCGTCGACATGGCCGTGCTGGATATCAAGATGCCGCGCATGGACGGGCTGGAACTGCTGCAGCGCCTGCGCCAGACCACGCAGATGCCCATCATCTTCCTGACCTCCAAGGATGATGAGACGGACGAGCTGCAGGGCCTGCGCATGGGGGCCGATGATTACATCAAGAAGCCGTTCAGCCAGCGCCTGCTGATCGAACGCATCAAGACCCTGCTGCGCCGTACCGAACTGGCCCAGGGCAAGGGCACGGCGCCAGATCCGGGCCAGACCCTGGTGCGCGGCGAGCTGGTGCTGGACGGTGCCCGCCATCTCTGCACCTGGAAGGGCCAGGAGATCGACCTGACGGTCACGGAATTCCTGCTGGTCAAGGCGCTGGCCGTCCGCCCTGGCCATGTGAAGAACCGCGACCAGCTGATGGATGCCGCCTATGGCGAGCATATCTATGTCGATGACCGCACCATCGACAGCCACATCAAGCGCCTGCGCAAGAAGTTCAAGGCCGTGGACGACGACTTCCAGCAGATCGAAACGCTGTATGGTGTGGGTTACAAGTACAAAGAGTGATGTTCCCTCAGGCGCCGGGCGCCACCATCCGGTGGCTTGGGCTTACGCGCCAAGAGGCGCGGGCCGCCGGTCGGCGGCCTCCGGCTTCCAGGCCAATGGAAGCCGGTTTCACAGGGAGTTAGGGTGCGGTGAAGCGTCCGTTTCGCGATCCGGCTGGTAATGCGGCCGAGGGCGCCGCTGTCCGGCGCCGCGTCCGGCATTTCTCGCCGCTGACGCTGCGCATCCTGGCTGTCAACATGCTGGCGCTGGCCATCCTGCTGGGCGGGTTGCTGTACCTGTCCACCTATCAGCAATGGCTGATTGACAAGGAACTGTCGGCACTGACGACAGAGGCGCGGATTTTCGCCGGTGCGCTGGGCGAAGGCGCCATGCAGCCGGCCACGGACGAGTTCAACGAACCCGCCAGCCAGCTTTCCTATGAACTGGCCCGGCAGATGGTGCGGCGCCTGGTGGAGACCACCGACACCCGCACCCGCCTGTTCGCCCCCAATGGCGAACTGATCGCCGACAGCCGCGTGCTGGGCGGGGCCAAGGGCGTGGTGCAGATCGAGGAACTGCCGCCGCTGCGCGACGGCAACCGTCTGACCGAGATCGGCATCGCCATCTATGACTATATCGTCAATGCCGTGCCGGAGCGGGAACATCTGCCCGCCTATCCCAGCGAAAAGGACCCGACGGCGGAGAATTATCCCGATGTGATGAAGGCCCTGGCGGGTGAGCTAGGCCGCAATGTCTGGCGGATCGGCCGGGCCGACGGGCGCACCGACATGGTGCTGACCGTGGCCGTGCCCGTGCAGCGCTACAAGAAGGTGCTGGGGGCCGTCTATATCTCCCGCTCCGGCACTGCCGTCGATGTGGCCGTGCGCCAGTTCCGCATGGATATATTGCGCCTGTTCGCCATCACCCTGGGCGTGACGGTGCTGCTGTCCTTCTATCTGGCGGGCACCATCGCCCGGCCCATCCGCAAGCTGGCCAATGCCGCCGACGAGGTACGTCATGGTCATGGGCGACAGGTCACCATTCCGGATTTCTCCCGCCGCCGGGACGAGGTAGGAGACCTGTCGGACAGTCTGCGGGAAATGACGGCCGCCATCTGGAACCGCATGGACGCCATCGAACGGTTCGCGGCCGACGTGGCGCATGAGATCAAGAACCCGCTGACCAGCATGCGCAGCGCCGTGGAGACGGTGCAGCGGGTAAAGACGGACGAGCAGCGCCAGCGGCTGCTGTCCATCATCCACCATGATGTGCAGCGGCTGGACCGGCTGATCAGCGACATTTCCAATGCCAGCCGTCTGGACGCCGAACTGTCGCGCGCCCGCACGGAGCCGGCCGATGTGGGCCAGATGCTGACCATGCTGGCCAATATTCATGACGCCACCCTGGGTAATGAAGAGGCCCTGCGCGAAGCGGCCGCGTCGGCCGGTGCGGATCTGGCCGATGTGCCGCCGCCCGTGCGGGTGGAGGTGGAACTGCCCCTGACCAGGACCGGCCTGATCGTGCCGGGCCTGGAAGGCCGCCTGACCCAGGTGTTCCAGAACCTGCTGTCGAACGCCCTGTCCTTTTCCCCCGCGGGCGGGGTGGTGCGGTTCAAGGCCAGATCCTTCGCCGACCGGGTGGAGATCACCTGCGAGGATCAGGGGCCGGGTATCCCGGAAGGCAAGCTGGACGCCATCTTCGACCGGTTCTACAGCGAACGGCCGAAATCGGAAGCCTTCGGCAAACATTCCGGCCTGGGCCTGTCCATCTCCAAGCAGATCATCGAGGCCCATCAGGGCCGCATCTTCGCCGAGAATATGAAGGCGGCGGACGGGACCGTGACGGGCGCCCGCTTCACCGTCGTCCTGCCGCGATAGGATCGGTCCGGGCGCCCCGCGCCGTCACCCGTCGACCAGACTGGCGAAATCCGCTTCTTCATAGAAGGGGCGGATTTCAATGTCGCTGGGGCCGGGCATGGGGTTGGGGCAGCGCTTCACCCAGGCCACCGCCTCTTCCATGTCCTTCACCTGCCAGATCCAGAAGCCGGCCACCAGTTCGCCGGGCGGGCCGAAGGGGCCGTCGCTGACGCGGCGCGCGGTTCCATCGAAATGCACGCGCTTGCCCAGGGATGACGGTTTCAGCCCGTCGCCCGACTGCATGATGCCGGCCGCCATCAGTTCCGCGTTGAACCTGCCCATGGCTTCGAACAATTGCGGGTCGGGCAGCAGGCCCTTTTCGCTGTCCACCGTGCCCTTGACGATCACCATCACGCGCATCGCTTCCTCCATTGCCTTGGTCCTGGGCCGCAACCCGATGATCAAGGAACGGTGATGACAGGGCGACTGCCGACAGTGGCATGCAAAAAAATTCGGGCGAGTCCAGGTGGGGGACGTCAGTCCTCCACCTCCTCCTTGGGATAGACGCCCCAGAAGCCGGTGCGTTCCAGCCAGCCATGATAGCCCTGGACCTCCACCTCGCACCATTCGCCCTTGCAGGAGACAAGGCGGCCCATGACGCCGGGTTCGGCCTGGGCCACGGCGGCGGCGGACGCGCTGGGCCGTTCGCGGATGGTGCGCAGCTCCCCGGTGATGACCAGGGTGCGGCGGCCCGACAGCATGGATTGGTGCACCCAGCCCTGCGTGCCCTCCACATCGCGGATGCGGCGCCAGGTATCGAATTCCGCCGTGATCTCCACCGGCATGCCGGGCCGCACGAACACCCATTCGATGGGGTAGGAACGGCCGGGGCCGGTGCGGATATTCACTTCCGCTGACCGCAGGGAGACAAAGCGCGGAACCGGCAGGCCGCTGCGCACGATCATGTCCGATCGCGGGTCCGTTTCCTGACCCAGGCCCGTGGCCGGGGTCAGCAGGGCGGATGCGGACAGCAGGCAGCAGAACAGCAGGCGGCCGCTGGCCGCGATCCCTGTCCTGCGCACCTTGTTCGCCCGTGAAAACCGCAACGCCCAGCCCCGAGTCCCAACGGCGCAACAGCGCGCCGGATCGTTAACAGACCCTTTGTGCCGTACCGCCGATGGCCGGGTCAAGCATCAGCCGTGCGTTCAGCCGCGACAGCTTGTCGGGCGCGCTTGGCATGGACAATTCAGGCCCCGGCCATTACTGCTAATTCCGTCCAGTCCATGGGAGGAACGGTAAATGGCCGAACGCAAGAAGCCCCTGGTGATCGTCACGCGCAAGCTGCCCGACGTGATCGAGACCCGGATGATGGAGCTGTTCACGACGCGCCTCAACCTGGACGACCACCCGATGACCCGGGCGGAGCTGGAAGAGGCGGTGAAGAATGCCGACGTGCTGGTGCCCACCGTCACCGACACGATCGACGAGGCGCTGTTGAACCAGGCCGGGCCGCAGTTGAAGCTGATCGCCAATTTCGGCAATGGCGTCGACCATATCGATCTGCGCGTGGCCCGGGCCAAGGGCATCATTGTCACCAACACGCCGGGCGTGCTGACTGAAGACACGGCCGACATGACCATGGCCCTGATCCTGGCGACCGCACGCCGCCTGTCGGAGGGCGAGCGGCTGGTGCGCGCAGGGCAATGGAAGGGCTGGGCGCCGACGATCATGCTGGGATCGCGCATGGCGGGCAAGCGGCTGGGCATCATCGGCATGGGCCGGATCGGCCAGGCGGTGGCCCGTCGCGCCAAGGCCTTCGGCCTGTCCATCCATTACCATAACCGCAAGCCCGTCCATCCGGAGGTGGAGGCGGAACTGGATGCGGCCTATTGGGAAAGCCTGGACCAGATGCTGGCCCGCATGGACATCGTCGCCATCACCTGCCCGCGCACGCCGGCGACATATCACCTGCTGAACGCGCGCCGTCTCGCCTTGCTGAAGCCCACCGCCATCCTGGTCAATATCAGCCGCGGGCAGGTGGTGGACGAGGCGACGCTGGCCCGCATGCTGCAACGCCGCGAGATCGGGGCCGCCGGCCTGGACGTGTACGAGGACGAGCCCAATGTCGATCCCAAGCTGTTGAAGCTGGATAATGTCGTGCTGCTGCCGCACATGGGCTCGGCGACGCTGGAAGGCCGTGTCGACATGGGCGAGAAGGTGATCGTCAACATCAAGACCTTCGTCGACGGGCATCAGCCGCGCGACCGCGTGCTGGAAATGATGTTCTGACCGGTCCCGGACTCACGCCGCCAGCGCCGGCCGGCCCAGCAGATAGCCCTGCACCAGATGGACGCCGGCCGCGCGGACCCAGTCCAGTTCGGCCGGCGTTTCGATCCCTTCCGCCACCACCTGACAGCCCGTGTCGCGGGCAATGCCGACCAGGTGGCGGACGATGGATTGCTTGTAGGGATCGGCATCGACATTGCGGATCAGGGCCATGTCGATCTTCACATAGTCCGGGCGCAGTTCCTGCAGCATGTTCAGCCCGGAAAAGCCGGCACCGATATCGTCCAGCGCCACGCGGAACCCGGCCTGCCGGTAAAAGGCCAGGATGCCGCGCAGATGCGCCTGATCCTTGACCTCCGCCGTCTCCGTCACCTCGAACACGATATTGGCCGGGGTCAGGCCCATTTCCTGCACGAAGGAATGGGTCGTGCGCAGGCAGTAGGACGGGTCATAGATGCTGGACGGGTTGAAATTGACGAACAGCCTTGCGTCGGGTGCGCGCCGCGCGGCCATGGCGCGGATCGCCTCCCGCCGCGCCACCAGATCGACGGTGAACAGCAACTGCGTCTCCGCCGCCACCGACAGCAGCGCACCGGCGGCGACAATGTCGCCATTCTCCTCCCGCCCGCGCAACAGCGCCTCGTAACCGAAGACGCTGCCATCGGGCCGGCAGATGGGTTGCAGCATGGAAAACAGCCGGTCGCGCTCCAGCATCCCCACCAGCCATTGCCCCTTCACCGCCGCCACCAGCCAGCGCAGCGTGCGCGTGCCCATCCAGTCCGACAGGCTGGGCGTGCGGCCGGCATCCAGCAGCAGGGCGCGCGTATGTTCCATCTCCTCCTGCGACAGCAGACCGTTGGCCTCTGTCACGAAGATGCCCATCCGGTCGGATGGCAGGCGGATGTCCAGACAGTCGGGATCATCCACTTGCGTCAGCACCAGCCCCCGCCGGTCCGCCAGTCCCGCCAGCTTCTCTCTTGTCCGCACCGTCGGCGTGGACAGCAGAAGCCGGTTGTCGGCATGGATCAGGGTCTTGATCTTCTTGCAGTCAGGGCAATGCATGGCGCTCTCCTTCGGTGCCAGTGACATCGCTCCCGCGGGCGGGCTTTCAAGGGAGACCATGGCGACGCCGGAAGGGGTGATTAGGGTCTGGCCAAATCGAAGGCGCTGTGAGCCAATCTTCCCACGCTTGGTCTTGGCGCCGGGAATGGGGGGACGGAGCACATGTCGATGGTCATCGCACAGGACAATGCGGTCAACGCGGGCGGACAGAACTTCGAGTTCATGCTCTATAAGCCCGAGAAGCTTGAAAATGATCCGTTGACCTGGACGTGCCGGTACAGGGTCATTTCAGATGGAATTAACATTGATCATAAAATGTATGGCGTTTCCTCTCTTCAGGCATTGGCCCTGGCATTGAATATTGTTGCCGTCAGGGCGGGAATTTACGGGGTCAATCTGGCATTTGCCTCCGTCACGACCGACGCCTGTTCATGAAAACCTCTACACCAGCCCCTGCCTTACCGTGTCACCGTCAGATAGCGCGACAGATGCAGGTTGCGGATATTGTCCTGCCAGCCGCCGACGCGACTGGCCACCAGATGGGTGGTGACATAGGTGTAGATGGGGATGACGGGGGCGTCGGCCAGCAGCATGGCTTCGGCCCGTTCCATCAATTGCCGCCGTGCGACCGGGTCGATCTCCGACGCGGCGGCGCGGACCAGCCGGTCATAGTCGGGATTGGCATAGCCGGCATGGTTCTGGCCCTTCACATCTGACATGAACAGGGACAGGAAGGCATAGGCGTCGTTGTAATCGCCGATCCAGCCGCCGCGCACGATGTCGCGGAACTTCCCGTCGGCCCGATATTGCAGCAGCACCTTCCATTCCATGTTCACCAGCTTGGTGCGCACGCCCAGCTTCTGGCGCCACATGCTGTCCATGGCGATGGCGATCTTCCGGTGATTCTCCGACGTGTTGTAGAGGATTTCCACCTCCAGCACCTTGCCGCCGGGTCCGTAACCGGCCTTGGCCAGCAGCTCCCGCGCCTTGGCGTCGCGCTGGGCCTGGGTCAGGCGGGCCCAGTCGGGCAGGGGGGCGTTGTAATTCTCCGTCCCGGGCGGGGTGATGGCATAGGCGGGGATCTCGCCAGCCTGGGTGATCTTGTCGACGATCAACTGCCGGTCGATGGCCATGGACAGGGCCAGGCGCAGCTCGGGGCTGGATTTCCAGGGCTCGTTGCGCAGATTGTAGGCGAACCAGTAGGTGGAGAAGAACGGCGCCAGCCGCAGGTCGCCCGGCATGTTCTGACGGACCCAGCCGATCTGGCCGTCGGGCAGGTCATAGGTGATGTCCAGTTCCCCTGCCCGGAACCGCTTCATCTCCGCATCGCGGTTTTCCGTGGGATAGTAATAGACCGCGTCCAGGGCCACGCTGGCAGCAGCATGGAAATGCGGGTTGCGCACCAGCTTGATATGTCCCTGCGGCACCGCCTCGGCCAGCATATAGGCGCCGTTGGAGACCAGCTTGCCGGGGCGCATGAAATCTTCCCCCTGCCGCTTCACATTGGCCTGGGACAGGGCATAGGTGCAGGGATGCTGCAGGGCCGCCAGGAAGTAGGAGGTGGGGGCCGCGAGGGTGACACGCAGGGTCAGGTCGTCCACCGCTTCCACGCCCAGGGTGTCCGGCGCCGCGGTCCCCTTGGACAATGCCTCGGCATTCTTCACCGGCCACAGGAAGAAGGCATAACGCGACCCCAGGGCCGGGGAGAGCAGGCGCCGCCAGGAGAAGACGAAATCCCCGGCCGTGACCCGCGTGCCGTCCGACCATTTGCCATTGGGCCGCAGATGAAAGGTATAGACCAGCCGATCCTCGCTGATCTCCCAGCGTTCGGCGGCACCGGGGACGACGCGGCCATGGGCGTCGGCCGTCACCAGCCCTTCGAACAGGTCGTACTGGATCCAGCTTTCGCTCTCGCCTGTGGATTTGTGCGGATCCAGCGTCTCCGGTTCCGCCCCGTTGCCGCGGTGAAGAACCCCCGCCGCCCCGGCCGGTGTCGCGGTCAGGCAAAGCAGGATCAGGAAAGCCGACAGGATATTGCCCAATATGCGCCCCACGCCGACATTCCCCCATTGCCGCCTATCCGGTGGCGGGAATCATAAGGGGGCCTGTGCCACGTCGGCAAAGAAAAAGGGGCGGCAGCCCGCCGGCCGCCGCCCCCTTATACGTATTTGCATGGATCAGAACCTCCGGCCCTGATCCATGCAGCCCTCACGCGCCGGGCGCCGCCATCCGGCGGCTTGGCTCACGCGCGCATGGGCGCGCGGGCGCTCAACGCGCCAACCAGGTTGCGATGAGTTCCACTCACCGCAACCTGGTATTAGTCAGCGCCGCGCGCCGGTCAGGGCGCCAGGTCCAGGAAGCGCGTCGGATGATAGTCCTGCACATTGTCGGTCCAGCCGATCAGCTTGGGGTTGACCATGTGCTTGGAACTGTAGAAATGGATGGGGAACAGGGCCTGTGCATCCAGCATCAGCCGCTCGGCCTGCTGCATCAGTTCGGCCCGGCGGGCGGGGTCGGGGGTGACATTGGCTTCCGCGATCAGCCGGTCATATTGCGGATCATCGAAGCCAGACGGGTTCTGCTTGCCGATGTCACCCCGCAGCAGCTCCAGGAAATTGTTGGCATCGCTGTAATCGCCGACCCAGCCATGGCGTACCACGTCCTTGAAGACTTTCTGGTCGCGGGTGGAGAGGAAGACCTTCCATTCCTGATTGTTCAACGTGACCTTGACGCCCAGCTTCTGCTGCCACATGGAGGCCACGGCGATGGCGACTTTCTTGTGGTTCTCCGACGTGTTGTAGAGGATTTCGACTTCCAGCGGCTTGCCGCCGGGACCATAGCCGGCCTTGACGATCAGTTCCCTGGCCTTGGCATCGCGTTCCGCCTGGGTCCATCTGGCGTAATCGGGCGCCTGGGCCGTGTAATTCTTCGTATCGGGTGGCACGAAGCTGTAGGCCGGGGATTCGCCCCGCTGGTTGATCTTGTCGACGATGATGTCGCGATCGATGGCCAGGTTCAGGGCCAGCCGCAGATCCTTGCTGGACTTCCACGGTTCGCGCGTCAGGTTGGGGGCGTAGTAATAGGTGCCGTAATAGGGAGCCAGCCGCAGCTGGTTGGCCATGTTCTGCCGCAGCCACTGCATCTGCGACACCGGCACCTCATAGGTCACCTGCAGCTCGCCGGCACGGAAGCGCTTCAGCTCCGCTTCCTGGTTCTCTGTCGGGTAGAAATAGACGGTGTCGATGCGGGTGTTCGCATCGTCATAGTGAAAGCTGTTCCTGACCAGCTTGATATGGCTCTGCGGCACCGCCTCCACCAGCTTGTAGGCGCCGTTGGAAACCAGGTTGCCGGGCTTCAGGAAATCCGGGCCAAATTTCTCGACATTGGCTTTCGACAGCGGATAGGTCGCGTGGTGGTGCAGCGTGGACAGGAAATAGGGGGTCGGCGTCGCCAGCGTCACTTCAAACGTGTAATCGTCCACGGCGCGCACGCCCAGATCCGTCGGCGGCTTGCGGCCGAAGGTGATGTCCTGGGCATTCTTCACGGGCCAGATGTAATAGGCGTAGTCGGCCGCCGTCTTGGGGTCGACCAGACGGCGCCAGGAATAGACCCAGTCCTGCGCCGTGACGGGCGTGCCGTCCGACCATTTGGCGCTGCGGCGCAGATGGAAGGTGTAGGTGCGGCCATCGGCGCTGACATCCCAGCGCTCCGCGCCGCCGGGGATGAAGTTGCCGCGGCCATCGGGCACCAGCAGCCCTTCGAACAGGTCGAATTCCAGCCAGCTTTCCGGCGTACCGGTCGATTTCTGCGGATCGATCGTCTCCGGCTCGGAGCCGTTGCCCCGATGCAGCACCTTTTCCGCCTGCGCCGATGTCGCACCGGTCAGGGTTGCCGCGACCAGGATCGTGGCCGCCACCATACCGCGCACGGCATTCCACAACTGCGCCATCCCCTTGTCCTTCACATTCTCGTTGTCGCGTATGGATCGCTGCGGGTCGTTGGCCCGCCCGCGCTGCCGATGGGGCCGCTCAGCGTCCCGTGACTTCCAGATACCGGGTGGGCTGCACGCCCATCGGACTTTCGAACCAACCCTTGACCCGCGGATGGACCAGGTTGCGATAGGCCGTGTGGTACAGGGGGATGATGGGGGCGTCGGTCAGCATCGTGGCTTCCGCATCTGCCAGCATCGCCAGGCGCTTGGCGGGGTCGGTGGACAGGTTGGCGGCGGCCAGTCCCTCATCATAGGCTTTGCTGGCATAGCCGGCGCGGTTCATCTTGCCGACATCCGACAGGAACAGCTTCAGGAACGTGTAGGGATCGGCATAGTCCGCGATCCAGCCCAGCACCACGGTCCCGCTGTAGGATTTCTCGCCCGCGTTCTGCAGGACGATCTTCCATTCCTGATTGTTCAGATTGACCTTGGCGCCCAGCTTGGACTGCCACATCGACGCAACGCCGACGGCAATCTTGCGGGTGCTTTCATTGGTGTTGTGCAGGATCTCGACGTCCAGCGGCTTGCCGCCGGGCCCATACCCCGCTTCCGCCACCAGCTTCTTGGCCATGGCGTCGCGTTCGGCCTGGGTGGATTTGGCCATGTTGGCATCGGGCAGGCTATATCCGGGCACGCCCGGCGCCGTCAGCGTGAAGGCCGGCACCTCGCCCGATTTGGTGATCTTCTCCACGATGATCTGCCGGTCGATGGCCAGCGACAGGGCCTGACGCAGCTTCGGGCTGGATTTCAGCGGCTCGCGGGTCATGTTGACGGCCAGATACTGCGTGCCCAGCACCGGATAGAATTTCATCGTCTCCGGCATGTTCTGGCGCAGCCAGTCGATCTGGGTGACGGGCGCCATCTGCACGATGTCCAGCTCGCCCGCGCGAAAGCGGCGCAACTCCGTCTCCGGGCTGTCGGTATGGTGGAAGACGACCGTATCCACCTTCACCGTCGCCGCCTCGCGGAAGAACGGGTTCTTCACCGCCTTCACATAGGATTGCGGCACATACTCCGTCAGCTTGTAGGCGCCGTTGGAGACCATGTTGCCCGGCTTCACGAAATCGGGGCCGAACTTCTCCACATTCGCCTTGGACAGCGGATAGGTCATGCGGTGCAGCAGCGAACCCAGGAAGTAACCCGTGGGCCGTTCCAGCGTGACCTTCAGCGTGCGTGGATTGACGGCGACGGCGCCCAGCGTGTCGGGGGCGGCCTTGCCATTGCTGATCGCCTCCCCGTTCTTCACGGGCCACAGGAAATAGGCATAGTCGGAAGCCGTCTTCGGATCGACCAGCCGGCGCCAGGCGAAGACGAAATCATCGGCCGTCACCGGTGTGCCGTCCGACCATTTGCCGTCGGCGCGCAGGGTGAAGGTGTAGGTCAGGCCGTCGGCACTGATCTCCCACTTTTCCGCGGCGCCCGGTATGGCCTTGCCGTCCGGGCCGAAGGTCAGCAACCCTTCGAACAGGTCGTAGCCGATGCGGGCCGACTGCATGTCGGTGCCCTTCTGCGGATCCATTGAGGTCGGTTCGGCCTGGTTGCCACGGTTCAGCACCATTTCGGCGCGGGCGGGCAGGGCCGTGCCGGCCAGGGCCAGCGACAGGGTGGCGAAAGCCGCAAGGGCGGCCGGGGCGAGGCGACGCGCGATGCGCATAGGCGGGGGGCTCCGACAGGGTGGATGCCGACTATGTGCGGTCAATGGGCGCGCAAGTCCAGCCCCTCCCGGCAATTGGCCCTCTGTCAGGGCCGCTTTTCGGCCAGCTGTGCGGTCATCGACAGGAATCGCGTGGGGTTGGCCTCCACATTGTTGACCACCCAGCCCTGGACGCGCGGGCTGACCAGCCGGTAGCGGCGGCCGATATGCAGCGGGATTGCCACGGCATCGTCCGTGATCATCTGGTCGGCACGGGCCAGCAGGGCCAGCCGGCGCATCGGGTCATTCTCGCGATTGGCCGCAGCCATCAGCGCGTCGTAGGCGCGGTTGGCATAGCCCGCGGGATTGCCGGTCCCCATTTCCGACCGCAGCAGTTCCAGAAAGGCATTGGGATCGTCATAGGCGCCGACCGTGCCGCCGCGGATCAGGCCCGGATAGGATTTGCCCTGACGCGCAGCCAGATAATCCTTCCAGGGCAGTTCCGTGAGGCGGGAAGCCACGCCCAGGCTGGTCTTCCACATCTCCGCCATGGCGCGGGCCAGACGGGCATTGCTTTCGGCGGCGCTGTACATCATGTCCACCGTCAATCCCCGCCCGCCGGGATATCCGGCCTGCGTCAACAGGTGCTGCGCGGCGGCGATGCGCCGTTTCAGCGGCCAGTCGGCCCAGTGGGGGCGTGCGGGTACATAGGGACCGTGGACGCTGGCTGGCACGAAGCTGACGGATGGTGCCGACAGGCCGTTCAAGGCCCCGTCAATCAGGGCCTGTCGGTCCAGAACCATGGACAGGGCCTGACGCAGCGGCTGGCTGGACCGCCATGGTTCCCGCGTCATGTTGAAATAGTAGCCATAGGCGCCCAGCAGCGGCGTCTCCCGCACGGCTGCGGCGGCCTCCGTCCGGGCCCAGGCCAGGCCCCCCGGCGCCAGATTGAACGTCACGTCAAGTTCACCGGCGCGGTAGCGCTGCAGCTCCGCTTCCTCGTTGCCGGAAACGTGGAAATAGACGCTGTCGATGCGGGTATGCGCATCCTCCCGGTAAAAGGGATTCCGGACCAGCTTCACATGCCGGCCCGGCACCCATTCCGCCAGCTTGTAGGCACCGGAAGAGACCAGATTGCCGGGCTTGAAGAAATCCTTGCCCAGTGCCGTCAGGGGCGCTTCCGGCAGGATGCCCAGCATGGGATAGCCCAGCAGGGCGGGGAAGAACGGGTAGGGCTGTTCCAGGGTGAAGCGGACAGTCAGGTCGTCCACCGCCTCCACCCCCAGAAGGCGGGGATCGGTCACCCGGCCGCCCGTGATGGAGCGGCCATATTTCAGCATCCAGACCAGGTTGGACTGGCGCCCGTCCTGGGCCGGGTCGGCCAGACGGCGGAAGGTGTAGACAACGTCACGGGCCGTGATCGGCGACCCGTCGGACCAGCGCAGCCCCTGCCGCAGATAGAAGGTCATGGTCAGCCCGTCATGTCCGACATCCCAATGGTCGGCCAGACCAGGACGCGGCAGGCCATCCTGACCCCGTGTCAGCAGCCCTTCATAGAGATCGTAGAAGATCATGGCCGCCGGCAGACCTGTCGCCTTGTGCGGATCCAGACTTTCCGGTTCCAGCAGATTGCCGCGATGCAGGACGGTCTCTGCCAGCCCCGACGGAGCGGCGAACAGGAGCAGCAGGGCAAGGGCGATCAGGTGCCGCAGCATCTCGACGTCCGGGTCGACGGGGAAGGCGGGGGATTGTGGGGCTGCCGGAACCCGGGCGCAATGATTCATGGCAATCCTGGTGGAAACCCCGTGCGTGGAAATGTCGGGACGTTTATGCGACAGGTTCAGGCGTCGCTGTGGCCGCCTGCCGGCCTGTCTATTTAAGCTATTGAGAATAAAAAAACTTCCGTGAAGCGACCGATGCGGATGGAACAAGTGCGGGAAGGATGAATTCGCTTGAACCCTATCGGCATGATGCGCGACCTTTTTCGGGGTTGGGGAAATGTCGGCGCGTCCGCATATTCCAGTCCAAATGCGGCGACAGACCGCAGCATCGTCCAATGGGAGGGAATGGAGGCGCTGAGAAGCGATAAAAGGTAGAGGAAACATGTATCAAGACCGGATTCGCCGCCCGTCCCTTCTGAACCGGATTGTCACGCCGGAAGAAGCGGCCTTGCTGATCCAGGATGGCATGACCATCGGGATGAGCGGCTTTACCCGCGCCGGCGATGCCAAGGCGCTGCCCGTCGCCCTGGCCGAACGCGCCGCCACCCATCCGTTGCGCATCACGCTGATGACCGGCGCGTCGCTGGGCAATAATATCGACAAGATCCTGACGGAGGCCGGCGTGCTGGCCCGCCGTCTGCCGTTCCAGTCCGACCCGACCTTGCGCGCCGCCATCAACCGCGGCGAGGTGATGTTCATCGACCAGCATCTGTCGGAAACGGTGGAACTGCTGCGGTCCAACCAGATGGGCCCGATCGACATCGCCATCGTCGAGGCGACGGCGATTACCGAGGATGGCGGCATCGTCCCCACCACATCGGTGGGCAACACGGCCAGCTTCGCCATCCTGGCCAAGAAGGTGATCGTGGAGATCAACCTGTCGCAGCCGCTGGCGCTGGAAGGGCTGCATGACATCTATATCCCGACCAAGCGGCCCACGCGCCACGCCATCCCGGTGGAAGCCTGCGACAGCCGCGTCGGCACCCCCTATATCCCCATCGACCCGGACAAGATTGCGGCCATCGTCGTCACGCAGAAGCATGACAGTGCGGCCAATGTCGAACCACCCGACGGGGAGACCGTCGCCATCGCCGGCCACCTGATCGACTTCCTGAAGACGGAAGTGGCCAAGGGCCGGTTGGACATGACCTTGAACCCTTTGCAGGCCGGCATCGGATCCATCGCCAATGCCGTACTGCACGGGCTGATCGACAGCCCGTTCCACGATCTGCGCATGTATAGCGAGGTGTTGCAGGACAGCACCTTTGACCTGTTCGATGCCGGCAAGCTGAATTTCGCCTCCGGTTCCTCCGTCACCCTGTCGGATGCCTGCGGGGCGCGCGTCTTCCCGCGCTTTGACCAGTACAAGGACAAGCTGGTCCTGCGCCCGCAGGAGATCAGCAACCATCCCGAAGTCATCCGCCGCCTGGGTGTCATCGGCATCAACACGGCCCTGGAATTCGACATCTATGGCAATGTCAATTCCACCCATGTGAACGGCACCCATATGATGAACGGCATTGGCGGGTCGGGCGATTTCGCCCGCAATGCCTATCTGTCGGTGTTCGTGACCAAGTCCATCGCCAAGGGCGGGGCCATTTCATCGGTCGTGCCCATGGTCAGCCATGTCGACCATAACGAGCATGATGTGGATATCCTGGTCACCGAACAGGGGCTGGCCGATCTGCGTGGTCTGGCCCCGCGGGAGCGGGCGGAACTGGTCATCGCCAATTGCGTCCACCCCGCCTATCGCGACCAACTGGCCGATTATTACGCCCGGGCCAAGGCGCGTGGCGGCCACACCCCGCATGTGCTGGAGGAAGCCTTTGCCTGGCATATCCGCCGGGAAAAGACGGGCAGCATGAAGGCCTGAGCGGCTGTGACAGGCCACGGGGGCGGGTACCGGCTGCTATCGGTAACAGCGGCGGGTTCCCGCCCTTTTTTGCGGGCGAGTGACGGGGCGCACAGCGCGGAGTTCCGGGCTGGTGCAGGATAATGATCGTGCCGGTCGGGGCTTTCGCCCCGGTTCCGCCGGCCATTCCATGTCCATCCGCCGCGCCTTGCCGCTACGCCACCTCGTCCCCGTATGGTCGTGAACCTGGGCACGGATGGCTTGGCGTCGCTGTGCGGTGAACCATCTTGCTGGATCACGGTGCCCGGTGGGGGCCGTTCCGACAGGGGAAGCGCCATGCCCGTCGTGCCGTCCGATTTCCTGCTGCCGCAGTTCACCGCCTGCATCGCGGCCGAAACAGAGCCGGTGGAATCCATATTGTCCCGTCGGCAGGAAGCGGGCACGGATGCGCTGCCGGTACCGGCTTTGTCCCCGGTACAGTTGCGCCGCGTCGTGCTGTACATCGAGCAGCACCTTGACGAAGACCTGCCTTTGACGGTGCTGGCCGCCGTCGCCGACCTGTCGCCCAGCCATTTCGCCCGCCGTTTCAAGGCGGCGACGGGCCAGGCGCCCCACCGCTATGTCCTGGCCCGCCGTGTCAACGGGGCCAAGCGCCTGCTGCTGGAAACCGACCTGCCGCTGGCCGAGGTGGCGGCCGAAACCGGTTTTTCCTCCCAGGCCCACCTGACCGGCATTTTCGGCCGCGCCGTGGGCATGACGCCCGGCGCCTATCGCATCTGCCGCAATGAATGCCTTGATGAGTTGCGCGCGGGTGGGGCCAAGGGGGAGAGCGTGGCGGCGTAAGGGTAGGGCTGCTATTCCACCGGCATCCGGGGGGGCTGGCAGGCCCGTTTATATCACTGGTCAAAATTCCTGACCGTGGTACTGCGGCGACTGCAGCCGCCCTCCATCATCTCTCCTGGCGTGGAGCCATGACGGCTTAATCCGAATGCGCTTTGTGCCGGCGCTTACTCTTCCGGGCTAATACTTGTCACAACCATAGGATCGGCTGGCGATTGATTTTCCAACAAACGCATGTTAATTAAACCAAATATTTACCAATATGCGGGGAAGCAGCCGTGATGTCGAAGGTGTCGATTTCATCCTTCCTGGTTCTGGCTTTTCTTGCAATGCCCGCGGCTGCCCAGGATGGCTCGGTGGCCTCGCAATGCACGTCGGTGACAAACAGCGCCGGTATCAATTTCCTGGCCTGTAAGCCCGATGACGGCGCCGCGGCTGATATCGGTCCGGCGGAGGGGGTCGACGCCGACGGAATGCAGGTCGGGCCGATGTGTGCCGCCAAATCTGGGGCTGGCCCCTATACCCTCATTTGCCCGGCCAATGCCGGCGAAGGGAGCGGCTGCGCCTGCCAGGACCCCAACACGGGGCAGAGCTTCAGCGGCCGGGTGACGAAGGTGGGTCAATAACGCCGTTCGGCATCCCCCGGCTTCTGTCCCACCCGTTGAATAGGCAAGCCGGATGTCTGTCGACGGGGATGGGTTCTTCCATTTAAATCAACAACCAAACAAACACCGAGGAGTTTCACATGCGTAAGTTTGCCATGGCCTGCGCTGCTGTCCTCTCCATGTTTGCGGCTTCCCAGGCCGTTGCGCAGCAATGCGACAATCAGCAGGCGCCGTCTCCCTCCAACGGTGCCAAGACCGGATTGACCCTGCAGAACACGACCAGCAGCCAGATCAATGTTCTGTGGGCCGATTATGACGGCGTCCTGACGCATTACACGACGCTGCAGCCCAAGCAGACTGCGAGCTACACCACCTATGTCGGGCATATCTGGTTCCTGGAAGGATTCACGCCCGAGGGCGCAGTTTGCCTGGGCCCGATCCGTGCGTCCTCCACCAATCCCTGCAAGCTGACCCTCGCCCTGGATAATCAGGGGTTCGGCTATACCCAGCAGAATTGCCGCGTGGAGTAACAGGCGGTCGCGGCCGGCCTGTCGCCGCGGGGATGGGGGTGGTGGGGCAGGTCTTACGCCTCCACCATCTCCGCTGCCCGCGCCAGATCGACGGAGACGAGTTGGCTGACGCCGCGTTCCATCATGGTCACGCCGAACAGGCGGTGCATGCGGGCCATGGTCAGGCGGTGGTGGGTGACGATCAGGAAGCGGGTGGCGCCGCTGGCGGCCATCTCCTCCACCATGTCGCAGAAACGCCCCACATTGGCCTCGTCCAGGGGGGCGTCCACCTCGTCCAGCACGCAGATGGGGGCGGGGTTGCACAGGAAAACGGCGAACAGCAGCGACAGGGCCGTCAGCGCCTGTTCCCCGCCCGACAGCAGCGACAGGACCTGCAATTTCTTGCCGGGCGGGCTGGCATAGATCTCCAGCCCCGCTTCCAGCGGATCGTCGCTTTCCGTCAGTTTCAGATGCGCCGCCCCGCCGCCGAACAGCTTGGTGAACAGGCGCTGGAAATGCCCGTCGACCAGATCGAAGCTGGCCAGCAGCTTTTCCCGCGCCTCCCGGTTGATGGCGCCGATGCCCTGGCGCAGGCGGGCGATGGCGGCGGTCAGGTCGTCACGCTCGGCCGTCAGCTTGGCCGTCTCCGCCTCCATCTCCGCCAGTTCAACCTCTGCCCGCAGATTGACGGGGCCGATGCGCTCCCGGTCCTCCATCAGGCGGGAAAGGCGTTGTTCCAACTGCGACGGCGGGGGCATCTCCTCCTCCGGGTCGACGCCGGCCGTGGCCAGCACCTCCCCTGGTTCGCAATCCAGCTTTTCCCGCACCCGTTCCACCAGCCCGGCCAGCGCCGACAGGGATTGGGCCACGGCGGCCTCGGCATGGGCGCGGGCTTCGCGCGCGTCGGCCAATGCTGCCTCTGTCCGGCGCACCATCTGGTCGGTCTGGGACAGGGCGGTTTCGGCGGCGGCCAGGGCGTCGCCCGTCTGCCGGCGGCGGCGCTCGGCCGTGGTGATCTGGCCGCGCAGGGCCTCGCGCTCCGCCTCGATCTCGATGGGGCGTTCGGCCAGGGCTTCCAGTTCGGCGCGGCCTTCCTCGGCCCGCTCGGTCAGTTCCGACAGGCGGCTGGCCGCCCCTTCCACCCGCGCCTTCCAGGAGGCTTCCTCGGCGATCAGGGTGGACAGGCGGCGGCGGCGCTGTTCGGCGTCGCGCTTCACCCGGTCCACGGCGCCTTGCGCCGTTGACAGGTGCCCGCGCTGTTCGGCCAGCAGGCCGCGCGCATCGGCCACCGCCATGCGGGCCAGCGTCGGGTCGGGCAGAGCGTCCAATGCCGCCTGGGCGTCGGTCACGGCCTGGGCGGCGTCGGCCTGATCCTGGCGCAGCGCGTCCAGCGCCTGGGCCAGGGCATCGCGGCGGGAGCGGGCGGCCGCCGCCTCGCTGGTCAGGCGGGCCTGGGCGCTGCGGGCCTGTTCCAGGCCGGCGAAGGTGCGGCGCACCTCCTCCCGCGCGCTGCGGTCGCGGGCCGACGCCTCCTCCTGCGCGCGGCGGGCGGCCTGGATGGCGGCCTCGCCCTGTGCCGCCACGGCCGCATGGGCGCTGCGGGCGGCGGACAGGGCGGCGTCGGCCTGTTCCAGATCGGCCTCAATCTCCGCCAGCCGGTTGCGCTGGGTCAGGCGGATGGCGGCGGCCGTGGGCGCGCCCGGCGTGACGGTCAGCCCGTCCCAGCGCCAGGCCCCGCCATCGCGGCTGACCAGCACCTGCCCCGGCGACAGATCGGGCGACAGGCGCCGGGCCATGGCCGCATCCGCCACCAGCCCGATATGGGACAGGCTGCGCGCCAGTTCGGCCGGCGCCTTTACCTGGGCCGACAAGGGCTCCGCCCCCGCCGGCAGGGGGCGGGCCGGCAACGGCGGCAGGGTACGCCAATGGCGGGCCGCCGCCTCGTCCAGCGGCGCCGTCAGATCATCGCCCAGGGCGGCGGCCAGCGCCTGTTCATACCCCGCGGCGACCGTCACCGCATCGATCAGGGGCGGGAAGAGGTCCTCTTCCTCCAGGTTCAGCAGGGCGCGCAGCCCGTCGCGTTCGGCCCGCAATTGCGTGTCGCGCGCCTCGGCCCGGGACAGGGCGGCGCGGCTGTCGGAAAGCGCCGCCTGCCCATCGCTGCGGGCCTGTTCCAGGGCGGTGTCGGCCGCGTGCTTGGCTTCCTCCGCCGTCTCTGCCGTCTCCCGCGCCAGTTCCAGCCGGCCTTCGGCCTGGGACGTTGCTTCGGCGGCGGCTTCCAGGGCGGCATCGTCGCCGATCTTCGCGTCCAGGGCCGCCAGTAGTGCGGCCTGTTCGGCCAGCCTTCGTTCCAGCGTGGTCAGGCGGCCCTGGCAATCGCGCAGCCGACCCTGGGCCGTGCTGCGCGCCGCTTCTTCGGCCGCGGAAGCCTCCAGGGCGCGGGACAGGTCGCGTTCGGCCGCCTCCACCCCGTCGCGGGCCGTCAGCAGGGCTTCTTCGGCTGCTTCCAGCTCCATCGCCTCCTCGCCCTGGGCGTCCAGCAATTGGGCGCGTTCCTCGGCCAGGCGGGCGGCGGCGCTGTCGGCATCGGCGGCAAGCGCCCGTTCACGCGCCAGATCGGTCGCCAGTTGCGCCAGCCGGCGCTGCATGGCGCCATGGGCTTCCTTGACCCGCGCCTCCTCCGCGTCCAACTGCTCCCGCGCCACGATCAGGCGCTGCAAGGCGGCGGCGGCCGTCGCATCCTCCTGCCGCAGGGGGGGCAGGGCGCCCGCCGCCTGATCGCGCGCCGTGACGGCGGCGGTGACGGCCAGCATCTGCTCCTGCACGGCATGATCGGCCGCCGCGTGCCCGTCGCGGGCGCGGTCCAGCAGGCGGTTCGCCTCCTGCCAGCGCTGATGCAGCAACTGTGCTTCGGCCCGGCGGATATGGTCCTGCACCTGACGGTAACGCTGGGCCTGACGGGCCTGTTTGCGCAGGCCCTGCAACTGCCCGTCCATGGCGGCCAGCACATCTTCCAGCCGCGTCAGGTTGGTTTCGGCTGCGCGCAGGCGCAATTCCGCCTCGTGCCGGCGGGCATGCAGGCCGCTGATGCCGGCTGCTTCCTCCAGCAATTGCCGCCGGTCGCCGGGCTTGGCATTGATCAGGGCGCCGACGCGGCCCTGGCTGACCATGGACGGGCTGTTGGCGCCCGATGAATGATCGGCGAACAGGATCTGAACGTCGCGGGCGCGGACCAGCTTGCCATTGATGCGGTAATCCGACCCCGATCCGCGTTCCAGCCGGCGCGTGATCTCCAACTCTTCGGCTTCGGTGAAGGGTGGGGGGGCGGTGCGGGCATTGTTGCCCAGCACCATGGTCACTTCACAGATATTGCGCGCCGGCCGCGTGGCCGTGCCGCCGAAGATGACATCGTCCATATCCTCGCCGCGCATGCGCTTGGCCGAGGTTTCGCCCATGGCCCAGCGCAGCGCTTCCAGCAGGTTGGACTTGCCGCAGCCATTGGGGCCGACAACACCCGTCATCCCCGGCTCGATCAGCAGCTCTGTCTGATCGACGAAGGACTTGAAGCCGGAAAGACGAAGCTTGGTGAACTGCAAGGACGTGTCGTTTCAGTGAAGGGGATGACGAGGCGCGCAGGCACCATAAACCCGGCACCCGGTCAAGTCCCGTATCACCGGCGGGCGGGAGCAGGCGCCGCTTACGGCTGGGCCGGCTTGGCGCCCAGCTTGTCCAGGGCTGCGAACAGCTTGGTCTCGCTGGCTTCCTCTACGCGGGCGGCGCCATTATTGATAATGAAGGTCGGTGTGCCCTGCACCTGCCAGACCTGCGCCGCCTCCTGCTGGCGGCTGACCATGAAATCCTCCAGCCTTTTGTCGGCCATGCAGGCCTGCACCTGGCTGGGGGAAATACCGGCCATGGCGGCGATGCGGGTCAGACCATTGACGAAATCGGCGTTCAGCCACTGCGCCTGCGTCTTGAACAGGATGTCGGCCAGCTTCTCATGCTTCTCATCCCCGGTGCAGCGGGCAATCTGGGCGGCGCGCAGGCCGGGACCGTTATTGGGGATGTCCTTCACCACCAGCCGGACCTGACCATTGTCGATGTACCGGGACTTCAGCCTGGGCAGGATATCCTGATGGAAATGCGCGCAGTGCGAACAGGACAGCGAGGCATATTCCAGGATGGTGATGGGCGCGTCCGCCCTTCCATAGGTCACATCGGCGAAGGTCGCCGTCGCCACCGGGGCGGCGGCCGTCTGTGCCGCGGCCGGCAAAGCCAGCGCGGACAGCAAGGCCGCCAGGATCAGACGCCGCCCCGCCATGGGATCAGGATGCCTTGCGCTTGGCGCCGGCCTTGACCACGGCGTCGGTCAGCTGGTCCAGATAGGCGCCGGCGATGACATATTCATCATTGACGATGAAAGTGGGGGTGGAATTGATCTGCTTCTCCTGGCTGGCCACGTACTGGCCCTTCACCAGGAAATCTTCCAGCTGCTTGTTGGCCATGCAGGCATCGAACTGCGCCTGCGACACGCCGGCCAGCTTGCCGATATTGGCCAGGTTGACCAGGAAATTCTGGTTCAGCCAGGTGGCCTGGCTGCCGAAGATGGCCGATTTCAACGCCTGGCTCTTGGCTCCACCGGCGCAGCGCATCAGCATATGCGCGCGCAGGCCCGGCCCGTTCAGCGGATAATCGCGGAAGATCAGCTTCACCTCGCCGGTGTCGATGAACTCCTTCTTGAAGGTCGGGAACATTTCCTTCTCGAAATGCGCGCAGTGCGAACAGGCCAGCGAGGCATATTCCACCACCGTCACCTTGGCCTTGGGGTCACCATAGACAATGTCGGCCGTCGCCGCCTTCAGGTCGATGGCGGGCACATCCTGCGCCAGGGCGGGCAGGGCAGGGGTCAGCGACAGGACAGCGCCGGCGGCCAGGAGATGACGGCGGGAAAAGGCAGAACCGCTCACGGATGCACTCCACGAAGGAAGAGATGATTGACGGCGACTATAGGGGGACGATGATGGCGGCGGCAAGGCGCTCACGCGGGCCCGTCCGCGCGATTTAAGCGGTTTCCACTCAGGCCAGAATTTCCAACCCATGCTTGCGGACCAGCGACAGGAGTTTCAACGCCATGCCGCTTGGCCTCTTGGCACCGCTCTCCCACTTTTCAACCGTGCTTTCGCTGGTGTTCAGGTATCGGGCAAAGACCGGCTGGCTGACATTGTTGGACTGACGGATACGCTTGATTTCGGATGGGTCGATGTGTTCGGGGGCGATAAGGCAGGTCGCATCGAAACGGCGCATCGTTGCCTTGTCGATGGTCCCCGCACGATGCATGCCGGCGACCGCGCTGTGGATCGCCGCCATCGCCTCGCTTTTGAATTCAGGCTTCGTCGCCATGACAAATCTCCACCAGTTCACGGATTGCAATCTCGCGGTCGATCTCCGCCGCCGTCTTATGCCAGCGGCCCTTGATCTTGATTCATCAAGATCAAGGGCTTCGGCGGCATGGGCCGCCGCCGCGCCGGTCGGCGCGGATACCAAAGGTCATTGACCATGCCCTTTGGCATTACGGGCGTAAAGGTCGGCCAGTGCCCGGAAAGCCGCCAGTTCCGCCTCGTCAATATTGGCCTGATCCTGCTTGGCGAACAGATAGGCATAGACCCAATAGCGCCCGCCTTTTGCGACGATGATGCTGCGGTGCCGGTTCTCGTTCAGCCGCTTCTTGAAGACGCCGCCCCCCAGGTCATCCCCCTGACCTCGCATCACCGCGCGGATCGCCTCACACAGGTCTGCGTCACCAATCCGGGCCTTGCGGGCCGCGCGATTGAACCAAGCGGTCTTGAACGTGCGCAATCGCGGCAAAGTCCCTGTCATGGATAAAAGGTAGCACCAGGTGCTATTCCGGGCAAGCCGCCGCCAGCATGCCTTCCAGCCGGGCCAGCACATCCCCGTTGGTGCTACGGCTTTCGGCTTCCATCTGGCGGTAGAGGCTGACCAGTTCGCGGCCCCAGTCGGTCAGGGCGGTACCGCCGCCGCCGCTGCCGCCGGTCTGGCCGGTGACGGCGGGCTGGGTAAAGCTGCGGTTCACCTCGTCCACCAGCAGCCAGGCCCGGCGGTAGGACATGCCCATGGACCGGCCGGCCGCGGCGATGGAACCCGTTTCGGCAATGGCTTCCAGCAGCCTTACCTTGCCGGGGCCCAGCTTGGTGCCATTGGCGAAATCCAGGCGCAGGGTCAGGCGGGTCATGGCACATTCCATCGGCACGACATGAAAAGGGGCGGCCACGGATCCCGTGGCCGCCCCATCACATGGGTGAATTCACTGGCCTGCGTCAATGGCTGGGGGGAAGTCCCGCTTTGGCCCGGCGCCGCTTGGACGCCGCCAGGTTCAGCATCTCCACCCCCACCGAGAAGGCGATGGCGAAGTAGAGATAGGCCTTGGGGATGTGGAATTGCAGCCCATCGGCGATCAGCGCCACGCCGACCAGGATCAGGAAGGCCAGCGCCAGCATCTTAACGGTCGGATGATCCTGCACGAATTTCGACGTCGGGCCGGCCGCGAACAGCATGACGCCGACGGCGATGATCACGGCGGTGACCATGACGGGCAGGTGGTCGGCCATACCGACGGCGGTGATGACGCTGTCCAGCGAGAAGACGATGTCCAGCACCATGATCTGCACGATGACGCCGGCGAAGGTGACGGCCTTGCGGCTGGTCCCTTCCTCCTCATGTGCGCCTTCCATCGTGTGATGGATTTCCTGCGTGCCCTTGTAGAGCAGGAAGATGCCACCACCCAGCAGGATCAGGTCGCGCGCCGAAAAATCCAGGCCGAAGGCGCTGAACAGCGGCTGGGTCAGCGACACGATCCAGGCGATGGAGGCCAGCAGGCCCAGGCGTGTGATCAGCGCCAGCGCCAGACCCATCTGCCGGGCCTTGGCGCGCTGCGCTTCGGGCAGTCGGTTGGCCATGATCGAGATGAAAATGATGTTGTCGATGCCAAGCACGATCTCCAGTGCCGTCAGCGTCGCCAGACTGGCCCAGGCGTGCGGGTCGGACAGCCATTCGAACATGAGATTACCACCTGCCGGTGTTGGGGTTGTTGATTTGGTCAGCAGCATATTGGCAGCTGTGGTCCAAGCGCAAGGCAGCCCCGCGTCAGGCTTGCGAAGGGCACGGATCGGGCATAGCGTGGCCCGTCCTTTCACATCCGGGAAATCACGCCCATGCGCCGTCTTGCCCGCACGCTGCTTATGTCCACCCTGGCCCTGGCGCCCATCCTGTTGTCGCAGGCGGCGATGGCGGAAACGGTGTTCAGGCGCGGCATCGGGTCGGCGCCGGGCACCATTGACCCCGGCAAGGCCGATCTTCAGCCCGAATCCATCGTCATCTATGACCTGTATGAAGGGCTGCTGACGCCCGGTCCCGACGGGGAGCCCGTGGCCGGTGCCGCGGAGAAGTGGGAGATCAGCGCTGATGGCAAGACCTATACCTTCCATCTGCGGCCCAATGGCAAATGGTCGGACGGGTCGAAGGTGACGGCCAGGGATTTTGTCTATGCCTGGCGCCGTCTGGGCAGCCCGGCCCAGGCCAGCCCCTATGCCTATTATGTCTGGCCCATCGTCAATGGGCGGGAAGTGACGGCCGGGACCAAGCCGCTGGACGCGCTGGGCGTGCAGGCCGTGGATGATCTGACCTTGAAGGTGACGCTGGTCGAACCCGCCGCCTATTTCCTGGGTCAGATCTCGCACCAGTCCATGTCGCCCATCAAGGAAGGGGTTCCGGCCGGCCAGGTGGTGGGCAATGGCGCCTATAAGCTGGTCGAATCGATCCCGCAGACCCATTACAAGCTGGTCAAGAACCCGTTCTACCGCGACGCCGCCAATGTGAAGATCGACACGGTCTTCCATTATGTGACGGAGAATGTTGATACGGAGCTGAAGCGGTACCGCGCCGGCGAGCTGGACGTCACCTATACGCTGCCCGTGACGGCGGTGGAATGGGCGCGCAAGGAGGCGGGGGCGGAATATATGCCGACGCCCACATATTCCACCTTCTTCATGGCCCTGAACCTGACGCATGAGCCGTGGAAGTCGAACCCGAAGCTGCGCGCCGCCCTGTCGATCGCCATCGACCGGGAAATCATCGTCACCAAGGTTCTGCAGGGCGATCTGCGCCCCGCCTACAGCTTCACCCCGTCCGGCAAAGTGGCGGGGTATGAACCGCCCCGTCCCGCCTGGGCCGATCTGGCCCCGGCCGAGCGCGACGCCCTGGCCAGGAAGCTGCTGGCCGAAGCCGGCTATGGCCTCGGCGGCAAGCCGTTGCCGCCGGTGGAGGTGCTGCTGACCGGGAATGAGAACAACAAGCGCACCCTGGTCGCCGTCGCCGCCATGTGGAAACAGAAGCTGGGCGTCGAAACGGTGATGAACAATCAGGAATTCCGGGTCGTGTCGTCCACGGGCAATCAGAAGGCCTATAAGGACGCGCTTTACTACGGCTGGATCGGCGACTTCGCCGACCCGATCAATTTCCTGAAACTGCTGCGCAGCGACGTGGCCCAGCAGAATTACCCGGCCTATGTGAACAAGGAATACGACGCCCTGCTGGATCAGGGTAATGCCAGCCTGGACGCAGGCCAGCGCATGGCGCTGCTAGCCAAGGCGGAGGCGCTGTATCAGGCTGATTTCCCGCTGATCCCCATCTTCCACAATACCCGCCGCCGGCTGGTCAGCACCCGGGTGGTCGGCTGGCAGAAGACGCCATTGGACCAGAACCCCTCGCGGTTCCTGGCTATAAAGGAATGAGGTTTCCGGCCGCCCCGCCGTCTTCCTTGCCAATGCCCCTGCCAGCAATCCCCGGACCCAGAATGAAAAAGACCCGCCTGATCCCGCTGCTGGCCGCTCTGGCCCTGGCGCCCCTGTCGGTTGCCGCCCCGGCCCAGGCAGAGATGGTCTATACCCGCGGCACGGGCGCCACGCCCGATACGCTGGACCCGACCAAGTCGGAATTGCAGCCGGCCGCCCGCATCATCTATGACCTGTTCGAAGGGCTGTTCACGCTGGACGCTAAGGGGCAGGGGCGTAAGGGCGTGGCCGAGGCCTATAGTGTCAGCCCCGATGGCAAGGTCTATACCTTCACCCTGCGCGCCGACGCCAAATGGTCGGACGGCACGGCGGTGACGGCGGCGGATTTCGTCTTCTCCTGGCGCCGGCTGGCCGATCCCAGGCATGCCTCCCCCTATGCCTATTTCATCTGGCCGCTGGTCAATGGCCAGGCGGTGACGGCGGGCAAGGCCCCGCTGGACACGCTGGGGGTGGTGGCCGTGGATGCCCGCACCCTGAAAGTGACCTTGGAAAAGCCCACAGGCTATTTCCTGGCCTCGCTTCAGCATGTGGCCATGGCGCCCGTGAACAAGGCGAATGTCGAAAAGTTCGGGGAGAATTTCACCAGCCCCGGCAACCTTGTCTCCAACGGCGCCTACAAGCTGGTGGAATATCTGCCGCAATCGCATGTGAAGGCGGTGAAGAACCCGTTCTATCATGACGCGGCGTCGGTGAAGATTGACACCGTCATCTCCTACATGACCGAAAGCCAGGATACGGAATTCAAGCGCTTCCGGGCCGGCGAACTGCTGGTCACCGACACGCTGCCCAACACCCAGATCAGCTTTGCCAAGGAGAACCTGCCCCAGGCCTTCACGGCCGGGCAGACCTATTCCACCTACTACATGGCCTTCAACCTGAAGAATGAGCCGTGGAAGTCCAATGCCAAGCTGCGCGCCGCCCTGGTCATGGCCATCGACCGGGAGGCGCTGGCCGAGAAGGTGGTGGGCGGGGGTGAGAAGCCGGCCTATACCTTCACCCCGCCCGGCAATGTCGGCGGCTATGAACCGCCGCGCCCGGACTGGGCCGGCTGGACCCAGGCGCAGCGGGACGAGATGGCGAAGAAGCTGTTCGCCGAAGCCGGCTATGGCCCGGGGGCCAAGGAACTGCCCGAGATCGAGGTGCTGCATTACACCAACGACAATGCCCGCAAGGTCGTGGTTGCCGTGGCCGCCATGTGGCGGCAGAAGCTGGGCGTGAAGACACGGTTGAACAATCAGGAATTCCGCGTTGTCGCCAATATCGGCAATCAGAAATCCTATCCGGACATCATGTATTATGCCTGGATCGGTGATTACCCCGACGCCAATTCCTTCCTGCAACTGTTCCGCAGCGATGTGGAACAGCAGAACCTGTCCGGCTACAAGGATCCGGCCTTTGACGGGCTGCTGGATGATGCCAATGTCCTGCTGGACCCGGCCCAGCGTGTGGAGAAGCTGAAGCAGGCGGAAAGCCTGGCACTGGCTGCCAATGTCATCATCCCCCTGCACCATAATACCCGCCGCCGGCTGGTCGATCCGCGCGTGAAGGGCTTTGTGCCCAACCCGCTGGATTTCAACCTGTCGCAATATCTGGAAATCGCGCCGAAGTGAGGGGGGGCTAGCCCCCCCCGGCCGCCAGCCGGCGCACCGCCTCGTCCAGCACCTCGTCCCGCTTGCAGAAGCAGAAGCGGGCGAGGTGGGTGGGGGCGTCCTGTTCGAAAAAGGCGCTGATCGGGATGGCGGCCACACCCACCTGTTCGGTCAGGCGGCGGCAGAAATCCACGTCCGGTTCCGTGATCCCGCTGGCCGACAGATCGACGGTCAGGAAATAGGTGCCGGCACAGGGCAGCACCACCAGCCCCGCCGCCGCCAGCCCGGCCGACAGCCGATCGCGCCGCGCCTGCATATCGGCGGCCAGCCCCGTGAAATAGTCATCCTCCTTCGACAGGCCCAGGGCCACGGCATGCTGCAGGTTGGGCGGCGTGGTGAAGGTCAAGAACTGGTGCGCCTTGATGACGGGGCCCAGCAACGCGGCGGATGCCGTGACATAGCCGACCTTCCACCCGGTCAGGGAGAAGGTCTTGCCCGCTGACCCGATGCGCAAGGTGCGGTCACGCATGCCGGGCAGGGTCATCAGTGGGATATGCCGGCGCCCGTCAAACACCAGATGTTCATAAACCTCGTCGCACAGGGCCAGCGCGTCATGGGCGATGATGCGGGACGCCAGCAATTCCAGCTCCGCCCGGCCCCAGACTTTGCCGGCCGGGTTCTGCGGATTGTTGATCAGGACCAGCTTGGTCTTGTCGGTGAACACGGCGTCCAGGTCGGCGGCCGTAAAGGACCAGTCGGGTGCCTTCAGGCTGACAAAGCGGGGGATGGCCCCGGCGCGGCGGATGATGGGGACATAGCTGTCATAGAGCGGCTGGAACAGCACCACCTCGTCGCCGGGTTCCAGCAGGCCGAACAGGCAGGCGGCCAGCGCCTCCGTCGCGCCGCTGGTGACCAGCGTTTCCGTGGCCCAATCCACCTCCAGCCCATAGAAGCGCCGGTTATGCGCCGCCAGCGCCTGGCGCAGGGCCGGCAGCCCCGGCATGGGCGGATATTGGTTCCAGCCCTGGATCAGATAATCGGCGGCGGCGTCCACCACGTCGGCGGGACCGTTCCCGTCCGGGAAGCCCTGGCCCAGATTGACCGCCTTGTGCTGGTCGGCCAGCCGCGACATCACCTCGAAAACCGTGGTGCCGTAGGAGGAAAGGATCGAATTGCCGGATTTCATAGGACGCCCGTCGCCGCCATTTGTCAGGCGTGCAGCCTAGCCGACGCGATGGGCCCTTGGCATCAATTGTTCAGCGTCATGGCCAGTTCTTCCAGCCCGTAATTGCGCATGATGGCGGCCAGCCGGCCGCTGGCACGCAGGCGGCGGGTGCCGTCGGCCATCATCTGGGTCAGGACGGGCGTGCGGGGGTCATTCTCCGAAAAGCCGACGAACAGGTCGGCATCATCGCCCAGGCCCTGCGTCGTCACATGCTGTTCCAGCCCCATGCGCCTTATCTGCCAGCGCAGGACGTTGTGGTCGTCCAGCAGCATGTCCATGCGTCCGGCGCTCAACATGCGCAACCCCTGCACCAGATGCGAATAGCCGAACCCGCTCAGCACCAGGATACGATCCGGATTGCGGCTGTTCTGGTCAACATACTCCTGCAACACGCCGCCATAATCGTAATCCTTGATCACGCCCAGGCGGAACGGCTCGAAATCCTGCGGCTTGCGGAACTTGAAGGCGAGCGTCCGGTTCAAGGCCACGGCATTGGCGGAATTGCCCTGCGCCAGTTCGGGCAGGCGGATGGCCCCATCCATGGTGGTGGCGGCGCCGGGCAGGGCCGTGGCGCTGCCGTCGCGGGCCATGCGCTTCATCATGGCGAAATTGACGACCCGATACTCCACCTTCAGCCCGGCACCTTCGAATATCTCCCGGATCATGTCGACCATATAGCCTTCACGGCCATCGGCCTCCGGATCGCAGGCATAGGGGCACCAGGGGTCGGAGGCGATGACGATCGGTCGTGCTTTTTCCTCCGGCGTCAAATCACGGGCGCAAGCGATATCGGCCCCAGCCAGGCAGGCCAAGGTCAGGCAGAGAGAGAGAAAGGGACGCCGCAGGCAGGCCAAGGAATACACCATGGGTGCATAGCTTACCTGCGCCCCTCACATAAATCACGCACAGAGTTGGAACAACAGAAACAAAAGCAACAGGAAGGGACCGACAATGGTGTGTCGGTCAGTACCGTCTGTGCTCTACGGCCCGTCGATCAGAAAAACACCTATCCGCGATAAGCCAGCCCCGAAATCGCCTCGGCAAAGCGGATCAGCCGATCGGGCTCCGGATGCGAGGGCAGGGCGGCGCGGACATTGGCGGACAGGTCCCAGCCCGGCGACCGATCCCCCGCCGCCAACCGCCGCTCAATCTCTGTCGCCGCTTCTTCCCGCCGGTCGGGGAAATGGGCGTAGGCGTAGAACCAGAGTTCGAGATGGAGGTCGGGAGGCTGACCGTCGACATGCGCCATCGCCTGGTCCCAAGTCCGGCGTCCCTCATCGGCGCGGTTCAGGGACAACAGGAAGCCGGCATAGTTGCCGAGGTTGCTTGCGTGCTTTGGGTCTGCGCCAATGGCGCGTTTGTAGAGGGCCTCCGCCGCGTCCATGTCCTCCCGGACGTTCTGCATGAAGAGGGCATAGTTGCCGAGGATGCTTGCGCGTTTGGGGTCTGCGTCGATGGCGCGTTTGTAGAGTGCCTCCGCCGCATCCATGTCCGCCC
>NZ_JBMDKJ010000003.1:0-376343 GCF_057809655.1 Niveispirillum sp. FG148
CTGCTCCGACGGCTCGTTCATCTCCGCAACGTCGTTCTGCTCCGACGGCTCGTTCTGCTCTGCGGCGTCGTTCTGTTCCGCTGCATCATTCTGTTCTGCCGCATCGGCGCGAACCGGCACGCTGGACAGGGGGACGGCCTGAACCTGATCCGCCTGACGAACGATCTGCAGGGCAACCGCATGCAGGGGGGCCGCCGTGCGGCCGGTCAGCGCCGCCTTCTCCTTGTCGGTCAGACCGGCATAAAGGCTGACATACGTGGCCGGGTCACGACGATAGGCGTCCTCTGCATCCGGATTGGACGCCATTTGCGTCATCATGCGGTACAGGATCTTGGAGGTCCGGCGTTCATAGCCACCCAACGGCTCCCGCTCCAGACGGGCAATGGCATCAATCTCAAACGGGCCGTATCCGGTGGGAGAGGCGGCAGGACGGACATCGCCGGGATTGCTGGCCATGCCGCCCGCCGGCGACATACCCATCTTTTCCGCCATATCCTGATCAAGCGGCAGCATATCCTTGGGCGGCAGATACAAGGTGCAGGCCGGATGCACGGATGCGCGTACAGCCGGGTTGCGGTACGCCTTCAGCGGACGCCGGATGATCTGGCTGTCCAGACCCGGGAAGGTGGCACCGACATAATGGTAGGACGGGTGGTCCTCGCCATAGAGTTCGATCAGGCGTTCAAACAGGATGGCGCGCTTATTGTTCTTGAAGCCCTTGACCGAATAGAACCGGTCACCGACCGAACCGACCTGCAACACCACCACATGGCTGGAAGTCACGACCGGCCGGTTGCGCAGCAGCATATCGGTGGCGTCCAGGATCTGGCAGCCATTGAATGACGGGTCGATGCGCAGGTCCGCGAACAGATAATCGGTCGAGGATATCCCCGGCAGCATCTGCGTGCGGTGGCCTTCCTTGCGGGCAATCGCCAGCGCACGACGGGCCGGCGAAACGAAAAAGCCCGGGTGACCGTAGAAAACGGCCGTGACCCGCTTACCTTCACGCACGGCGCGCAGGATGATCTCGGCCATCTGCACGTATGTCACCATACGGCGCTTATCCTCGCCATAGTGCAGTGCAAGATTATATGCGTTCGGATTCAATTCACGGATGAAACTGGCCGTCACACCGTCGGGAACCCCGAAGAACACTGCGTCGGCGTCGCGGATGTGCCCGATCGCCTCCTGCGTGAAGTGGGAAATAGAACGAATTCCAGTACCGACCACGGTCAGACTGCCATGGGTCTGACCGGCGACAAGGGGTTTGAACAGGTCAATGGAATTGGGCATCGTTAGGTTCCCTCTGGATGGACGGCGGACGCTGACGGGCTTTCCAAATGGGCTACGCCAAAAGGCGACAAGACCCTATCGCATTCAGGGCTCGAATGCATTCCGTTAAATTAGAGGTAGTGGATTTGCCATACATCTCAGATTTGTTACCGATTGGTGTTTCTCACTGTTACCGGGCAGCGGGAACCTGAGAATGAACGCCGACGCTGAAAAGAGACTAGGGCCCGTCGGTCTGATCCTGGCCGGCGGCTGGGCCAGCCGTCTGGGTGGCGGGGACAAGGGCCTGCGGGAAATCGATGGCCGGCCCTTGATGCAGCGGGCCTTTGACGTATTGACTGCCTGTACCGACCGCGTGGTTGTCAGCGCCAATGGACCGCCTGGCCGCTTCGATGAAAAGCCCTGGTTGTCCGACACCATCATCCTTGCTGACAACCTGCCCGACCGGCCGGGGCCGCTGGCCGGCATTCTGGCAGCGATGGACTGGGCGGCGACAAATGAACCGGGTCGCACGGATATCCTGTGCGTCCCATGCGATACCCCTTTCCTGCCTTCCGATCTGTTCGCCCACCTGTCAGCGGGCCGGATGGCGGCGGGCACCCGCGTCGCCATCGCCGCCAGCATGGACGAAACGGGGAAATGGCGGCGACACCCCACGATCGGACTCTGGCCCGTCGATCTGCGCGATGACCTACGCCAGGCCCTGACCGGGGAGAATTTGCGCCGCCTTGGACTTTATGCGGACCGCCATGGTGCGGCCCCGGTACGGTTCCCCCCGGGACCGGGGGGTATCGATCCGTTCTTCAATGTAAACGGCCCGGACGACCTCGCCCGGGCCGTTTACATCACTCGTAGCGCAAGGCCGTGATCGGCTTGGCCGCGGCAACACGGGCCGCATGGCCGGCCACCGTACCCCAGGCAATGACCAGGGAAACGGCCCCGACGGCGACGAAGACCAGAGGGTCAAGGTCGATCCGGTAGGCGAATCCTTCCAGCCAGCGCGACAGCCAATACCAGGACAAGGGCCAAGCGATCACGGTCGCGATCAGGACCGGACGGGAGAATTGCCAGACCAGCAGCCGGACCAGTTGCGGCGCACTGGCACCCAGCACCTTGCGGATGCCGATTTCCTTGGTACGGCGCTCGGCTGTGAAGCTGGCAAGGCCGAACAGGCCAAGGCAGGCGATGATGACAGCCAGACCGGCGAAGGCGGCGAACAGCTTGCCCTGTCGGATATCATCGGCATAAAGCGCATCGACCCGTTCGTCCAGGAACTGGCGGCGCACCGGCACCGTGGGCACCATCTCCCGCCACAGGCTGTCGATGCGGTTCAGGACGGCGGGCCCGGCATCGGACCGGATGCGGACCATCAGCGTATCCGCCTCCGTCGGGGACGCTTGATAGATGCTGGCCACGGTGTTGTTGCGGGCCGACTTATATTGCAGGTCGGCCACCACACCGATCACATGCAGCGTGATGTCGCCCTGATCCTCAGGATAAAGCAGGGTCTTGCCAATCGCCTGATCCGGCGTGTTCCAGCCCAATTGCCGCACCGCCGTCTCCGAAATGACCGCCGCGGCCGTCCTGCCTTCCACCGGCGCACTGCCCTCCGGCACATTCTTGGCTTCATCGGTGCCATAGGCGCGGTCGAAGGAACGGCCCGCCAGCATGCGGGCTCCCAGCACTTCGAAATAGCCGTAATCGACGGGATCCGTACGGATGGTCAACTGTTCCCCCCGTCCGTCGTCGGTGCGCACATAGGTGGAGGTGCGTTCCGAATTGTCTGATGGCGCCCAGGGTGCACCGGCGACCGCCACCACGCCGGGATCTGCGCGCAACCGGTTCTTCATCGTCTCCAGCTGGGGCAGAACGGCCGGATTGCCAACGCCGCGCAGCAGCACGACATTCTCCTTGTCGAAGCCCAATTGCTGACTGCTGGCGAAGCGGGTCTGCTGCAAGACGACCAGGGTTCCCACCGATAGACCGATCGCCACGGCAAACTGTGCGACCACCAGGGCGGTGCGCAGGCGGCCGCCACCCACACCCGCAGATTTGTTGGCGCGCAGAACCTCTGCCGGCCGGAACGCGGACAACACCACGGCCGGATAGACCCCGCCCAGGAGACCGAGCGCCACGGACATGGACAAAACCATGCCCGCCATCAGCGGCATGGTTGAAAAGGCCGGATCGATCTTCACGCCCAGCGCCTGCTGGAACGGAGCCAATGCCAGTTCCACCACAGCCAGGGCCATCAGACCGGCCAGCAGCGTCAGCATCAGCGACTCACCCAGGAACTGGACAATGATCAGCGATCGCCGGGCACCGAGCGTCTTGCGCAAGGCCACTTCCCGTGCCCGCATGGTGGCGCGCGCCGTCGCCAGATTGACAAAATTGATGGCGGCGATGGCCAGGATCAGTGCGGCAAGTGCCGACAGCCCCGACAGGACGGCGATACTGATCCCGGGCTCGCCGCGCAGCGGATGGGTGTGCACCTCCAACAGCGGCTGAAGCGACAGCTCGACCCGATAGCCTGTGCCGTCACTCTGTGACGGGCGTGTGCGGGTAATGAAGTCCTTCAGATCGGCCTGCAATCGGGCCACATCGGTGCCGGGCTGAAGCTGCACATAGGTCGTGATCCAATGGTTGTTCCAGCTCTCCCGGTTCCGTTCCAGAAGCCGCAGCGGCGTCGAGATGGAAACCAGCGCTTCCACCTGATCCGACACATTGGCAGGCGGATCAGCCATCACGCCCGTGACCGTCAGCACGGGACCGGACTCCAGTTGCAGGGTTCGTCCCATGGGATCTGCATCACCGAACAGCTTGTTCGCCACAGCGCGGGTCAGGACCGTGCTGTTGGGTTGCGTCAAGGCTGTGTCCGGGTCACCCGCCAGCAAAGGCCAGTTGAACATCGCCAGATAGTCAGGATCGACGGGGTTGAACAGCTGATACAGGCTCTCATCCCCACGACGCACGATTTCCCGCGACCGGCCGACACGAACGACCCTTGTCACCTCGGAGAATGCCTGTTTCAAGGCAGGGGTCAACGGCATGGACTGAGCACTGGTCGGGGAGGGTTCCCGCCCCGGCAGATATTCGGTTCGCACCATCCGCCATACCTGGTCCGCACCGCTAAACATCCGGTCATAGGATAGTTCGTGGCGGACGAAGAGCAGGATCAGCAGCGCCGCCGCCAGCCCGGCCGACAGGCCCACAATGTTGATCCCCGTATAGAGGCGGTGGCGCAGCAAGTTGCGCAGTGCCACCATCAGCCAGTTCCACAGCATGATCCCCTCCGCTTCCCACGGGCTGCATGTTTATGACGCCCGGAATTATTCGTAACGCAACGCATTGACAGGCTTTTCCGCAGCCACGCGCACCGCATGACCGGCCACGGTCACCCACGCGATCATCAGCGCCCCCAGCCCAACCGCCGCGAACAGCAGCGGGCTCAGTGCGATGCGGAAGGCGAACCCTTCGAGCCAGTGATGGAGCGCGATCCAGGTCAATGGACACGCGATCAGATTGGCGATCAGGACAGGGCGGGAGAATTGCCAGACCAGCAGGCGGGCGATATCGGCCACACTGGCCCCCAGCACCTTGCGGATGCCGATCTCCTTCGTGCGGCGCTCGGCCGTGAAGGCCGCCAGACCATAGAGGCCCAGACAGGCGATGACGCCCGCCAGCCCGGCGAAGACGGCGATGACCGTGCCCTGTCGTTTCTCCACCTCGTAAAGCCGGTCGATATTTTCGTCCAGGAAGCTGCGGCGGATGGGCTTGTCGGGCACCATCTCCGCCCATTTCCGGTCGATCATCGCCAGCATGGCCTTCTGGTCGCCGGGTGCCAGCCGCACGATCAGGACGCCCCGCTGGCTCTGGTCGATGGTGAACAGCACCGCGTCCGGTTCAAAATGGGCCGTGGAAAACCGGATATCCGCCACCACACCGACAATGGTCAGCACCTCTTCTCTCCCACCATTTTTCGAGACACTTCCCCGGATTTGCAGACCCAGCGCCGCCACCGGGTCCTGCACCCCCAGCTTCGGCAGCATGGCGCGGGTGATGACGATATTGGCGGCCGGCCGGTTGGCCCTATCCGTCATCAACCGCGTGATATCATTGGAATGGGCGGGGTCGAACAGGCGACCGGCCAGCAGGGTGGCGCCCAGCGTTTCCAGATAGCCGAAATCCACCGGCTCCACCCGCAGATGGGTCGGTGTGCCCTGCCCCGGCAGGCGGAGTTCGCTGACCCCCACCGACCCGTCGGCCGGGGCCCAGGCCGCCAATGCGGCCGACCGCACGCCCGGCAGGCGCAGCATCGCGTCACGCATCCGGTCCAGAGGGGCGGCGGCGCCCTCCCGATCATCATGGATCAACAGCACATTCTCGCGGTCGAATCCCAGTTGCTGCGTGGCGGCGTGCCTTGTCTGCAAAAAGACGACCAGGGCCCCGATGGTCAGGGCGACGGCGATGGAGAATTGCAGCACGACCAGGGCGGCGCGCAATCGCCCGCCGCCTGCCATCTGCCCACGGGCCCCCATTGCCGGTGCCACCCGCGACAGCACGATGGCCGGATAAAGTCCGGCGGCCAGGCCCAGGAGCGGCGGGAACAGCGCCAGTCCCAGCAACAACACCGGATCGGCAAATGGGTCGCCGGGCACGTCGACGTCCAGTCTGGACAGCAATGGCAGGACCAGTTCCATCGCGGGCAAGGCCAGCAGCCCGGCCAGCATCGCCAGCAGCACGGATTCCGTCAGGAACTGCATGATCAGGGCGAAGCGCCCCGCGCCCAAGGTCTTGCGGATACCAATCTCCCGCAGGCGCAGGGCGGAGCGGGCCGTGGTCAGGTTCACGAAATTGATGCCCGCGATCAGCAGCACCAGCGTCCCGATCAGCGCCAGTGCCTGCACCATGGCAACCGGCATCCCCGCCTCACCCCCGATCGGGTGCATGCGGATATCGGTCAGGCGCTGAAGATTCAGAGTGAAGGAGAAGCGACCCTTGGCTTCTTCCGGCACCACATAGTCGGGAACGATGGACGGCAGCGCCGCCTGTATCCGTTTCTCCATATCCGCCGGATCAATGCCGGGTGACAGCAGCAGATATGTGGTCAGCCAGGAGTTATGCCAGGATTGCTGGCGCTCCCGGTAATCCCTGTCGCCCTGGTCACTGGTGCTGGTGGCAATGTTGGTCAGTACGGTCGCACGCAGGCTGGAATTCCGTGGCGGATCGGCGATAACCCCGGTCACTGTCAGCATGCGGCCGCTCTTCAGTTTCAGGGTCCGGCCCATCGGGTCGGCCTCGCCAAAGAATTTGCGGGCCGCCGTTTCGGTGATGACCGTGTCGCCGGGCCGGGCCAGGGCCAGGGTCGGGTCGCCCCTGCGGAAATCCAGGTCGAACAGGCGGGGATAGGAGGGGTCCACGCGGACGGCGTTCTCAACGAACTGCTGACCATCGTCCCGATCAATCATCGCCTGGAACCTCTCGACGCGGACCATCTCCTCCACACCCGGCAGATGTTCCAGCAGGGCGGGCCCGACCGGCAGGCCCGTGGCACTCCCCCGCCAGGGCGGCATGCCCGAGATCTGGTCCGTCCGGTTGACACGCACGATGCGGTCGGCTTGGCGGTGATAACCGTCGAAACTGGTTTCAAACCGGACCAGCGTGGCGATGATCATGCACACAGCCATGCCGACCGCCAGCCCCAGGACGTTGATCGCCGTATAGAGCCTGTGGCGCATCAGATGGCGCCACGCGGTCAGTATCCAGTTCCCCACCATGGCCCCTGCCCCTCACCGGCCGATTGTATCGCTCACTCGTGCCGCAGCGCCTTGATGGGCGGGGCCATGGCCGTCATGGCCGCATGACCGGCGACTGTCGCCCAGGCGATCAGCAGGGCCCCGCCGCCAGCCAACGCGAAATAGAACAGGGACAGATCGACCCGCTGGTCGAACCCGTTCAGCCATTCCCGCAGCAGCCACCAGGCCACGGGCCAGGCCAGCAGGTTGGCCAGCATGACGGGACGGGAGAATTGCCAGACAAGCAGGGCCACGATCTGCATCACCGTGGCGCCGAATACCTTGCGCAAGCCGATCTCCCTGGTCCGCCGCCGGGCGGCGAAGCCCGACAGGCCATAAAGACCCAGGCACGCCACCAGGATGGCCAGACCGGCAAAGGCGGCGAAGATGGTCGCCTGCACCCGCTCGTCATTGTACTGGGCGGCGATCAGATCCTCGACAAAGGCGGCGTCGAACGGGCGGTCGCTGATCAGGCGCCCCCATATGCCCTGAACCTGGGTCAGCAGCGCCGACGGGTCGCGTCCATCGAAGCGGACCGACATGACCCGATATTGCCGCTCGTTCTGGAACATCACCGTCGGCTGCACGCCATATTTCAGGGATCGGAAACGGATGTCCGGGATAACACCGACAATGGTCAGTTCGAATGGCAGGTTGGGGCCGAAACTGGTCAGCAGGGTCCGTCCCACCGCTTGTCGCGGATCGGTGATCCCCAGGACACGCGCCGCCGCCTCGTTGACAATGGCCGATGCATGCCCGGCCTTGCCGGCCTCCGGCATCCGAGCCTGATCGGCACCGAAGGATTGGCTGAACAGGCGGCCGGCCACGGGTGCGACCCGGTACAGTTCCAGGAACCCATCACCCAGGCTCTGATAATTCAGGACTTTCTGCTGCTCACCGGCACCGGCCAGGGTAAAGCCGGTATTGTTTTCCCAATTGTCGGTGGGCACGTCCGACGACAGGGCTACCTCCCGCACGCCGGGCAGCCGGCGGATTTCTTCCATCAGGGTCTGGCGGGTCGGTTCGAAGCCGGCCCCACCCAGATTACGCAGCGCCAGCACATGCGTGCGGTCGAAACCCAGATCGGCCACCGTGGCGAAGATGGTCTGGCGATAGACAACCAGGGTGATGATCGACAGGCCGATGGCGACCGCGAACTGCATCACCACCAGCACACCGCGCAGCCGTGAGCCGCCGCTATCGGCCGCATCCTCGCCCTTCAGGATGCGGGCCGGCTGGAAACCGGAAAGGTAGAGCGCCGGGTAGGCGCCGCCCGCCAAGGTCACCAGCAAAGCCAGACCGCAAAGCGACACCAGGAACGACGGATCGGTCAAGGGCAAGGACAGTTCCTTGCCTGTCACCCCGTTGAAGGCGGGCAATGCCACTTCCATCAGCACCAGGGCCGCGACGATGCCGGCCAGCACCAGCAGCCCGCCTTCGGTCAGGAACTGCGCCACAAGCCCGGCGCGGCGCGCGCCCAGCACCTTGCGCACCGCCACCTCGCGCCCGCGCAGGGATGAGCGGGCGATGGCCATGTTGGTGAAGTTGACCGATGCCAGCGCCAGGATCAGCAGCGCCACCAGCGACAGGGCCGCCACCAGGCCGGCATCGCCCGGGGCTTTCATGTCACCCATGTCACCCGCCTGCTGCCTTGCCTGCAGGCGGATGTCCCGGACAGGCATGAAGGACTGGGAATAGCTGTCCGACGTGCGCACCCCCTGGGCGTTGGGCGGCATCAGCCGATCCAGGAAGGCCGCATTGTCAGCGGCCAGCACGGCCACGTCGCCGACATTGCGCAGCTTCAGATAGGTATAAACATTCACCGAGGTCCAGGTGTCGAAGATGTTGGGCAAGGCAGCCCAACGCGTCGTCACGATGGGCACCAGCATCTCGATCTGCAAATGGCTGGCACGCGGCAGGTCATGGATGACAGCCGTCACCCGGTGTTCATAGCGTTCCTCTGCGATGCAGCAGAGGGTCAGGGTGCGGCCGATCGGATCGGCATCACCGAAATATTTACGGGCCGCACTCTGCGTCAGCACCAGGGCGGAAGGGTCGGCCAGCGCCGTGGACGCGTCGCCGGCCAGGAACTGGAACCCGAACATGGACAGCGCCGCCGGATCGGCGAAGGTGACCTGCTGGGCGATGGCCTGCCCATCACGCAGGATGGAGGTGTCGAAGGACGCCAGCCGGGCCACCGCCTGCACCTGTTCCGGGTAGGCGTTGGCGAAGGCCTCCGCCATGCGGCCCGCCGAGCGTACCGTGCGGAAGGGCGCGCGCCCCGGCACATTATAGGTGCTGTGGACGCGCACCACGCGGTCGGCATCCGGCACCTGGGCGTCAAACGACAGCTCGTCCCGCACGAACAACAGGATCAGCAGGCAACTGGCCAAACCGATGGCCAGACCCAGGACATTGATGGCGGTATAGGCCTTGTGCCGCAGCAGATTGCGGACGGCGACGATGATCCAGTTGCGCAGCATGTTCCCCTCCCCCTTCTTATTCGTACCGCAATGCCGTTATGGGCTTGGACTGGGCCACCCGCGCTGCGTGCAGGCCGACCGTGACCCAGGCAATGGCCAGCGCCACCGATCCGGCCGCCAGGAACAGCAGCGGGTTCAGATCGATCCGATAGGTGAAGTCCGACAGCCAGCGATCCATGCAGAACCAGGCCACCGGCCACGCGATCAGGTTCGCCACCAGCACGGGCTTGGAGAACTGCCAGACCAGCAGCCGGACGATGTCCGTCACGCTGGCACCCAGCACCTTGCGCAGGCCGATCTCCTTGGTGCGGCGTTCGGCCGTGAAGCTGGCCAGGCCATAGAGGCCCAGACAGGAAATGAAGATGGCCAGACCTGCGAAGGCAGCGAACATCTGCGAGGTCTTCTGCTCGCGTTGGTACTGGCTGGCGATGTTGACGTCGAAGAAGCTGCGCTCGATCGGGCGGTCGGGGACCAGTTCGGTCCAGATATGATCGATCCTGTCCACGACCGCCTGCATCTGCCCGGCCTTGACGCGAACGGCCATGGCATGGTGACGGCCTTCGTCGCTGATATACATGACGGCGCGGATCGGTTCATGGACGGAGCGGTAGTGGAAATCCGCCACCACGCCGATGACCGTGCCCATCAGGAAAGTGGTCATGTTATCCATGATCTTCACCTGCTGACCCAGCGCCGCCGCCGGACTTTCATAGCCCAGGGTCTTGACGGCACTTTCATTCAGCACGACGCCCATGGGCAGCAGCAGTTCCTTGGTGCCTTCCGGCGGCGGCTTGTTCTCTTTCATCCAATCCGGACGCTGGACCAGATCGGTGGTCCGGGTCCGGTCGAAGGCACGGCCGGCGACCATGCGCATGCCCAGTGCCTCAAAGAAGCCGGGGCCGACACTGTCCTGGCGCATGACATGGTTTTCGGGCTTGGTCCCGGTCAGCGGCGTGATCATGGTGTTGTTTTCGCCACCATCGCCGGGGATATGGCCAGCCACGCCGACACCGGCGACATTGGGATCAGCGCGCAGCATGTCCATGAAGGTCTGCGTCTTCTCCCGCACGCCTTCATCCTGGAAATGGCCGATGATCACGACATTTTCGGTGTCGTAGCCCAGGTTCTTGTGCTGGGCATAGATGAACTGGCCATAGACAACGGATGTGGCGACCATCAGGGCGATGGAGATGGCAAACTGCACCACCACCAGCATGGAACGCAGCCGGCCGGACCCGCCGCCGGTCCCTGCCCCGGCACTCTTCATCGTCTGGGCCGGGCTGAAGGAGGAGAGCAGGAGGGCCGGATAGGCCCCCCCACCGACACCCACCAACAGGACCAGCCCCAGCAGCACGGGCAACAGCACGGGGTCACCCCGAAAATCCAGGACAAGTTGCTTGCCCACGAAGCCGTTGAAGCCCGGCAGCGACAGTTCCACCAGCGCGACGGCCATGATGAGGGCGAGCAGCGCCATCAGCACGCTTTCTCCCAGGAACTGCGTCACCAGCTGGCCCCGGCTGGCACCCACCACCTTGCGCACGCTGACCTCCCGCGCCCGCTGGGTGGCCCGCGCCGTGGCCAGGTTCATGAAGTTGATGCAGGCGATAACCAGCACCAGAAAAGCGACCGCCGTGAAGGTGGTCAGTTCCGTACCGCTGATACCCGGCGTCACGTCGCCAGCGGTCGGATCGGTATGGATGCTGGTCAGCGGACGCAGATCGGGAAAGGCCAGGGTGGAAAGATCGATGGGGCCATCCGGTGTCTGGATCGGCGTGAAGGTGCGCTTCACCCAATCCGGGATGCCGGCGCGCAGCGGCTCCACCGAAGCGCCCGGCTTCAGCCGGAAATAGGTCATGCCGCTGGAATTGCCCCAGTTCTTTTCCTGGTCGATCATCCAGGTGCCGGCGGGATGGCCCATGGGCAGCAGCACGCCGAAATCCAGATGCGTGTTGCCCGGCAGGCGGGCCACCACCGCCGTCACCTTCAGCGCATGCTTGTGGTCCAGGGTCAGGGTCTGGCCCAGGGCCGGCGCATCGCCGAAATACTTCCGGGCCATGTCTTCGCTCAGGACCACGGAATAGGGATCGGTCAGCGCCGTGGCGGCATCCCCCGCCAGCAACGGGAAATCGAAGATCAGGAGGAAGCTGGCATCGACCGTATGGGTCCATTCATAGAATTGCCGGTCGCCGGTAGAGATGATGCCCCGGCTCTGGATGAAGCGGGTGAAATCCTGCACGTCCGGATGGGCGTTCTTGAAGGCGGGACCGAACCCCATCTGGGTATAGGCGCCGCGTTCCGGTTTGCGGCCCGGCACCCGCCATTCCAGGGTGACCTGATAGATCCGGTCGGCATCCTTGAAGAACCGGTCGTAGCCCGTCTCATTCCGCACAAACAGCAGGATCAGCAGGCAGGCGGCCAGCCCCACGGCCAGGCCCGACAGGTTCAGGACGGCGTGCAGGCGATGGCGCAGCAGATTGCGCAGCGCCACCATCATCCAGTTACGAAGCATTTTATTCCCCCCTCTTGGCAACCCCGTCCCTGAACAAGGGCGCCCCTGCGGACCCGGTCCCCACCGGACCCGCAAGGGCGCGTCGCTTACTCGTACCGAAGCGCCGTCACCGGCTTGGCCTGGGCCACGCGAGCGGCATGCAGACCGACCGTCAACCAGGCGATCAGCAGGGCCGCACCACCAGCCGCCACAAACAGCAGCGGGTTCAGATCGATGCGGAAGGTGAAGCCGTTCAGCCAGTCATTCATGAAGTACCAGGCGACAGGCCAAGCGATCAGATTGGCGATCAGCACCGGCTTGGAGAATTGCCAGACCAGAAGCCGGACAATGTCGGGCACCGAAGCCCCCAGCACCTTGCGCAACCCGATCTCCTTCGTCCGGCGTTCAGCCGTGAAGGAAGCCAGACCGAACAGGCCCAGGCAGGCGATCAGGATGGCGAGACCCGAGAAGGCCGCAAACATCTGCGAAGTCTTGGCCTCCCGCTCATAAAGCCCCTGGATGCGGGTATCCAGGAATTCACGCCGAATGGGCCGGTTCGGAAACATGTCGCGCCAGACACGGTCCACCTCGACCAGGGTCTTCTGGACATCACCGGGACGCAACCGAACCAGCACGTCGGAGAAGGCACCGCGGTCGATGAAGAACATCGCCGGCGGGATCGGGTCGTGGACGGAACGGAAATGGAAGTCGGCAACAACCCCAATGATGGTGAACTTGTTGGTACCATCATCGTCGGCACCGGTTTCGAACTGCTTGCCCAGCGCCTCTTCGTTGCTGGTGAAGCCGAGACGCTTCACCGCCGCCTCGTTGAGGATGATCGAACCCGAATAGACCTTGGCATCGGCAGCAGCGGCCTGGGTCGGATCGGCCAGCGGCGGCAGCTGATCGGCCGGGCGGGAACGATCGAAATCTCGGCCCGCGACAAGATTGAGCCCCAGCGCCTTGACAAAATCCCAGTCCACGGTGGCCTGTCGCAGAACCAGCATCTGGTCCGGGTTGGCCCCAGGCAGGCGTACATTGGTGTTGTTTTCGTTACCGTCCCCGGGCGTCACGTTGGTCCCGGCGACCGCACTGACACCATCCAGCTTGGCCAGCGCATCGGTCAGCGTCTTCTGACGTTCCCGTTCAGTGGCGCGCGGAAAGCCCCGGACGATCAGGGTGTTTTCCTTCTCAAAACCCAGATTCTTGTTCTGGGCGTAGAGGAGTTGGCCATAGACCACGGCCGTGGCAACCATCAGCGAGATGGAGATGGCGAACTGCACCACCACCAAAGCCATGCGCAGCCGGCCCGAGCCGCCGCCAACGCCGGAAGAGGAGCCCTTCAGTACAGCGGCGGGGTTGAAAGAGGACAGGAAGAAGGCCGGATAGGCGCCGCCCGCGACACCGACCACAGCGGCCAGACCCAGCAGGGCCGGCCCCAGAACGGGATCGGTGAAAAGATTGAAGGTCAGCTTCTTGTCCAGGAAGGCGGAGTAGGCCGGCAACGCCAGTTCAACCAGTGCGATGGACAGGACCAGGGCGACAACCGTCAACAGCAGCGATTCACCGATGAACTGCATGATGATCTGGCCACGGCTGGCACCGACCACCTTGCGCACACTGACCTCGCGGGCACGCTGGGTGGCGCGGGCCGTGGCCAGATTCATGAAATTGATCGATGCGATCGCCAGGACCAGCACTGCCACGGCGGCGAAGGTCAGGATTTCGGCGTAGGAGGTGGCCGGCCGCATGGAGGACATGACCGGTTCGGTATGGATATCCTTCACATTACGCAGCCGCGGCGTGAAGATTTCACCCAGCACGACATTTCCGGTCGGGGAATTCAGGGTCGGCGCCGTCGCCTTGAACCAGGCCGGCATGCGCGCGCTCAGGGCCGCTCCGTCGACACCCGGCTTCAGGCGGATATAGGTTTCGCAGCAGACCCCACCCCAATTGGTCTCCATCGCCCGCATGGCCTGACTGACCGCCGCATAGGGACGGACAATCTCCAGATTGAAATGCGTGTTCGACGGCATGTCCTGCATGACGCCCGTGACCTTGACCGGACCATATCCGTCAATGTCCAGCGTCTGGCCCAGCGCTTCCTGGTCTTTGAAATATTTCCGGGCGACGCTCTCGGTCAGGACGATGCTGTTGGGTTCATCCAAGGCCGTCATCCGGTCGCCACGCAGGAACGTGAAATCGAACATGCGGAAGAAGTCGGGGTCGACCGCGCGGCCCATTTCGGAGAAGCTTTCCCCGCCATGCTTGATGACCAGGCTGTTCTGGACCACGCGGGCCGTCATCTCCACTTCCGGCAGCCCTTCCTTCATGGCGGCAGCCAGCGGCAGCATGGAAACGGCGAAATGATCGACCTGACGGCCCGGCAGCTGGGCCCGGAAGGCCACCTGATACAGCCGGTCACTGTCGGCGAAGAACCGGTCGTAGGAGGTTTCGTTGCGAACGAACAGCAGGATCAGCACGCATGTCGCCAGGCCGACAGCCAGCCCGGTGACGTTGATCGCCGAATAAAGCTTGTGTTTCAGCAGGTTGCGTATCGCAACCATCAGATAGTTCTTCAGCATGGCAAGCGCCCCCCGGCACGGATCATCAGGCTGCGCGCAGGTTCTCGGCCACGACCTGGCCATCGAACAGGTTGATGATGCGCGTCGCGTACTGGGCATGCGGCATGGAGTGGGTGACCATGACGATCGTTGTGCCTTCGGCATTCAGGTCGGTCAGCATGCGCATGACCTCGTCGCCATTGGCGCTGTCCAGGTTACCGGTCGGTTCGTCCGCCAGCAGCATCTTGGGCCGGGCGACGACGGCGCGGGCAATGGCCACGCGCTGCTGCTGACCACCGGAAAGCTGCTGCGGCAGGTGGCCCTCGCGATGGGCGATATTCACCTTTTCCAGCGCCGCCTTCACCCGCTCCTTGCGCTCGCGCGCGGGGATGTCGTGATAGAGCAGCGCCAGCTCGACATTCTCGAACACGGTCAGTTCGTCGATCAGGTTGAAGCTCTGGAAGATGAAACCGATATTCTTCTTGCGGATATCGGCCAGCTTGCGCTCCCCGTACTTCGACACATCCTCTCCGTTGAACCAATATTGGCCGCCGGTGGGTGTGTCCAACATGCCGACAATGTTCAGCAGTGAGGATTTGCCGCAGCCCGACGGGCCCATGATGGCCACGAATTCGCCGGTCCGGACATGGATATTCACGGAATTCAGTGCGGTGGTCTCCACCTCTTCGGTACGGTAGGCCTTGACCAGATCAACCAGCTTCAACATTTTCCACTCCCCTTTGCTATCCCTTGGAAAAACCGTTTCAGTTCAACTGGATGCGATCCATGCGGATCATGTCGCCATAGGCCGAGGTGACGACCCTGTCACCCTTGTCCAGCCCGGCCTTCACCTCGATCACCTGGGCATTGCGGCGGCCCAGCTGCACATTGCGCTTGGTGGCGTATTGGCCATCGGCCCCGACGACGAACATCCAGGCCCCGCCCGTGTCCTGATAGAAGGCGCCGTTCGGGATCAGCAGGGCGGTCGTCGTGTCGCCCAGCTTCAGACGCAGTTGCAGGCTCTGGCCCGGACGGATGTCCTTGGGCGCGGCATCGGCAAATTCCAGTTCCACCTTGAACTGACCATCGCGCACCTGCGGGAAGATCTTGGCAACGCGCAGGGTGAACGTGCCGTTGCCAATGGTCGCCTCGGCCGTCTGGCCCGTGGCAAGGCGCGGCAGGTAGAATTCGTCGACCTGGGCGACCACCTTGAACCCGTCCATGCGGTCGATGCGGCCAAGCCGCTCGCCGCGCGTCTTGTTCTGGCCGACCTCTGCTTCCAGGGCGGTCAACTGGCCATCGACCGGCGCCTTGACGATCAGGTTATCCAGATTGCGCCGGGCAAATTCCAGGTTCTCCTGCAGCTTGCCCGTGCTTTCCTTCAGCTTGCCAAACTGTTCGGACCGCAGCCGGTCAGTGACGACCTGCGTCTCGCGCAGCACCTCACGGCGGCGCAGCAGATAGTCATATTCGTCCTGCGCCTCGTCGAACTGCGCCTGGCTGACGGTCTTGTTCTTGATCAGCTCCGCCCGGCGTTCCAGTGTGCGCTTCAGCTGCACCAGCTTGTATTCCACCTCCACCAACGCCTGCTTGTTGGACAGGCGTGAGGTTTCCAGGTTCAGCTCGACCGTACGCAGCTGATTAAGCTGCTCGATCACCTGGGCCTCCCGGCTGATCACTTCCAGCTGCAGGTCGGTGTTGGTCAGTTCCAGCAGCGGCTGGCCGGCCTTCACGAACTGCCCGGCCTCTGCCAGGCGCCGCTCGACACGGCCGCCTTCGACGCTGTCCAGGAAGATGCTGGTCAAGGGCTCCACGGAACCACGAACAGGGATGAAATCCTCGAACTGGCCCTGGGTGACCGCGGACACGATCAGACGATCCTGCGCCACGCGCACGGTCTGTCCGCCCGTCGAACCCAGTGCCAGATAGATACCCCCGGCACCAACCAGCAGGGCCACACCCGCCGCCATGATGGCCTTCTTGTGCTTCTTGAAACCCGTCTTTTCGATGCGGCGATCCATCGCCATGATATCCAGCTCCCCTGCCTTTACCGGCCAATCGTGCGTCAGGCGATCCGGCCCAGGATATGGGCCACCGCCACCAGCACGACGCCGACCAGCCACAGATCCGGATGCACGCTCAGCAGCGCATCCTCGATCCGGTTGATCAGCATGTCATCGGCGTGGGCCTCACTCCCCTGGTCGAATGTCTGGCGCATCTTCGTCCCCATCGGTCCGCCGGTGCTGCCACCGGCTTTCGGAAGGATGTTTCGCAAGGCCCATGCCAAGTCCCAGCGCATTGATATTGCGGGATTTATGCCTGCGACTCCTTTGTACATTTCCGGACAGTGTCCGTTTGCGAACAGAGTGACCTTTCCAGAACCGGACATCCGCCATGACCGGGTGCGGTGCTCTTGACCAGCCGCAGCGGCCGGACCGGCCATGGCCTCACGCCCCCTGGGCTGCCATGGCCAGGCAGCAAGCGTCCCGCATCCGTTCCAAAGGCAGGCGGCATTTCCCGCAGTGGGGGTACGGAAACGCTTGCCGCCTGCGGGCGAAAATCGCGGGGAAAGCCGCGCTAAGCTTTCGGTTATGTGACCTTAAGCTCGCGACCACGGGTGACATGTTCGGATTAGGATGCTGCCTGAAGTTTCCAAAAGGGGGCCGGTCATGTTCAAGATGGTGGAATCGCTGATCGCCAGCTTCCGGGGCAGTTCCCCCCGCGACCGGGAACTGGCGGCGACCGCGATCGGCGCTGCGACCCGCACCACTGGCGACGCGGCCCCGCTGGCCGATGATAATGTCGTGGATGCATTGCGGCGTATCCTGGCCAGGCGCGACCCGACGCCGGCCGGTTCCATTCACCTGATGGGCCTGGATAGTCTGGCGGACCGGCTGGGCAGCCACTGGCCGGCTATCGCCGATCGCGTGCATCTGCTGACCATCCATCTGCTGAATCAGTATCTGTCACCCAGCGACACCTGGTTCCGGCAGAGCGGCGACACCTATGTGGTTGTCTTCGCTCATCTGGCAGCCTCCCAGGCGGAAATCATCTGCAACACGATGGTCGAGGAGCTGCAGCGCCTGTTACTGGGCTCGACGGATACCGACAGCATCAAGGTCCGGGCATCCGTCCATCAGATCGGGTCCGATACCCTGTCCGCCCCGTCCCGCCTGAACAGGTTGCTTCAGGATACGGCCCGGACCCTGTCCAAGGAGGTGGCGGCGGACGAAGTGCCGGAGCCGTCGCAACCCGGCATCGCCGCACGATCCATCGAAGAGGCGGGACCGCTGCAGGTCTGCTACCGGCCCGTCTGGGACGTGAAGCAGCAGGTCGTCTCCGTCTTCATCGCCCGCGCCTGCCGGCAGCGCTATGGCCGGGCACCGCTCTGGGCCTATGAATGCCTGGAGAATCCGGAAGACCCCAACCAGATTCTGAACCTGGATATCCAGGTCATCGAAGAAGCGGTGAATACGGCACTGGAGCTTTATGACAACCGCTTCCGCTTCTTCCTGTCAGTCCCGATCCATTTCGAAAGCCTGGCCGTCCAGGCGCGGCGCCGCGCCCTTCTGTCCTGTTTGCAGGCCATACCGGCACACATGCGGCCGCTGATGACCTATCACCTCTACGGCCTGCCGACGGGCATTCCCGTCGGGCGGCTGGCAGAAATGGTCAGCATTCTGCGCCCCCTGGGGCGCACGACGATGGTCGTGGTGGACCCTGCCGACCACGACCTGAAGGTCGTGGCGGAAGCAGGCGCCAAAGTAGCCTGCATCCTGCTGCCGCCGGGTGCGGGCGCTCAACGCCACCGCGCCGACCTGCTGCGTTTCGGCATGTCGGCTGCCAAGAACCGTCTCTGCAGTTCGGTTGAAGGGGTGGGCGACCTCAATATGGAACATCTGTGCGAGGATGCGCAGATCACTTTCCTGTCGGGCGATCTGATCGGCGGGTGGATCGACACCCCGCAGCAGGCTGTCCGCCGCCATCTGGAGGATTTCAGCCGCCCCCGGATGGCCGCGTCGGCATAATACGTATTTGCATGGATCAGAACCTACGGCCCTGATCCATGCAGCCCTCACGCGTCGGGCGCCGCCATCCGGCGGCTTGGCTCACGCGTCGGCACCAAGAGCCCTAGAAAAGCCGAACCCGCCACGGCGGTGGGCCGGGCGGGTTCATAGGCTCTTGACCCTTTGGTCCTGCGGCAGCGCCTTACTTGAAGGCGATGTTCACGACCTCATAGCTCTTGGAGCCGCCGGGGGTCGTGACCTCAACGCTGTCACCGACGGACTTGCCGATCAGGGCGCGGGCCAGCGGGCTGGTGATGCTGACCAGACCCTGCTTGATGTCGCTCTCGTCCTGGCCGACAATCTGGTAGGTGACTTCCTCGTCGGTATCCTCATCCGCCAGCGTGATGGTGGCGCCGAACTTCACGGCATTGCCGGTCAGCTTGACCGGATCAATGACCTCGGCCCGGCTGATCTTGTCCTCCAGCTCCATCACGCGGCCTTCGATGAAGGACTGGCGCTCGCGCGCCGCGTGGTATTCAGCGTTTTCAGACAGATCGCCATGCTCGCGGGCTTCCGCGATGGCCTTGATCACGGCCGGACGCTCCACGCTCTTCAGGTGCTTTAACTCATCCTGCAGCCGGTTGTACCCCCGAGCCGTCATGGGAACTTTTTCCATCGTGCCCTATCCCAGTAAAGGTAGCCCAGAAATAAAATAAGCCTGTCAGGGCGGTTTCCCGCCCCGCAGACCAGACCGTCCTTAGTAAGAGCCGCTCAAGTATGACTGGAGCGGAGCCACGTCCAGACCGCCGACCTTCAACGCCGAGATGGCTTCGACCGCCGCCTCAGCCCCGGCCACCGTGGTGTAGTAGGGGATGTTATTGGTCAGCGCGGTGCGGCGCAAGCTGAAGCTGTCGGATACCGCCTGCGACCCTTCGGTCGTGTTGAAGATCAGCTGGACATCGCCATTGATCATGCGGTCGACAATGTGGGGCTGGCCTTCCACCACCTTGTTGATGGGGGTGACCTTCACGCCCTTTTCCGCCATGTGCTTGGCCGTGCCACGGGTGGCCACCACCTTGAAGCCCATTTCCAGCAGCTTGGCGGCCAGCGGCACCATGGCCGGCTTGTCGCGTTCGCGCACGGAAATGAACACGGTGCCTTCCTTAGGCAGGGTCACGCCGGCGCCCAGCTGGCTCTTGGCAAACGCCATGGCGAAGTTCTTGTCCAGGCCCATCACCTCGCCCGTCGACCGCATTTCCGGCCCCAGCAGGATATCGACGCCTGGGAAGCGGTTGAACGGGAACACGGCTTCCTTCACCGCCGTGTGCGGCGGGAACGGACCGGACAGCTTGAACTGGCTCAACTTCTCGCCCGCCATGATGCGCGCGGCGATCTTGGCGATGGGCGTACCCGTGGCCTTGGCAACGAAGGGCACGGTACGGCTGGCACGCGGATTGACTTCCAGGATGTAGATGTCGAAACCGTCGGTGCCGGAACCATCGGCCGACTGCTTGACCGCGAACTGGATATTCATCAGGCCGACGACATTCAGCCCTTTGGCCAGCTTCACGGCCTGGACCGTCAGTTCATCCACCACGGCCTTGGACAGAGTGTAGGGCGGCAGGGCACAGGCGCTGTCGCCGGAATGGATGCCGGCTTCCTCGATATGCTCCATGATGCCGGCGACATAGACCTGACCGTCGGCATCGGCCACGGCGTCCACGTCCACCTCGATGGCGTCCTGGAGATAGCTGTCGATCAGCACCGGATTCTTACCCGACACCTTCACCGCGGTAGCGATGTAGCGATGCAGGCCGGCCATGTTGTGCACGATCTCCATCGCGCGGCCGCCCAGCACATAGGACGGGCGGATGACGACGGGGAAGCCGATGCGGTTGGCCACCGCCTCCGCCTCTTCCAGCGACCGGGCCAGGCCATTGGCCGGCTGGCGCAGGTCCAGCTTGATCAGAAGCTGCTGGAACCGTTCACGATCTTCCGCCAGGTCGATGGCGTCCGGCGTGGTGCCCAGGATGGGCAGACCGGCCTGTTCCAGGGCGTTCGCCAGCTTCAGCGGGGTCTGGCCGCCGAACTGCACGATCAGGCCCACGACCTCGCCATTCTGCTTTTCCTTCTCGACCAGTTCGATCACGTCTTCGGCCGTCAGCGGCTCGAAATACAGGCGATCGGCCGTGTCATAGTCGGTGGAGACGGTTTCCGGGTTGCAGTTGACCATGATCGTCTCATAGCCCGCTTCCTGCAGGGCATAGACGGCGTGGACGCAGCAATAGTCGAACTCGATACCCTGGCCGATGCGGTTGGGACCGCCGCCCAGGATGACGACCTTCTTCTTGTCCGTCGGCGCGCTCTCGCATTCCGCCGGCTCCAGGCCATTGCCCTCGTACGTGGAGTACATGTAAGGCGTGCGGCTGGCGAACTCGGCGGCGCAGGTGTCGATGCGCTTGAACACCGGGCGCACATTCAGAGCGCGGCGATGGGCGGCAACGGCCGATTCCGGCTGGCCCGTCAGGGTCGCCAGGCGGGTGTCGCTGAAGCCCATGGCCTTGATACGGGCCATATACTGCGCGTCGATGCCCGACAGGCCGGCCGCCTTGATGGAAGCCTCTTCCTTCACGATGGCCTCGATCTGGCGCATGAACCAGGGGTCGTACTTGCACTCTTCGTAGATCTGCTCGACCGTCCAGCCATGGCGCATGGCCTGGGCAACGATCAGCAGGCGTTCCGGGGTCGGGCGGCTCAGCATATGGCGCAGGCGGCCTTCATCCAGATTGCCGCTGGCGTCGGACAGGTCGATCTCGTCAAAGCCGGTCAGACCGGTTTCCAGACCGCGCAGGGCCTTCTGCATGCTTTCGGCGAAGGTGCGGCCGATGGCCATCACCTCACCCACCGATTTCATGCTGGTGGTCAGGGTATTGTCGGCGCCGGGGAACTTCTCGAACGCGAAGCGCGGAATCTTGGTGACGACATAGTCGATCGTCGGCTCGAAGCTGGCCGGCGTCGACCCGGTGATGTCGTTGTCCAGCTCGTCCAGCGTGTAACCAACGGCCAGCTTGGCCGCGATCTTGGCAATGGGGAAGCCCGTCGCCTTCGATGCCAGCGCGGAGGAACGCGACACGCGCGGGTTCATTTCGATCACGACCATGCGGCCGGTGTCGGGATGGATGCCGAACTGCACGTTCGACCCACCCGTATCCACACCGATCTCGCGCAGCACCGTCAGGCTGGCGTTGCGCATGATCTGGTATTCTTTGTCGGTCAGGGTCAGCGCCGGGGCGACGGTCATGCTGTCGCCCGTATGCACGCCCATGGCGTCGATATTCTCGATCGAGCAGATGATGATGCAGTTGTCCTTGCGGTCGCGGACAACCTCCATCTCGTACTCTTTCCAGCCCAGGACCGATTCCTCGATCAGGACCTCATGCACGGGGCTGGCGCGCAGGCCGCCACGGACGATCTCTTCAAACTCCGCCCGGTTGAAGGCGATGCCGCCGCCGGTGCCGGCCAGCGTGAAGGACGGGCGGATGATGGCAGGCAGGCCGACAAAGGCCAGCGCATCCAGCGCCTCGTCATAATTCTTGACGACGCGCGACCGCGGGCTTTCCAGCCCGATCTTGTCCATGGCGTCGCGGAACTTCAGGCGATCCTCGGCCTTCTCGATGACATCGGCCTTGGCGCCGATCATCTCCACGCCCAGCCGGTCCAGGGTACCGTCGCGGAACAGGGCCAGCGCCGTGTTCAGGGCCGTCTGACCGCCCATGGTGGGCAGCAGGGCGTCGGGCCGTTCCTTTTCCAGGATCTTCGCGACCATGGAAGGGGTGATCGGCTCGATATAGGTCGCGTCGGCCAGACCGGGGTCGGTCATGATCGTGGCCGGATTGGAGTTCACGAGGATGACGCGGTAGCCTTCCTCCTTCAGCGCCTTACAGGCCTGGACGCCGGAATAATCGAATTCGCAGGCCTGTCCGATGATGATCGGACCCGCGCCGATGATACAGATGGATTTGATGTCGGTGCGTTTCGGCATGATCAGTCGGACCGTCGTTGCGGGCGGGAAAGGGCGATGTGGTCGCGGCAAAACGCCCCCCGCTCCACAATGGGTGCGGGGGGCGCCCGGCTGAGGGGCCTATATAGAGGGGTCGGTCCCGGAAATGAAGTGCCCAGCTTGGGGCGCTGGGATGCGTTCGGCGGGACGCACCTCCCGATTATTCGGTTGCCCCCTTACGGCCCGATATAGAACCGGACGAGATCGGCCTGCTTGGCCGTGAATACCGCACAGCGCGTCGTCCCCTGGTCACGGAAGAAATAGACAGTGTCTTCCTGACGTCGACGCGTGGGGTCATAGAGGTTGACCGACATGCGCCCGAAGGCAACGCCCAGCGCTTCCTCCGTCGGGCCGAATGCGCGGTAATGGTAATTGACGATCTGCATGAACTGGCCGGTGCGGCACATTTTCGACAGGGTGAGATCAGCCGTCATCCGCGATCTGGACGGGGCGTCAAAGGCATAGACGATGCGCATCAAACGCTGTGGCGCCGGCCGCGGCGGTGCCACAGCCGGGTCGATCCAGCTTTGCCAGGGCAAGCGGCGGAAACCGTGTCCAGCCTCCGGCTGGGCAGGCACCGGACGATCCGCCAATGCAGGCGCAGCCGACGCGCATATCAGCGCGATCGCCAAAAGCAGGGAACGCACGGGCAGAAGCCTCACCGGTTGATGGCGTAACGGGCCAGGAACAACGCGACGGCCTTACGGCTTTCTTCCGGCAAATTGGTGAAATTGATCTTTGCTGTCTTCTTGTCCACTGACGCCACGGTACCCGCCCCCTTCAGGGACAAGTTCTGCTTGGGGTCTTTCAGCGACAGATCGAAAGTGACCGACTGCCCCACCTTTAATTTCGCGCCGGAAACAGTAACACTGCCAACCCCAAGGTTCGCGACGGTTAACTGTTTACCATCGATATTAAGGTGAGCGGTGAATTTGGGCACCTTGACCTTCTCGATGACATCCACTTTGAGAAAGTCAAACATGCCCATTTTGGGTCTCCAACGGCCTTTAGCCAGATTACTGTAATGGATTCCTGTGGCTTTAGAAACGGTCCATTCGTTCATGTTGGGGGAAATGAGGATGGCATCCCCCCCTGGTGACGCCGCCGCCGCCTTGCGCTATGGCTGTCGGATCGCCCTTCGCGAAGGATGTCATTCATGCCGATCCGCCGCCCCGACCTGACTGTCCTGTCCCTCACCCTGGCTCTGCTTGCCCTGGCAGTTCCAGTGCATGCGGAGGGCACGGTCAGTCCGACACAGCAACAGGCGCGGCTGGCCCTTTATGACGGCAAGCTGAACTATCTGACCTTCCGCCATATGGACGAAATTTTCGACACGGCCCCGGTTCCAACCGGGCGCAGCGTCTGGAAACTGCCGACGGATATCCGTCCCCTGGACATCACCTACGACTATGACGGGCAGCGCCGGACAGCGGCAGAGTTTCTGGAGCGGACCTTCACCAGCGCCCTGCTGGTGATCCGCGACGGACGCATCACCCATGAGATCTATCGCGACAAGGCCGGACCCGACACGCGCTTCATCTCCTGGTCCATCGCCAAGTCCATCACCTCCATCCTGATCGGCATCGCGGTTGAAGACGGCCACATCCACAGCATTGACGATCCGCTGACCCGCTATGTGCCGGAACTGGCGGGTGGTGGCTATGATGACGTGACCATCCGCCAGGCCCTGCTGATGCGGTCGGGTGCGGCTTTCAGCGAGGTCTATGGCACGGACAATAAAAGCCAGCTGGCCGACCTCTACGAGAAGTCCTTCATCCGCCAGGACATGCATTTCGCCGGGCTGGCCCGCAATGTGGGCCGCGCCCATCCGCCCGGGGCCTTCTTCAACTATTCGACGCTGGAGGGCAGCGTGCTGGGCTGGGTGCTGGAAAGCGCCACGGGCATGCCGCTGGCCGATTACATGGCGGCAAAGCTGTGGGGGCCAGCGGGCATGGAAACGCCGGGATACTGGCTGCTGGATGGTCCGCCGGGCAGCGGACAGGCCTTTGCCGGCGGTGGTTTCAACGCCACATTGCGCGATTACGGACGGCTGGGCCAGATGATGCTGGATGGCGGCAAGGCGAACGGGCGGCAGGTGGTGCCGGCCGATTGGATCACCGCCTCCACCGTCCCGCAGGGAACCGAACCCGCCGAGCCGGGGCGCAGTCAGGGCTACCAGTATCTCTGGTGGACCCTGCCGGACAGCGACGCCTATATGGCCAAAGGCGTACACGGCCAGTTCATCTGGATCGACCCGGCCAGCCGCACCGTCATCGTGAAACTGTCGCACTGGCCCAGTTCCTGGATCAAACCGCTGGAGATGGAGACGCTGGCCTTCTTCCAGGCCGTGGCCGCGCACTGAGCCGCCGCCCTGCGCCGGATGCGTGGCATGGTTCGATCATGGCCGAAGCGTGCCGTCACCGCCTCCTGCTATGCAGGGTCTCTGGCACCAAATAGAAAACGGAACACCGACATGGCCGACAGGCGGCATCTGCTGAAGGATCTGGCGCTGCTTTTGTTGCTGGCGTCACTGTGGGGATCGTCCTACACCTTCATCAAGATCGGGGTGGCCACCATCCCGCCGATAACCCTGATCGCCGTACGCACGCTGATCGCCGGGCTCATCCTGGTAAGCGTCATGGCTTGGCGCGGGCAGCGGCTGCCCGCCGACCGCAGCGTCTGGCGACGCTTCCTGTTCCAGGCCACCATGAACAGCGCCCTGCCCTTCACCTTGGTCGCCTGGGCAGAGAAGTCGGTCGATGCCGGATTGGCCGCCATCCTGAATTCCACGACGCCGATCTTCACCTTTCTGCTGACGGCCCTGATCACCCGCCATGAGCCGGTGACCATGCGCAAGCTGTTCGGCGTGGCGGCCGGCATGGTGGGCATCTGCCTGATCATCGGGATGGAGGCATTGCATGGGCTGGGTGACCAGCTGATCCCGCAACTGGCCGTCGTAGCGGCCACCATCTCCTATGCTGGCGCCGCCATCTATGGAAAGAATTTCAAAGGCCTGTCGCCAATGATGCCCGCGGCGGGATCGCTGCTGTGCGGCGCGGCGCTGATGATCCCCGCCAGTCTGGTCATCGACCATCCCTGGACCCTGACGCCCTCGGCCGCCTCCATCGGGGCCCTGATCTGCCTGTCGGTCTTTTCCACCGCCATCGCCTTTACGATCTATTTCCGGCTGATGCAGACCCTGGGGTCCATCGGCACGACGGCACAGGCCTATCTGCGCGTGCCCATCGGCGTCGGGCTGAGCATGGTCGTGCTCGGCGAAAGCCTGTCACCCACCGCCTGGATCGGTCTGGCCTGCGTGCTGGCCGCCGTCATCGCCATGACCCTGCCGGCCCGCCCCGCACGGGCCTGAGCGCACCTGAAACAAAATAAAGTATAAAAGCAAAAAGCCCCCTCACGATCAGTGAAGAGGCCCAGTAAATTCAACTTCTATCCAGGTTCGTGAAGTGGTGCCCAGGGACGGAATCGAACCGCCGACACGGGGATTTTCAATTCCTTGGTAACACAACAAAATCAAACACTTAAGCACCGCTATATGCGCTGCGTGTGCGCATGCAATGCGATTTAGACCCTGACCGTCCGAAGCAGGGCAGATCGCGCGGCGACCACCGCAGCGGCTGTCGGTTCGATCCTGCCTTCTATCAGCCACCGGGCGACGCGGCGACGGATGACCAGACCACGGGCCTTCTGTCCGCCGGCGAACACCCACTTTTCCAGCTCAGGCGCGGCGGCGTCCAGATCCTGCCGGCGCAACAGTGCCCGCAAGGTGGAACCGTAGAGGCGGCCGGCGCCCATGTTGAAGCAGTAATCCCCGATGGCGATTTGCCACAATGGCGGCAACGGTCCGCACAAGCGAATGGCGTTCGCCGTCGCGCGGCCGGCATCGCGAGCCAAAAGGGTTTCGGCCTGGTCATCGGTGATGGGTGGGGTGGTCTCAACCACCGGCCTATCGTCCAGGTCATAGATAGAACCGTAGGCCAGCGTCCACGTTCCACGAAAGTCCCGCTGCGGTTCCAGCGCCGGGGTGGAGCGGTCCCCGTCGTGGATCTGTTCGAACGGCCGCACGAAATCAGCGACCGTCAGCATCATGCACCCCGCCGCAACGAGCGGTCCATGAACCAGTAGGCGAGGATGCTGGCCAGCACCGTCTGATCCCACGCATCCCAGCACGCCAGCACGGCAGCCGCTGTAATGCCGTGGTCGGTCACGGCGATCGACAGGGACGCTGCCTTGACGCTGGTATAGAGCGCCATCCACCAATAGGTCGTGACCGGCCGGACAGAGGCGGACAGGGCATCGATGATCTTGATCCCTGTCCGTTTGGCCTGTGCCTGCGCGCCCTGGATCAGCGCCTGAAGGTCGGCCAGATCATAGGCCGCGCGCGCGTCATCGCGCCTCGCATCGTATCCCGCCTGCGCCTGCTGTCCGGACAGTTGGGCCATGCGGTATTCATGATCGCGGTCGCCCTTGGCCGTCATCAGCTTGATGACCTCCGGGGCCAGGCGGGCGATAAAGCCCAGACCAGTACCCAACACGGTCGACAAGGTGCCAGTAATAATGTCCTGCATGATCGTCACTCCGCTGCCTGGCGCAACAGCGCCTTGATGTCCTTCTGAATGTCGGACAACTGCTTTTCCAGGTTGCCGAAATGGGCCTGCCACAGGTCCGACCGAAGGTAGTTCTTGGCCGTGTCCTCCCGCAGATCGCTGATGCGTGCGTGTAGATCCTTGGACAGCGCGTCGACCTTGGTATCCAGCAGCCTGTGCAGGTTCCAAACGGCCCCGGCCGCGGCGATGCCGAAGCTGCCCAAGGCAATGAGCGTCGCCGTCTCCATTACATCACCTCCACGGTGAAGCCGGCAGCTTGCAGCGCGGACAGCGCCGTCAGGGGTTCCTGTCGGCGCGGGGCGATATTGCGGGCCGCGTCGTCGGCACTGATCCGGGCGGTGTGCGGGCCTTCGCCTGCCTCGCCCGCGACGCGGACCGCGAATTGCGCGAATGTTTCGGCCGGCCAGCCCGACACATAGGTGCGGCCCTTGGTACGGGGATCGAAGCCGGCCGCTTCCAAGATGATGGGCGGGGGCTGCGCCCCTTCCGGGTACCGCAGCCGGTTGCAGCCGGCTTCCTGTGCGCAATAGCGCCCCTGGGCGATAAAGCTCAGAATCGTCATTTGTTGCCCCCTCTTACGCGACCAGCACTTCTGCGCCGATCTTGATCTTGGTGTTGTTGTTGGCGGGGTTGTAGGCACCGATATGGCTGATGGCGCCCGTGCCGTTGTCCAGCACGCTGCACGCGCCCGACACGACGAACCGCCCGGCGGCATCGTTGATATCGGTGATGATGCCCCAGGCCTGCGTGCCAGCCCCGCCACGGTCTGCCGTAATGGCGGTGTAAAGGTGCGTTCCGGCCTCCCCCGCGGCGATACGGTCGTAGATGCCAGCAGCGCCATTGTTGACGAAACTGGAGTGGGTGACCTGCAGGCTGGTGCAGCGCAGGACGCGCAGGCCATTGCGGGTGGCACCCGAACAATCGGCCGCGAGGATCTTGATATCGCGGCCGGCGGTATCGACAAGGATATGATCCTGGAACGCGCCCGCCGACTTGAACTGCGTGACGCTCACGGCCGTGGCATCCGAATGGATATGCAGGCCCGGCGAGTTGGAGACGCCAGTCAGCAGGCGGGCGGTACAATTGACGATCTGCGCCTCTGGCACATGGGCAAACGTATAGGCCGCATGATCGCCGATGATCTTGGCCCGGCAATTCACCCATTGCGTGCCTGGCGCATAGAAGGCGCCGAAGGCATAGGTCCATTCGCCGCCGCCGGGCGCTGCCTCCACGTCCACGTTCGACAGTTTCACCCGGGCATACAGACCGGTGGCGATGACACCGTATCCGCCGGGCAGGCCACCATTGCGGTTGTTGATGCGCACATCGGAAATCACCGTCTCCCCATGATCCACCGCCGGGTCATGGATGATGCCGTTGCCGCACAGGTACATCGTGCAATCGGAGAGGTTGTTTGCCCCGCGGGTCAGGCGCACAGCCTCGGTGCAGTACTCAAAGACACAGCGCGTCACGAATTGGTCGGTGGATGCCATCAGCAGACCTTGCACGAAGCCATTCGTCCACATCTCGGACACAAAGGCGCCGTTGCCGTAGGCGCCGATGGCGCCGGCCACCGCGTAAGCGCCGCCCAATTCCCCGACAATGAACAGATTGCGCAACACAGTCGGCGGGCCGCTGCTGTCGGCGCCTGCCATGGCCACGATGCGGCCGGCGCCGGCCGTACCATTGCCGATGGTGATGTATGACGCGCCCATGCTGTCGCCTTCCCAGACATCACCGATATACATCTGGATAATGCCGGGTTCCGACAGGTTGGCCGGCTCGTTCGGCAAGCCGTAGGCGGGATTGGGCACCGCGGGCAGGATCGGTCCTTCCGCGAAATAGTTCCCGGTCGGCACCACCACGCGCGAACGCACACCAACCCGGTGATGGCTGGCCTGGGCACAGGCGATCAAGGCCGCGTAATTGTTGGTCCCGTCCGTGCCGTCATAGTCACCGACGGCCCCCCACCAATTGGGTGTACGGGCACAGTTGCCGAAGGTCCCCACGACGCTGCCATCGCTGATATCGAAGATATGCTGAGTGGGATCGGCCCAGATACGGCCATTGATTTCGATCTTGGCCCCGCCCACGGGCCGGAGCATGCCGCCCTGTTCGAACCGGATGTTGCGGGAAATGACGATATCATTCGCCACCTCATGCACGCCCCGGAAGACCGTGAAATCCACGGGCGAACCGGCCGCCACAGGGCCAAAATCAATCGTGCCATCCGCAGCCAGACCGGCCAGCGTGTTCGGTCCGCCCAACAGCATCTCCGGGCGGACAGCGATTTGGGGCCAGGGATAAGCCATGTCAGATCCTCACTTTTCCTGTTCGGCGCGGATGACGGAGATCACCTCTTCCGCCGGCGGTGCCGGGGCAGAGGGCGTTCCTGTCTGCTGCGTGGCCAACTGGCTGTTCAGGCGGGCCGAGAACTCGGCCATCTGCTCCCCCAGGGCCGCCATGGCCGCGCTCATCAGGGCGACGTCGCCGGCCCTGATGCGGATGAGAAATTCAGGCTGCATGTCCGCCCCCGTCACAGGTCGCTTACCCAACCGGACCAATCCCGATGGGGGGCCAGCGACGCGTAAATGGTGGCCAGGGACAGGTCATATCCGGCCAGCGTATAGATCTTCCGGTCCCGGGCAGGCGGCACGGTTTCCCCCTCCCCGATGTTTGCCCATCGATCGGCGGGCGAAAACCAGAGGCCCACATTGACCGTGGTGCGCCCGCTGCCCTTGTCGCCAGCGTAGTTCGTGACGGCCGCGTATTTAAGGGCCAGCGGATCGGACCAACGCGGGTCCTCGGCGGGAAGCGTGAGTGCCATGGCTGTTCTCCTAATTATCCGACACGCCAATTCGTGCCGTCGCTGATGAGTGATTTCTTGTAGGCACCTCCACCGGCCGCGATGGCGTCCCAGGTGTTGGTGTTGCAATCGGTGATGTACGCGCGCACGCCGGCACCCAGGGCGCCCGGTGCCGGCAAATCGGCAAACGTCTTGCCGTTGGTGCACACGTAATCGGCGGTGAGATTGCCGTTGACGTTCACGGTGCCGCCAGCCGGCGACAGCAGCAGATTGCCCCCCGTCGTCGAAATCATCGGATTGCCGGCATTTGATGCGGTGACAAAGACGTTGCGGTTTGCCAACACCGTTGGCGACACCATGAACTGCACGTATGCGTCGGCGGAAAAGTAATGCGATCCGGTTCCCTTGGTCAGGTACACGCCGGCGACATTCGCGGCGGACCCGGTAAAGGCTATGCTGGGCGCATTGGCCGCGATGGCTGCCGTGACCTCCACCCGGTTCGCGCCCGCCGCCACAGGCACCGCACGCAGCGCCTCGCTGCCGGCAGGTCCGCCAAGGCCCACGGCACCGTCGGACCGTTGAACGTACAATCGGACCGTGCCCGTCGCCCAATCGCCGTCCCGCAGTTGCAGGCGGTCCCCGCCCAATCCAGACCCGGCCGCGACCATTGACCAGATGGCGTCGACAGACGTTTGGCGCGCCGTCAGGACCAGGGCCGCCGATTGTTGCGTACCGGTAGAGGTCAGCTTTGCAATCGCATCGCTGGACCTGACCACGGACAGGGGGCCATAGGCAGTTACGCCCCCATCAGTCCCGATAAGCAGGCCGGTGGTTCCCGCCGCCTTCAGGGCCAGCCCACCGGCCGACGTGTCGATATATGGATTTCCGGCGTTGGCGCCGCCGAAAAGCAGGGACCGGTTGGCCAACGGAACGGCATCGATCTGCACCTGGCGCGAGGGCGACACGCCCGTGGGCGCCAGATAGAGCGGCTGGCGGAAATCTTGCAGCCCCTCATTCTCAAAGATCGAGACATTCGATCCGAATGTTCCGCCGGTCCAGTACTGGTTCACAGCGGCGCGGGACAGGTCATTGCGCGCAATCACGATGTCGTTGGTCGTACCATCGCTGGTCATCGAAATGCCATTGGTGGGGCCGCTGGCGGTGCCGCCGGCATTGCCGACGACGACGCCATTGACCACCCGCAGCCCGGGGCACGCGAAGAATGCGGCCGCCTCGTTGACGGCGTTATGGATGTAGTTGCGTCCCGTGACGTTCAGGCCGGTAACGATATTGCCCATGATGCCGGCGACAACGCGGGCCATGATCCGGTTATTCTCGACGGTGGCCCGGGCAGACGCATCCTGGATGCCCACACCAAGGGCAGCCAGGCCAGTGCCGGCTGAATTCACCATCAGCAGGCCGCTGATCTTGGCATCGGGGGAGGTCCCGGAGACGGATACCGCCGTCAGCCCGTCCAGCCCCATCGTGTCGACGGTGTTGTTGATGATCTGGGCATTGGGCGACGACGCGGCCTCATAGGCAATGACGCTGCCCCCCAATGCATTGTTCAGCTCCATCCGCCCGCCGACGACGCCATTGAAGCTGTACTGGAACTGTCCGCCGACCGCCGTGTTGCGCTCAAAGACGCAGTTGGTGGCTACCGGCGCATCGCCGTTCCAGATTTCAAAGACAACCGGGGCCGCGACTGACGCAGTGCCCCGGCAGCCTTCGATTTTGACGTCGTCGACCTTCCTGGCCCCTTCGCTGATGTTGGACACCACGAACGCGGCCGGGCCGCCGGCCGCGTCGCTATCGCTGATCCGGACATCGGACAGGTCCTCCATCTGCACATAGATCTGGACGGGCGTCGCGGCACTGTCCCTGACCTTCACCCGGCGGACACGCAGGCCCGACGCGTCGTAAAGATGCAGGCCGTTCTGGCCGGCATTGATGATCGTCACCTCTTCGATCACCAGGCCGTGCTTCTGATAGGCGGCAATGCAGCTGACATTCTCACCGATGGCCGTCGCCTTGCTGCCGTCGATGATGCCGCGTCCATAGATCCGGACACCATGCGCGGTGATGGTGACCAGATGGGTGGTCAGACCATTCACCGCCTTCAGCGTCGCGCCGGCGTCAATGAACAGCGACACCGGCGTGGCAAACGGCGAGGTGATATAGGGGCCGGGCGGAAACCACACCGCCGCCCCGATCTCGGCCGCCACGGCAATGGCTTTCAGGATGGCAGGCCGAATATCTGTCAGGCCGTCAGCCCTCGCCCCATGGTCCAGCACATTGACCACATCCCCCGCACGGTCGCGCAGGCTGCGCGGCGTGTCGCTGCGGCGCGCCACGATCTGCGTGGTGTCGTCAACCATGGGCTGGGCTGCCGACGGCGGAATGCGCACCTCCACCCGCACATGCGCCGGCAAGGGGCTGGTGAAGATGATGACGGTACGGCCTGGATGGCCATGCTCTGTCCCGTTGGTCAGGCTGTATCCCGCCGTCTGTCCGCCCACCCCGCCGATATTCACCGTCAAGGTCAGGGATGCATAGATCAGTCCCCATTCGGCGGGCAGGGGATAGACGGTGCTGGTCCCGTCCGTCACGAATGCGTGACTTGTCCCGGCCAGCAATTGCAGGGTCGCATTGTCGATGACGGCCGCGACCTGTTCGGTCGTGAAATTGGGGGCGACCGGGCGACCGTCCGCATCAAACGCCATCAGACGTTCCGCCCGCTGACGCGCGACGGGCAACGCCATGTCGACGGTCTCATGGTCGGGCACCCGCACGGCCTTGCCGGCATCACGGCGGCTTTCCTGGGCAACCATCGCCTGGCGGTCCACCGTGCGTTCCAGCCGCTTGGACGGCACCTGTCCGGCCGTGGGCAATTGCACCGGCTGCACCGGTCGCGTCGAACGCAACAGGTGCCAGCGCCGGCCGGCAGCCGGGGCAGCCCCGATGGCCAGCACCAGGCCGGGCCCCGGCTGCCCGGTGGCCAGATCGTCGGTCTGGACCGATATCGTGTAATGGGTGTTCAGGGTCAGTTCGGTGGCGGCGCCCGTCTCCACCACCTCTTCAATGACCCGCACGCTGTCCCCGTCCAGGATGGGCCAGCGCGTGGGAAACGCGGTGCTGACACCGTCGCAGACGTACGCGACCTGGCTGGCCGTATTTTCGATGGCCATCTGTTCAGTCTCCCGTCACCGGCGTCAGCCGGTCCTGTGGCGAAAGAAGGAATTCCTGGTTGTTCTCGCGCTTCAGGCGCCGTTCCATGCGGCGCAGATAGCCGGGGTTCAGGGCTTCTTGAACGTCATAGAGGATCAGGTAGTCGAGCGCGGCGCGGCTGTAGAACAGGTTCACGCCGGGCGTATGGTTCTTGGCGAACTGGAAAAGGCTCGCCGACACGTCCTCGCCTTCCCGCGCCTTGGCCCACAGCCGGCCGATATCGCCCACCGTGCCCATGGTTGGCCCCAACAGGCTTTCGATGCCGCCGCCGCCAAAGCGGTTGTAATCGGCGAAGATGAAATCGGCGTAGATGCCGGCACCACCACCCTGCACGAAGCCGGCCGCCCATGTCCTTGCATCGGCCAGATCGCGCGGCTCCCGGCCCTTGGTGATGTCTTTCAACGCATAGGCCATGGTGCCGAAGATCGTCATGCCGACAATCAGCTTGGCCAAGCCCAGCATCTCGCCATTGCCGTTCAGCAGGGCCTGGCCCAGCTTGTTCGAACCCCGACCATAGATTTCCCGGCCCAGCACCTTGGTGGAAAAGGCCACGGAGAAGCTCTTGAACTGCATGATGAAGCGCAGACCTTCGCCCATCACGGTCCCGCGCTGGGTGCCAAGGTTCAGCAAGGCCCGTTCGCGCGCGCCGGGTTCGATCACGGCCGTATGGGTCCGGTCCGTCAGATAGGCGCGAAGCTGCATTTCCAGACGGCTTCTTGCATCTTCCCGCGCCGTCGCCATCTCCCGCGCCATCCGGTCCGGAAGGGCGGCCGCGTCATTGACCAGCTCGTCAATGTCCCGGATCAGATTGGCCGCCCCGTCCAGCGGATCGGCGTTCTTGCCCAGACGCTTCATTTCCCGCTGCAAACGGTCGATCTGCACTGCGGCCTTGGCCGCAAGGGCCCGCTGGTCACGCGACAATTCATTGAGCTGGAACCGCATGGTGGCCAGCGCGTCGTTGGTCCCGGCCAGATCGGCCGCGCGGGCCAGATCAGGATGGGCTGCGCGGACGGTTTCCAGGGTCTGGCCCGTGGCCTGGGCGATGCCGGCAAGGCGGCCCTGCGCCCGCTCCCCATCGCGCGCCTTCACCATCGCGTCGCGGATGGCTTCGATCCCGAATGCCCCGCCCTTGCGGACGGGCTTGCCATCTGCGCCTGTCTCCGCAACGCCGGCCATCCGACGCCAGGCGCGGACAGTGGCAGACAGTTCAATCGCCTGGCTTTTATCGGCCAGCGTCTGGAACGCCTCCAGCTTCTGCACCAGATTGGCATAGCGCTGGCCCATGCGGTCCATGCGCTGGGCATAGCGGTCCTGGATATCGGCCATCCCCGACGCGGCATAGGCGTCAAGCTCCGCATCGGGGATGGCCTGCACCATATCGGGCAGCATGTAACGCCGCCCATCGGGGGCGTCGCGCACGACATGCCGGCGCAACATCTCCCATTCCGCGGGGCCGATGCCATATTGGGGCAACAGCCGCGCCATTTCGTCATTCACGGCGGTCCAGGCCCTGTCGGCGATCTGGCCCAACCGATGGGCGATGGACAGGCCCGCCCCGGTGCGCAGGCTGTCCGTCCACCAGGTCAGCAGGTTGGCCTTGAAATAGTATCGCTGCGCCTTGCTGATCCATCCGGGCGCTGCGTCACCGGCATCAAAACGCGACGCGATATCCCCGATGATCCCGTCGATGCCGGCGCCGATCATATCCGCCATGGCCCGCTGGTCACCGGCCCGCCGCCCGCGAATGACATTCGCCATGGTGTCCAGATGGGCCGAAACCAGGTTGTCGCCCTGAAACTGCAACTCGCTGGCCAGCGTCGGAATGTCGGTGATGCTGGACACGACGGAGCCGCCCAGCTTGGTCATGCCTTCCAGGGCGCGCACGACGCTGCCAACCTTGGCCAGCGTGACATTGCCGGGGATGCGCGTGGTGCCGTCCACCTCTGCGAATTCCCATTGCAGCAGCTCCGCATTCAGCTTTCCCGCCGCCTTCCAGTCCTTGCGCTGTTCCCAGCCCAGCCGGGACAGTTCCGCATCAAAGGCCGCGCGCGGGTTGGTGCCCCACACTTCCATCAGGCCGATGGCGTCCCCCGCCTTGGACAGGCCGGCCACGACACTTTCCAGCAAACCGTCGCCATGGCCGAAGCGCAGATGATATTCGTGCCAGGCCTCGGCGCTGGCGAAATGCAGCACGCGTTCCTGGGACAGTTTCTTGGCGATATTGGCCGGGCCCTGAAATCCCTTGATCCAGGCTTCGCCGCTGACATCGGGCTTATGGTGCAGCCCGCTGGTCAGACCGTGATAGATGCCCTCCAGCATCTGGGTGGCCTCTGCGGCGGGCAGGTCGCCGAAGGTGGCTTCCGCGTCCAGGCGGGGCAGGATGAATTCACGCCATGCCTGGAAATGCGCGGGGTCGTCATGGGCCAGCTTGGTGCCACCCGCCCACCTGATTTTCGTCTGGTCATGGCTCTGCGCCACGATATAGCCGGGCATCTTGCGGATCCACGCACCCACACGGTTCTGTGCGTTACGCGCCGCCTCCTGATGGATCTGGATAATCTCGGCGATGCGCCGCGCCTGGGGGATGCCGGTCACGCCCGGCTGGCCGCCCTCGCGCCCGATCTCCCACAGTTCCCGTGCGATTTCGATATCCATGGGGTTGCGGCGGAAGGCATCACCTGCCCGCACTCTGCCGCCTTCAATCCGCGGCAGTAGGTCACGTAGCCGGCTGCCCCGCACCATCAGTTCCAGCAAGCCTTCCTGGCGAAGAGTGCCGATCAGGCTGCCCTGGAATTTCAGCCGCCATCCCTTCTGCCGCGCATCAACCGACAGACGCCCGCCTTCCACGGGACGGTTACGGCCGACATTCAACATGGAAATGCCCATGGCCTTGTCATCGATACGGTCCAGGAACGCCCGGCGTTCGGCCGCACGGGCCGCATTGATGCGGGCGTTGCGCTGTTCCAGGATGGCCGCCGCCTTGGCTTCGTCCGCCACTTCCCGCGCGGCACGCAGCATCACATCGGCCCCGTCCGTCACCTGGTCACGCTGCATCAGGTGCTGATATCGCCGTTCGATGCGGTCGGTGAAATCCGCCACCTGTTCGGTCGACAGCTTGTTGCCGGCTGCCGCCGCAATGCGGGCGATGCATTCTTGCGTGCTGGTCATGTCATGGCCTTCAGCAGGCAGGCCGCGGCCGCTTCCGCCGCCTGATGTTCACCATCCGCCACGCGCGCCAAGGCGTCGGCGCGGTCGATTTCCGCGCGAATGGCGGGATCGTCCAGCCCGTCCGCGACGGCGCCGAACCGCGCTTCCGCCCCCGCCAAGGCGTCCGCTGCGTCGCTGGCCAGCGGACCGGGCGGGGGCGGCTTGTTGCGCGGTTCTCGGATCAGCGGTAGATTGTCATCTCCGGTGGGGGGCGGGGAGCCAGCCGCCCCGTCATCGGGGGGAATGTAGGTAGACCGCCCCCCGCCATCGGCACCGTCCCGGCCGGGGGAAGGGGAGCCATCCTTCCCGCCATCGGGGGCAATGTTCGTCGTACTGCCCCCGCCGGCCGGGCTCTTCTTTTCATATTCCGATAACAGCCAGGTCTTGGCCTTGCCATTGGCATCCAGCCGGATGGCGGCCTTGTGCGTGGCGCTTTCCAGGATGATGCGATTGGGTGACGCCGATTTCACCCGCATGTCGTTCAACGGTCCCTGCAGATCGTCCATGACCTCGGGGTGCTTGCGGATGATCTTGGCCAGGCCATGGCCATCCTTGTCGCCCTTGCCGGCTTCGCCCCACACCAGATCGATGGGCCCCGTCTCCGGGTGATGCAACGCGCCCGGCACCTCCCCATCCTGTTCGCGCATCAGGCGCTTGATGGCAGCCTCCAGGTTCTTTTCCCGGAACACGGGCCCGAACGGGCCCCATTCCTGTTCGGCCAGAACGCCCCGCGCCGGCACTTTCTCCGGCACCGACAGCGCTTCCATGGCGGACAGGGGCGAACCATCCGCCGCCTCCGCCCGCGCGAAATCGTCCAGCCATTGGCGGTAGGCATCGCGCCGGCGCTGCCGGTCGGCCAGCCGCTGCCCGGCCTGTTCCGCCCGCTTGCCGCGTGCCACATCCATCAGCAATTCGGCGGTGTCCGCCTCACCACGGGTCAGCGGCGCTCCTGCCAACAGCTTGTCGGTGACCTTGCGTACCTCCGCCTTGGTGATGCCGCGCGTCCGTAACCCTTCGGCAGCCGCCTCCCCCTTGCGCCGGCGATAGCTGGCATTGGCCTTCGCCTCGCGGTTGGTGGACTGGAACCAGGCCGGTGCCTCTGACTTCTGGCCGATGACATCCGGTGTCGATCCCTGGCCATCCACCTCCCGGAACAAACGGCTGCCCGTGGCGGCATTCTCCAGCGCGTAGACCTCCCCCTCCAGCCAGATGCGGTCGGCCGGGCGCAATGGGTCATAGGCGACATAGCGCCCATCGGCGCCCGCCTCTCCCGGCCGCCACCGGCTGCTGGGCGCCTCCGACAACGGCGTTCCCTCGGGAAGGGTCACGGAGCGCGATGCCTCTTCCGTGACAGCACTGAACAGCGCGTTGAATTCCGCGTCTGCGTCCCGGTCTGCCTGCCGGATCAGCATGCCGTCGCCTTCGGCCAATGCTGCGATATCAACCCGGCGGCCGGCCTGCATCTGTGTGACGGCCGCGGCCAGAAGCTCGGCGCGCTGTTCGGGAGTCGCTTCCGGGGCCTCTTTGTCCAACAGGCTGTTGGCCTGCTGCCGCCATTTCGCTTCACGGCGCTCCGCAATGGTCCGCGCGGCCGCATCCATGCCGGCCCCGGCCGCCTGCCCCGCCAGATGCAGCCCGCCACCCAACAGCCCGCCCAAGCCGATATTGGCGAAGCTGTCGGCCAGCCCATAATTCTGCCCCCTGGCCTGGGCCCCGGCATAGGTCAGCGGTTCCAGCACGGCCGCCCCTGCCGCCCCCTCCACCACGCCTTTGACGGCGTTGGCGCCGGTCTTGCCAATGCTGCCCACCATGGCGGCATAGCGGGTTTCGCCCACCACGGGCAGCAGGGCGGAAACCAGGTTTAGCGGGTCCAGGGCACCGCCGACAAACATCGCGGCAAGGCTGCCCGCCCCTTTCCAGAAACCGGCATCCCGCCGCCAGCGTTCATTGACGGATGCGCGTTCCGCCTCCCGCCGCTTCTGATCGGCCAGAAGTTCGGCCACCTGCTGCCGGACAGGCCTGGCGAATTTCAGACCCAGATGGCCATAGCGCTGATTGGCGATGTCGGGCGCCAGTTCGGGATTGTCCCATGCCGGCATATCCCATGCCGGCCCCTTGGTGTCGATCCCGGCAAGGGCCAGCAGGCCCATGGCGCCGGCCCCGGCACCGGTCTGGCCAAACACGGCGCGCGGCCCTTCATCGGCGGTGAATTCATTGCTGGCCACGGCTTCGGTCGCAATGTCGGCGGCACCCGCTGTCGGTCCCTCACGCAGGGCGGTCTTGACATCCGACCCCACCCACTCGCCAAGGTCGATATCGTAATCCTCCAGATAGGTCCGGCGGCCGGTGGCCACCGGATCACGGCTGGGGATCATTGCGCGCCCACCGCCTTGGCGAAGGACAGGGTGACGGGCTGTCCGTCCATGGTCACCACCGCCCCCGTCTGGTCCATCAGGATCAGGCCCGTTTCATCGCCATTGGTCACCCAAAAGCCATTACGCTTGACGGACCGCAGGTAGCTGGTGGTCTGGTTGGCCCAGATGTCGCCGTAACGGCTTGGGGGGGCGTCCACCTTGGACAGTGCCGACTTCATGGCATCGGCGGCATCTTCCACCAGGTTCGCGTCATAGTCCTTGGGAACCCGGTACGTGTCCGCCACGGTGTAGTGCTTGCCGATGGCGTCGGCATAGGCGTTCTTGATGGCGTCGTCTGCGTCCTGCCCCTTGCTGATATTGTGCAGGGCCAGCAGTTCCACGCCTTGGGACAACTTGGCGGCAACGTCCCGGCCACCATCGGCATGGACCATCGTCACCGTGAAATCGGCCATCTTCTCCTGCACATTCTTGCGGAGGTCTGTCAGGTCATCGGGAGAGACAATGGACCGCAGCGCCTTGTCGCCCGTGCGCATGGCATCGGACAGTGCGGCGCGGGCCGCCTCCTGTCCAGAATTGGTCATGGTGCCGATAAGATAGGCGGCCGGTGGCAGGCCGGCATCGTTCAATTCCGCAAAGGCGCGGTGCCACTGTGCCCCATAGGCTTCCTGCATCTGCGCCATGCGGTCGCCGATATCCTGCGACATGCCGTCCGGAGACTGAATGTCAGCGACAATCAAGGATGCCTGGCTTTTGGTCAGCACCCGCCGGAGCGGCACCGGCACGCCAAGCCGTTCCTGTTCGGCCAGACTGGCATTGACCGCCGCCTTCGTTGCCTGGGCATCGCCCTGCGCCGCTGCCTGCCACAGCGCGGCCACGGCGGGGGCTTCCGCGACATAGGCGGCGGGATCGGCGGCAAGCTGTCGGTTGCGTTCCGCCACCATGCCGGACAGCGCCGCCAGTTCCTGCTGTCGGTCGGCAAAGCCGCGAACGTCATTCGCCGCCTGCTGGTCGCGCCGCTGCACCATGATCTGGCCAATCTCGTCCGGACTGGCATAGCGGATGGCGGCGGCGTCGGCCCCGTAGCGGCCGGCCGCCGCCAGACCGTCAAGGGCCTCCCGACCGGCTTTTTCCCCCAGCGTGGCCATGATCCGCCCGGGGTCGTAATCCACCATGCGCCCACTGCGCAATGCTGCATGCATGTCGGCAATATCCGCCCGCATCTCCGCTTTGCTGAGGGCCGCCTGCTGGCGTGCTTCGCCCTCGCGCTGACGCAAGGCGGCTTCGCCCCCGTTGCGCAGGCGCACCTTGTCATCCGGGTCCAACGCCCTGTCGAACCGGCCCTTGTCCAGCCATTGCAATGCCGTGGCCGGGTCGCGGTCGATCTGGCCGGAAACCGCGGCCTTTGCCAGGGTGGCCCGCGCCGATTTCGCCACGGTGGCCAGCTTGGCGGCCGGAAGGTTCAGTTGGGTCAGCAGTCCTGCGAGATCGGCGGCTTCGTCGTCATGGACGGCCGGGTCGGAAATCACCCGGTTGGCCCGCGCATTCATGATGACGTCGAAATCGCTGATCTGCTTGGCGACGCGCGACCCCGTAGCGAAATCCGCGGCCTGGGCGGACAGGCGGGAACCCACGCGCGTATCCAGGCGAGTGGCCAGCAAATCGCGCGCATAGGGCGACAGGCCCTGTGCATTGGCCAGCATGTCGCCGCGCCGCGCCGTCCAGGCCTCGCCCACCTGCTTTTCAAACCCGTCCGCCCCTTCCGGGGCCTGGGCCGCCATGTCCTTGAACGTCTGGTCGGCCCACAATTCAGCCTCGGCCACCGTGCGTTCCACGCCCAACGTGTCGCGCTGGCGCTGCGCCTCTTCCGCGCGCTGCTGCGCTTCCATCTGCGCCCGGCGCTGTTCCTGGCTGATGTCCTGCATGGCGGAGAGGCCAGCACGGGCCAGCGCCTCGCCGGCGACGGCGATGCCTGGGCCGGGGCTGGGTTGGCGCACCACGGGCAGGACGGGCCCCTGGTTCGTCCAACGGTCGATGGTGGCCATCAGACGGGCCCCGCCACGCGGCCGGTGCTGGTCCCGGCGGCGGTCGACCATGGCTGAGTGCCACCGGAACCGCCCCAGCTGTTGGCCATCGACAGGATGGAAGATACACCGCTGATGCCGGTTGCGGCCGCATTCCAGTAGGCCTGGCTCTTGGCATTCCGGCCAGCGGTGCGCGTGGCGTCGGCCTGGCTGGCGGCACCGCTGCGCACGGCCTGGATTTGCTTTTCTGCGTCAATGGCGCTGTCGGCGATGACGTCCAGCGCGCTGCCCGCCATCGCCCGGCCGGACTTCGCCACCTGGGTGGTCGCGCGGCCCATATAGCGCTGGAAGGCGTCGCGGATGTCGCCTTCCTGGTATTTGGCCTGCCGTTCGATGCTGGCCGCTTCCGCCTCGGCCGCGCGCTTGGCGGCCTTGCCGGCCTTGACCTGGCCGTAGACCGACATGCCCGTTCCCACGGCGGCGGCGGATGCGGCGATGGTCAACGGATCGCACATGTCAGCGCTCGTGCACGTTGGTCTGGATGGCCAGACACAGGATGGTGGCCGGCAGCGCGTCCTGTCCCTGGATACGCAGGCGCAGGGATTTGCCCACGGCATTGGCGATATCGACGGGCACCCAATCGCTGACCAGCTGCGGGGCAGTATCCAGCGGGTCTTGCGCCTGGCGCAGCGGTACGGGCGTCGGGCGCCCGGATGGCTTGCCGTCAACGATCACCTGGATCGATGCGCCCACGGTCGCATGCACCAGCACCTCCAAGCCCGCCAGCGACTTGTTGCGGCCCTGGCCGGTACCGATCGGGCCCCCGGTATCGATGTCGCTGGTCTCGTGGAAATAGGCCACGGGCAGACCGGCATGGATGACCTTGGCCGCATCCTCCAGATGGATGGCGCCATTCGTGACCATGCGCGGCGGAATGGCCGCACCATCGGCCATCACATGCACGGTCCGCCCTTCAAGATGGTCCAGGCCAGACAGGCTGGTCACGGCGGTATCTCCCGCACGGCTGCGCGCCGCGTCCAGGAACATGGCGCGCCGCGCGTCGGTTTCGCCGCGCATCGGCGTCCAGCGATCGGCCATCCGTTCCACCCGTCGCCGCGTGACATTGTCGGGGCCGGTCCGTTCCGTCACCAGATACAGGGCATCCCCGCCCGGCTCCGGCACCGATGCGATGGACAGAACCTTGCCGTCCTGCATGATGTGGCGCCCCCAGGCTGTCACCTGGTCGCGGGGGGAATAGGTCAGGCTGGCAAGGCTGCCATCGGCCAGAAGGCACCACAGCAGGCGGTTGGGCAGCCGACACCAGGCCAGCTGCACCACCCCGGCTTCCATCACCTCCGGCGCCAGCTGGGCCAGATCGGGCGTTATCATGCCGTCGCTGTCGGGATCGTAGGTCAGGGCATGCACACCCTTGCGGCCCCGCGACACGAACACAACGGCACTGTCGATACGGATCGGCTCCACCGGGGCTGCACCTTCCGTGGTCTGGGGCCGGATATTGGCATTAGCGGCCGTCAACGCCTCGGACTGTTCGGATGCACGGCAGATATATTCGCCCCCGGCCGTGCCCAGCCAGATATTGTCTCCCGGCATCATCCATTGGATCTGGCTGACCTCCTGATCCGCCGCGATGAGGTACAGGCCGTTATCGTCCAAAACCTTGGCGTCGGTCTCCGTCGGGCTGAAGGTCTCATAGTCGCCCGTCACCGAAGCCCAGATCGACAGCGGTTCGGCCGTGGTGCCCGCCCACCAGGTGCGCTCTTCAAAAAGAGCGACACAGGATGGCCACCCGCGTGCCCCGCCCCATGCCGGTGCCCGCCAGTTGGCGATGATGCCGGTTTCCACGTCCACCGGCTCTGCCGCCAGCATCAGGTTGACCACCGTCACGGTGACATGTGGCCGCGCCGGCTGCACCAGGCGCACCGCCGAACCGCCTTCCACCGTGAAATGCAGGGTGGGTGTCAGGGTCAGGGTATTGACCGTCACCCGCAGATTGTCGGCACTCAAGATCGGGTGCCAGGCGGCGGGCAGGGGAATGACCTCCCCGTTACTGGCGTCGGCGTTGACGACAACGGAGATGCTGGCCTGCGTTTCACCCGTCAGGCCGGGCACGGCGGCCCCTGGCTCCACCAATGCCGTGATGCTGGTGGGGCTGGCCACTGCCGTCACGCGGCGCCAATACCATGACCCGTCGACCTGATATCGGATGCACTGTCCGATCCAGTCGGGGGATGCCACCGCCGCGCCGAACGTCAAGGTATCACCCGCCAGCGTGACCGCCGGCATCTCCGGCCACGGGTCGCGATACGGGCCGTCGCGGAACACGATGGGTTCCAGCGTCCAATCCGTCTGGCCATAGCGTGACAGCTTGTGCGGGCGCACATCGCGACATGCCAGATAGATGACGTCGGCGCTTTGGGCCGCGCGGATTGCGGACAGGTGGGAAGCCTGATAGGGGCTGGCGACCCGATAGGGGTCGGTCCCCGCCATGACCAGGCCGCCACGCTGGAAAAAGCGCAACCATCCCGGCGTCCATTCCAGGATATAGGCTTGATCGGAATTATAGACGAACCGCCCCAACATGGCGGGTGCATTGCCCTGCGTGCCCGCCAGATCGTGGGTGCCCGGCCGGCGGGTGACGGGGCCAAGGGTCAGGGGCAGGCAATTCAGGCTGTCGGCCGCGGACGCGGGATAACGGGCCAGATCGATCCGCCCCCGCAGTTCCGGCGACCAGATGCCACCACTCAGATGGGCATAGGCGACGGCGCGTTTCATCGGCGCGCGTCCAGCCAATCCGGGATGTCATCCCGATCATAGGATTGTCGTTCATTGCCTTCCTGCGCGTCGGTCGCGCGCGCCGTGACCCTTTCGCGTGGCAACCTGTCCGTCATCAGCTGCTGGGACAGGGCCGCATTGTTGGTCAGGGCCAGGGCCAGATCGGTGGCCATCTCCAACGCCACCAGCCGGCGCAAGGCCGGGTCCATTTCATGCGCTTCGATGTCAGCCACGAAGCGCACGCGCAGGGGGCCGGGCAGGTCCGTCAGAACTTGCCGCCCTTCCACGCTCCACGCGCCGCACTTCTGGCCGTTGACTTCCCAGAGGCGCAGACAGCCCGGCGGCAAGGGATAGGCATTGGCGTAACCCCATTCCGGCGTCTCCACCAGACGCGGAAGGGCGGCACGGCGCATCGCACAATTCCAGGGATAGGAGCGCAGGACCGCCGGCCGCACGATCGACCACGATGCCCGGACACGCGCTGCCGTCTCCGTGTCATCGTCGGGGCTGGTCAGCAGCGGCATGGCCAGGCACATCAGCGCCTGGTTCCACACCGCCACCGTCACATCATTGGCCGCCATGGCGAATGCCGTTCGCTTACGCGCGCACGGTATACATGGTGAACTTGATGGCCTTCGCCGCCGTCAACGCGGCGCCCCCGACTGTCAAGAACAGGTCAATGGGTTCCTGCGTGGCATTGCGATAACCGACGCCGGCCAGCGCCTGGGCGCTCACGGCCCCTGCGCCGGCCGTACTGGTGGCGGCCATGTACCGGGCCGCCGATCCGGCATCGCCCAGGGACAGGGTGGTGTTGGCGCCCAGGGCCTCAAACACGATGTCGGCCGACAGGAACACCGACATGGGTTCCAGCCGGCCGACAAAGATGCGGTCGGCCACCGCCTCCCCCACTGTCACATAGGTATCGTGATGCGCATGCACCACGGCATCCCACATGCCATGTTGCACCAAGGCATTCTTTTGCCCGGCGATGGTCGAATTGACGCCTTTGTAATCGGTCATGATCCTGTCTTTCCAATCCAGGGGTTATGGGCGCGCGGTCGCCGCGTTACGCGCGTTCCTGCACCTCGACCCTCAGCACGCCCTTTTCCTCGCACCGGGCGGCGCCGATGCGCATTTCGGTGTAAAGCTGCGTGGCATAAGATTTCTGCGGCAGCTGATCCATCCTGCTGCTGATGTCCTTGGGCTTGCACATGCCCAGCGAATGCTTGGTATAGACAAGGTTGGACCTGACCTGCCCCGTCTTGGGCAGCTTCAGCGCCGGCAGGGTGATCCAGATGAAGCCCATATAAGTGCCCTCGAACTTGCCATTCTGGATGGCGCCAATGGCCACCCAATCGGCGTTCGTGGCCTTGGGTTCGTTCATCAGGTTGGTGATCTGCTGCGCCGTGCAAACCCAGTAACGGGGGTCGTCCTCAGGCACCTGCGCCTCGTCCAGCATCTCACGGGCCAGATTGATCTTGTCAAAGGTCAAGCCGGTGGCACCATGGGCAATCACCTGTTCGGCCGGAAAGGCGACGCTGCCGTCGGTGGATTTTTCCCCCGCCGGCACGGTCGCCCACGCCGCTTCGATAATCACGTCATCCTTGGTGCGCTGCATGCCCATCTCGGCCGCAATCGCCAACTCGCTGGTCGGGTCATGGATCATCCGCAGCTTGTCGTCATCATCGACGATGTCCGCCCAATGCCAGATGTCCGACATGATCCAACGCCGGTCAAACGGCGTCGGAATATAGGGCGTATCGGCATAACGCTTTGTCTTCTTGACCGGCTTGGTCGCTCCGATCCGGTCGATAGACGTTTCCTTGCCCTTCTGCTCAATGACGCGAACCGTAGCCTCCAGCTTGGATTTCTTCTGCTGAAGGGCATGGGTCAATCCATCCTGGAAAGCGACTTTCTGCGCCTGGGTGATGTCGTACATGATTGCGCCCTCTCTCTAAACGCCGGTGTCAGATGGCCGGATTGGCCAGTTCAAGCAGCCGCAGGCGCTCGGCCACGGCGTTCGCATGGTTGGGATGATCGGTGTTGAAAAGCGCCTTGGTGAAGGCCTCGTCCCGCATTTTCGTCGCCAGTTCCGCCTTGGCCTGGTCTGGCGTGCCCGCCCCAAAGCCGCCACCGCCGCCACCACCCTTCAGGCGGCTTTCGCCGATGTCGCGGCCGATGGCGGCGAACATTTTGATGACGGTGACCTCGCCCAGCTTTTCCGACAGCATGTCGATGCCGGCCTTGGCGCTGTCATCGGTGACATAGGTGGCATAGGCGCGCTTGGCCCGTTCCAGGGCGGCGGGCGCTTCGGCCCCGAATGCCTGTTGCAACCCGGCCGTCACCTTGGCCTGATGTTCGGCCTGGCGTTTGGGCAAATCCGCCTCAAACGCCACAATCTGGTCGTTGGTGTCCTTGGCCAGCCAATCGATCAACCCCTTTGCCTGGGCCGCCGACAGGCCCAAGGCATGGGCGGCGTCACCAAAGCGGCCCATGCGCTCGCTATCCCATTCGGCGTCGGGCATGCCGTCGGGTTTGGCAAGGCCGTAATCCTTCGCCGTCGCCGGCCGGCCCAACGCCGCATAGAAGGCAGCGCGCTCTTCATCCGTCGCTGCCTCGCCCGGAATGGCCAGCCGCCCCGCGGCGTCCTTTTCCAGGGATGAATAGGCGGACAGAAGGTCGGCGGGACCTTTCCAGCCTTTGGCCGTCAGAACCGGGGCGAATTCCGCATGGCGGTCCCCCAGCGTTCCGGCCCAATCAAAGTCGGGGGGCGGCGCCCCGGAGCCTGCGCCGCCCCCCTGGCCGCCACCATTCCCGCCCGAATTGGTGTCGGCCGTACCACCACCCGCCCCGCCATCATCGGCGTTGCGGGCGAACTCGATCCAGAAGCCAGGAACCTTGTGCATGATTTACTCCTCGGGCGGGGGCATGGGGATGGTGCGCGGGTCCAGGTCCAGCATCGCGGCAATGTGCAGCCAGACGCGGCGCGCCCCTTCCAAGTGGGCGGACAGATCGGGGTGACCGGCAACGAAGGTGCTTTCCCCCGCCTTGGCGAAGGCCGCCAGATCGGCAAGGACCAGTTCCGCATCCTCCCCCCGGAACAGGCGGCGATAGGCGCCCTGGATACGCAGGGATCGCTTCGCACCCCACCGGCCCATCAACCAGCCCACCGGGTTCATGGCGCTCATTGGCTGCCCCCTGCGGCCTGTGCCGCCTGTCCAAGGTCACGCAGGGTTGCAGCCCCTGCCTGCATCTCTGCTGCCTGCTGGGCGGCCTGCTGGGCTTCGGCGCGCTGCTGGCGCAGGGCCGCCACCTGGCGCGGATCGCGGATCAGGGTGCCGGGGACGTGGTAAGCGCCCGCCAGCTCGCGCATCACGGCATCTTCGTCGATCACGTCCAGCGCTTCGGGCTTGGCCTGGGCCAGCGGCAAGGCGCCTTCCAGGAAGCGCAGGATGGTGCCGGCGGTGGCGATCTTCTGCGCGCGGGCCAGCGGCGACACATAGGTGACCTTCAGCCCCGGTGCCGCCAACAGGGCCGGGGGCGGCGGTGGCAGGGCACGGGCGCGCAACAGGATCAGGAAGGCGCGGGACAGCACCGGGTCCAGGAATTCCGCGTTCATGCGGCCAAGATGCGGGCCCATCAGGCGCAGCTGTTCTTCCTGCCTGGCCAGCACCTCGGTGGCCGTGGCGCGGTCGCCCGCCTGCAGGACGAGCAATTGCCAATAGAAGGCGTCCTTGATCGCCTTGCGCCGCTGTTCTTCCATTTCCAGGCCAAGGCCGATGGCCCCGCCACTGGCCAGGGGTTTGACCAGATCGCGGCCGGACCAAGGGTCGATCGCGCCGGCAATCACCTGGCCGGGGCGGAACTGGATGCCCCGCATGGCCAGCTCGTCCGTGGTGGCCATCGGCGGCCGCACCGCGGCCTGTGCCCCCTCCAACGTGGTCTTGGCCATGACATTAACCGTCTGCGCGTCGGCGCGGGCCAGGGCGGCCGGACCATCGCCATAGACCTCGCCCGCCTGGCACCACCACCGGGTCACATGGTAGGGAAATTCCTGATATCCGCCCTCTTCACAAAGATGGTCGTTTTCCAGGTCCACGTAGAGCGACTGGAACGCCATGGCATTGCTGCCCCGGCGCGTCGGGTCGTACAGGTCGTTGGGTTCCACCGCGTGCAGGAATTGCCATTTGCGGTCTGGTTCCTTTTCCAGCGCCTTGCGCATCGCCGAATGCAGCGTCTCGGCGCCGAATTCCTGGGCGGCCTGCCGGGTGGTCGGCGTGAAGACGCGGTAGAGCGTATCGACCTGACGGCGCTGGTTCTGGGCCAGATAGCATTCGGACAGGGGGATGGTGGCGTGCCATAGACGGCCCTGGGTCGCATCCTCGTCCGAATACATGATGGCCGTGCCGATGCTGGCCAGATCCAGGAAATAGGTCATGGCCTCGGCATAGAAATTGCCGCCGCCGGCCGCGAAGGCGCGCAACAGGCGTTGCGTCACGGCGCGGCACCAGGCGCCCACCTCCGCGTCGGCGTTCAATTCCTCAACTTCCGCCTGGATCGCGAACCATTCCGTGGCGCTGTTGGTGCCCATGCCCCACAGGCCGGCGGCAAGGTTGGTGGCGCCGTGGCCCGCCGTCATGTCGTACAGCTCGCCCGACGCCCGGCCGGACCGGTCACCGCGCACGGCGCCGCTGAACAGTTCATCGGCCAGCGGCCGGGTCAGGCGCGTCAGTTCCCGCCAATGCGCTTCGCGCGGGGCGCGTTTGGTCTTCAGATCACCGAGGCGTCGTTTCGCCTCGGTGACGCGGGTATCAGCCACCGCCACCCAACAGCGTGTTCACGGCCGACGGCATCGGGGGTACCCCCTGCCCGCCCGTGAGCATGGATGCCATGAAGCCGCGACGGTTGGTCAGGCGCCGGCGTGCCGCATCACCGGCGGCCTGGGCCACGGCATCGGTGCGCGCCGGCACCTGCTGTTCCACCGGCGTCTGATCCGATCCGCCGCCACCGCCGCCGGGTGCCAGGATGCCGCCCAACAGTTTGAACGGCGACGACACCAGTTTCTTGATGATCTTACACATGTGCGCCCCCGACGCTGGGCCCGTGGTCGGACGCACGCCATGCATAAAGGTGGAACGTCTCCCCCCGCATGCCGAAATCCGGGCATGTCGCCTCGCGCACGAAGCCCAGATGCTCAAACCAGCGGCCCGACAGCGGATGGCCGTCGATGCTGCGCGCTTCCATGCGGCGCATCCCCTCCGCCCGCCGTTCGGGGATGAAGATGGTGCGGAGGAAGCGGGTCACGGAAAAGGCCACGTCCGACCATTGGTCGGTGGCGAACATGCCGGCGGAAAATACGCCCGGCATGACGGGGCACAGCCCCACCACCGCCACCGGTGTTCCATGGGCCGTCGCCACGAAACCATGTTCGCAGGCCTGCGCCATTTCGGCGGACAGGCTGGCCGGGTCATATCCGTCCGGCTGGCACGCCCCGATCTCCCGCTGGTCACAGGACCGGGCGAGCTTGGCCACCTGATAAATCAGGTCCTCAGACAAGGGGAACAGATCGAACGCAGCGGGCACCGGTTCCTCAGAAACGACGAAAGCCGCCGGGTGGGGACCGGCGGCTTTCGGGGTGGGGCGCTTGTCGCGCCAGCATATCAACCATGGGGGTGGTGAGTTGCAACTGTCAAGGGGGATTATGCTGCTGCCGGGGCCGTGGCCACCGTCCCCAGATTGAAGTGCGCAACCAGCACGCCCAAGGCCGCAACAAGATGGGCCGCCGCGTCCTGGGGGCGCTGGCTTGTCCATGCCGCATATTCCTTCACGGTCTCCCCCCTGCCCAGCACGTACCACGCGACACGACCCGCCGGCTGATCAGACCCGCCAAGCGCCCGCATAGTCGCATCGATGCGCCCGCGCGGATCGCCACCGCCATGCGCCGCGCCATGCTGTGGGCGAACGCCATTCGCCATGCACTGTTCCAACCGGTCATAGCGCATGATGCCGGCGGACCCGTGCGCCGCGTCCCATTGCTGCTGGAAACGCCGTCCCGCCTCCACCATCTCCGGCGATATACTGCCCCGCCCATGCATGGCGGACAGCGTGTCGGCAACCTTCCGGCTTGTCGTCTTCACCTTCATCATGCACCTCAGAAATCGGTCAAGGGGTTGTAGTTTCCGGAAGGGGGCTGTCCGTTCCGCCTTCCATGTCGGGAAGGGCCGTCGTCGCCATCGGCCCTATCGTTGGTTCCGTTCTTTTTGCTGACCAGTTCATACCCGCCATCGCCCAACACGACGTATTGCAGAGCGTCATGGGGATTGGAGAACTTGTTCTTGTTGACGGTCGGTTCGTATGTGTCGCCGTCGCTGGCCCGGCGCTTGCGGTAATGGTACCCACTGTTGAAGCCACGCCTCAGCATGGGGCAATGAACCGGATCGATCAGCATGTTGCGGCGATGCGGATCGTCCATGGCCACCGTGCCAAGCTCCTGCCGCACGGCTTCCTGACGCACGCCGGGGGCATTGCTGGGGGCCCCCACCACCGTAATCCGGCATTCGCGCGCCACCAGGGCGGCCCAATGCTGCGCTTCCCCGCCTTCCTCCGACGCGGCGGAACGTGCCAGGCCGGCGGGGTCAACGAAGGCCTTGTCCACGCGTATGCCCCGGAACCGTTCGCTGGCCAGCAAGCGGTTCAGCGCGGCCGCGAACGTCTTGTATCCGACATTTTCCAGTACCAGTTCCGCCAGCACCAGGCGCTGACCCGTCTGGGGCAAGCGCTGGGTGATGATGGCGGACGGGAACAGCCCCTGATCCAACCCGATATAGAGGGACAGATAGCGGCGGGGTTCGATCACCTCGGACGCGACATGGATCTGATCATGGTATTCCTTTTCATAGACCGGCTTGCCGGCACGGGAATAGCCGGGAAGATTGTCGATGAAGCGACGCACCCACCAATCCGGGCGGTTGCGCGGCTCATAGTAACCGGGGGGCAGGTTGGGGACATTCTCCGCCTCGGGCGTCCGGCCGCCTGGCTGGATATGAACGCTGTATCCGGGCAGGCGCGTGGCCGGGTCGTAAATGTCCTCATAGGCCCAATGGTCCACATCGGGCGCGTTCATGTCAAACCACAGCCCGTACCAGCTGCATCCACCATGCAGGGCGTCGGGATAGCGTCCACAACGGCCGGACAAGTGCGTGATGACTTCACGGGCGCATCGATCCGCCTCGTTCACATAGGCGGCGGTGGGTTCGAAGCCCCGGCAGAAATCCTCAACGTCATTGTCACCGATGGCGGCAAAAATCACCTCCATGTCGATGATGCCCACCCCCGGCACCTGCAAACGCAGATGGTGGGTGGTCTGACCATTCTGGCCACCATCCTGATAGTGGCCCATGCTTTTGGGCACGCGCTTATGCCAGGATTTCAGGGTGGAGCGCGCCATCTGCCGGTAGGTGTCGCGGATGACGACAAAGCGGGTGTAGCGCACGCCGTCAACGGGGCTCGGCCGTTGTTCACAGGCGATGTAGAAAAACTTCATCAGGGCGGTGGTGGTCTTGGCCGAACCGTTCGGCCCGATAATCCCGTGGATAAAGCTGCGGTCCGTCAGGAACCGCGCGCTCACCTTCCCCGGCGCCTCATATCTGACCTCGAACCCCATCCCTGACCCCTTCCCGCCCCGTTGTGGCCAGCATCCTGACCTTCAAGTTTCCCTTACCCTGGCCCGCCGCGCCTGTTGATCTGGCCGGACCAGAATTCAAACTTTGTGAACCTGCTGATCCGATAGGGGAGAGACGGGCGGCACATCGGCTGGGGGGGGTGCCCCCCATGTCGCGGTCGGGGGGGGCTTGCGCGATGCATCGTGCGCGATCATATCGCGCCCATCGTCGCCCGCTGCCGGATGTTCAATCCCCTGCGGCGATGCGGTAACATGTTGATATTGTTCTATCATTTCACCGCCTACCAACTGTGCCATACCAACCGGGTCAGCGGGCGGTAAGCCAAGCCCTTGATTTTGCTGCATTTCACTGGCGAACAAGTCCAACACCCCGCCGTCGTTCGCGGCACCACTGGCCGATGCCGGGACGTAGGGCATGTGCAGGTGCAGGGTCGGTAGATTGCCCTCGGCCTTGATAGCGAGCGGTTGCTTGGCATGCAGGAAGGGCATCAGGATTTCGGCCGCCCGCATCTGCACCTTGATGGCGTCGAGCCGATCGCAGCCCAGCCGCCCGGCCAGTTCCTCCACCGACATGCTGTAGACGTCCCCCAGCACCAACGCCGGGTCACGTCGCTGCGACAGGAAGAACGCGCGCCAAGCCTCGGTGCTGCGGTTCTGGCTGCCCTTTGGCCTGCCCCCGCCCCGACGCGGCCGTTGGAATAGGTCGGTGCCGAGATGCGTCAAGGGATCGTCCAGCGGCCCCGCACCCACGCCCTCGCCATCCTCCCATAGGTCCGCCTGCTGGCCCCCATCGGCGGGAGCGGACAGTGGTCCTGTCGCCACCTCCGCCAGCGCGGCGGCGATACCCGTCACCCGATCTTCGCTCCCAGCACCCATATCACCCCCCTATTTAATCCCTGGCGGTGGTACTGGCGGCGGTACGGCTGGCGGTACGGTCTATCCCTTTGGAAACAAAGGTATATCTACCTATCTGTACCACCGTACCACCTGTACCACCACACAACCACGCGCACACTCGCGCCCATGCACATACATTGACCGTCGCGGGTGGTACCGGTGGCACGGTGGTACAGCATTGAAAACGCTGACGTTTTCCGTACCACTGCCGTACCGTTATCCCGTACCACCCACCCCCGACCCATCCCGCCCAACACCAACCCGCGTTTATTCATGTCTGCGCGACGCGGGTCGGGGCGGGGCTAAAGGGGGCCGGGATCGCCATCGTCCAGGGGCCATGGGTCGGGGCCGGGGTCGGGCGGCCCACGGTCCACGTCCAGGCGGGGTTGTGCAGCGGCCCCACCATCCGCCCCGGGCCATGGTGGCTGGTCCGGCGGGCGGGTCGGGGCGGCTGGTGGATGCTGTGCGTGTGGATGGCTGTCGCCATCCGGCAGACAGATAGAGACGGGGACAAGCAAGGCGCGGCTTGGATAGCCGCCGATGCGTATCTTCTTGGGCTTGCCGTCGCCCCCCGGCTCCGGCCGGATCGCCCCCGGCAATCGCTCCAGCGTCTGCACCCACACGCCTTTCGTGTCGGCCGCGCTGTGCCAGTGCGTGCCCTGCATCAGCCTGTTGAGCCCGGTGGACTGGTTGGCCACCGCCAGATAGGGCACCAGATACTGGCGATGCACCCGCATGCCGATGCCGCCAAGCACGGCCTGGGCCCGCTCCATCTTGGCGGCGATGTCGTCCATCTCGCCGGCCGTGTGGCTGCTGGTCGCCTCGGCCGCGGCCATGCGCACCCAATCGGCCACGGTCAACCGTCGTCGGTCGTGCGGGTCCTCCACGACGCTGGTCATCAGATGCGTGATACAGCTGTACTCGTCCGCGTCGGGCTGGGCCTCGGCGATGGCCGATGCGGGCAAGCGCGCCGTCCACGGGTCCAGGTCATGCTCCGCGCTTGGCTCATCGTCCTGTAACGCCAGATGCGCCAGCGCCAGCGTGGTGCCAAACACGTCCTGGCCACGGGCCACATGCCCCGCCCGCTCCATGGCCCCGCGATAGGCGGCCAGCGTCTCCGGAAAGGCTGGCCATCGGTCGATCACCCGTCGCAACAGGCGGGCGCCGATGGTGGCCATCTTCTCTTCCGAGATATCCGGCGCCTTCGCCCCCTTGGCCAGCGGCCCCAGCCGGAACACAAGCATGCGGCTCATGTCCTGCGGCTTCATGGGCGGCATCAGGATCGAGCTGAAGCCCACGACCGAGTACAAATTGAAGGTTGCGTTCTCGTGGTCGGACCCACCGCGCACGGCCATGGCGCCCGTATGCGCCGATCGGGCCAGCTCCAACAGGGCCGCCAGCTTGCGGTTATCCTCCCTGGCTTCGGCCTCGTCGATCCAGATCGGGAAGGATGAATATTTCAGGGCCTGCCGGATGCCGGCCGCCGTGCCGTCCGCTGTCTGCAAGGCACCGCCGGGGCCGTGCAGCCACCGCTGTGCATCCTGCAGGGCGCTTTTGCCCGTGCCATATCCGCCCGTGGTCCAATGCACGGGGCGTCGGGGCAGGGCACCGGCAATGAGGGCCGCCACACAGACGCCAAGCATCAGATGCGCGTCTGTCTCTCCGCGTTCCAGCGTCCAGCGCATGAACAGCGATTTCAACCAGGCCGCCGGCCCCTTGTCACCGGCGGGCTGGGCCTTGGCGGCTGGCCGCAGCCCGCGCCGGCCGGACGGATAGACATAGCCGTCCACCAATCCCGGCGCCTCCTCCCACTGCCGTCCCGTCTTATCGACACACAGCAGGGCGTCGCCCAGATGCAGGATGATCCCGCCATCCTTGCCGGGCCATGCGCCCGTACCACGCACCCGGTCCTGTGGGCTCCACACGCCGGCCTTTGCCGCCTGCGCCATCAGCGCTTCGGCGACCAGCTCGGGCTTCCACCCGGTCACGATCCATTTCTCAACCAGGCCGCCGGGCGTCTCCACCACGGTCTTTTTCAGGCTGGCCCAATGCCGGCGCAGGTAGTCGGCCGCCTCCTCCCCGAAAAGCGCCTGGATATTCAGCCGGCTATGATCCTTGGCCTTCAGGTTGCGCAGCTGGCCGAGCGCGTCCAGGTACCAATAGACATCGCCATAGATCCCCAGCGCCGTGACAGGGCACCCGGCCGGAAGGTGCCCGTCATAATCCACAGGGCCATCCCCCTCGCCATCCCCGTCATCTTCGTGCGGTGGCGGCGGTTCGGCCGGCGGCGGCGCTCCCGCCCCCGGCTGGGTCAGGGCCTGGGCCAGCTGGTCCGCCTGGCCCGGCGACCGCGCCTCCGCCTCGTCCAGCATGCGGCGAACTTCCGACATATGCACGACCTTGCCGTCATCGGGGGGCGGGCTCATGCGGCATGGCTCCCACGGCGGTCCGGCTGCACTGCTGCACCCCGCGCCTGTTTCAGCACGTCGTTCACGTCCTTGGTTCCTTCCGGCGGGCGGGGCAACAGCACGGTTTTCCCCTGCGCCCGGTATTTGCTGACCAGCATGGCCATGCGCGCGGCCGCCGGGCTATCCGGCGGATCGTTCTGCGCCCAAACGGCCACATGGGTTATGGGATCGGGCCACTGCTGGCCGACCATATTGTCGATGCTGACGCCGGCGACGCAGCGTGCTTCCGGGATCTCCACGGCCACGCTTAGGGCATCCTCGATCCCTTCGGTGATATGCACCATTTCCCCGTGCCGCATGTCCCGCCATGCCGGCAATCGGTTAACCTGTCCCGTCTCCGCATTGATGCGCACCCCGCGCCAAAGACGGATCAACCCATTGCGCCCGGCAAAGCTGCCAAAGCTCAGCTTGGGTTCCGCCAAGGGGGCCTTGCCCCACCCTCCTTTGCCGTCCGGCGCCAGCCAGGTGCGATGGACGGACAGGAAAGTGCCGTCATCGGCGGTGATGGCGGCGACCATGGCCGGCAGCTCACGGCCGGCTTCCTTGTTCCACAACGCGGGGTGAAACCGCACCCCGCGAAACCATCGGTCCGCAAAGTGCAGCCGGGCCAGATCGATGCCACGTCCCAGCAAATATGCATCCACCGGCGTGTCCATCACCTGGGGCATGGCCGACAGATACATGGCCTGGGCCTTCCGCCGCGCTCTCTCGACCTGCGCTTCCCAATCCTGGTCCTGACGGGCGCGTTCCTCCTTCGCGGCGATGGTACGGGCGAAACTGTTGGGGTCCGTCCCGTCCAGGCCAAGCCAGGCCTTGGCCCATGCCACCGCCTGGCGCGCATCGCCCCCGAACCACAGATCGGCCGTGAAGCTTAGGGCCGACCATTGCTTGCCCTCGCTGAAATCCTTGATCAGCCCCTGGCACTTGCCCCGGACGGCGATGCGGAAACTGCCGGCATGCCGGTCATCGCGGAACGGCGACAGGCAGACGAAATCATTGTGCCGCAGCTCGCCCGACAGGCCCCATACCGCCGGCAGTTCCGCGATACGGTCGCGCAACAGGTCGGATATCTGCTGTGTCGTTGGCCCCTGGCTCATCGCTGCCACCATTGTCCGGCACCATCCTCCGGAAAGGCATCAGCTGAGGGAGGAGGCGGCGACACCGGCCGGGCGGTCTTCGTCCCCACCGGCTTCCGGCGAATGCCATTCGCCGCGCGTCGATCATGCGCGGCCTTTTCCAGGGCGACCGACAGCCGCGCGCGGGCGGCCTGCGCCACGGCCATGCGCGGCGCCTGCCCGTCACACGCGCGCTTGACCTCGTCAATGGCGTCGATGATCGGCCCCATGTCCGCCGGCATCGCCATCGGCGTATTCCGTGCCGCGCACAATCGCGCCCACGCCTGCGGGGTCGGGGTCAGGCACCAATTGGCGGCCGCAACCATCATTTCGATATCGGCCGGAAAATCCTGGGGATCAAAGGACGGCATGGCCACCGCCCTCCCCGGCCGGACCCTGCGCCGCATCCATGGCGCGGTACGCATCGATCGCCGCGCACCGATAGGCATGCTCCATCTGGGCCAGATGCTCGGCGATCTGCGCGCCCACCCTGTCCGCGTCGGCCTCCCGGCGCACGGCGGCCGGCAACTCCACGGTGCTGGCCAGCCCGGCGAACAGGCGCACGACCCGCCGGAACGGCTCGTACCACTCGGGCGCCATGGGGTTGATGCCGACGCCCTGCACGATGCGCCCTTGCCGGTCGAACGGCGCCGACAGCAGGGCCATGCGACCGCCAATGCTGACGGCACGCGATATGGTCAGGATGGGGGACATGTGACCTCCCTTATCCGCGCCATCTGGACGGCCAGATCGTCCAGCTTGGCGGCGATGTCGGTTATGGTGGTGCGCCGCGCGGGCGCTGCCTGGGCCGCCGGCATCAGGACGCATTCCAGGGCGCCATAGCCAAAGATCAGCGCTGCGCGCATAAGGTTGACGGCACTGGGCGCCGGGCCATCGGGGGCCAGCCAGCGTTCTGCGGTCTTCACTGGGATCTCGAAATCCCGCGCGATGGCTTTGGCCCTATGGCCCTCCGCATATTGCAAGCGCAGGAAGCCGCGCCACCGGGCGGCGATATCTTCCGGGCGCGCCGCGTCAACAGCCGCGCGAATTTCTTGGGTGATCTGCCCCATTTTTTGTCCAACCCCATGGCGAGATGCTGATCCCGCCGGACGGTTGGATGTCGCTGGTTGGCACCGGGGCAATTCCACAAACGGCAAGGCCGGGGCGGCGGTGGGGATCGCCGCTCCGGCCACCTTGGGTCGGGCGAAAAAGGATTTCGCGGATGGGGACCATGCTTGCTTCATGCCGCCCCCTCCATCGCCGGCCGGTACAACATGACCAGCACGGCAAATTCACGGCTCTGATCCGGGCCCGGCTGGTTGGCGGACAGGACCAGGGCGGCCACGGCGTCCAGCACCACCGAAAAGGGCGGATCGATCCGCCGTCGCCGGCCGGGGAACCCCTGCGCACGCCGCAGCTCGTGCCACACCTGCCCGTGCGGCTTGGCCGATGCGATGATCAGGGTGAAGGCGAAGGCGCGGGCGTCGATCCAATCCATGGGCGCATGCGGCGGGGAAAGACGACCCGGAGATCGGCCGCTTTCCCCACCGCGCGCCACCATCGCGGACCCTATATCGCCGACGATGGAGACTGGATGGACCGCGCTCATGGCGTCACCCACGGATTTTGGTCCCGAAGACGGGGCCATATATGCTTTGCGGCCAGCGTCATGGCCCGCTGGCCCCATGCGCGATGTCGGGCAGGCCGTCGGCGGCGAGGGCGCAAGGCCAGCAAGCCCGCGATGTACACACGCGTCCAGGGAGCCAGCCCGCATCGGGTCATGCCGCCACCTCCCCCGCATCGGGGATCAGGTCGGCCGCTGTCAGGGGGATATTGTGCGCGCGGGCATAGGCCAGGATCGGCGCGTGATGGCGCGCGGGGATCAAGCCGCCGGTGCCTTTGCGGTCCTTTGGCCGATCCCACGCGCAAACCGTCGGGTGTTTCAGCTTACAAACGGCCGCAGTTATGCCGACGCCACCCAGCTTCTGGATGACTGATCGGGCGACAGGAAGGGGGGCATCGTTCGTCATGGCCCCAACATGTAGGAAATTCCTACCTTATGTCAACTGTAACGGTAGGCACTTACGGCATGCTTTGAAGCTCGACCTCACGGATTATCTACACATGGAGACGACACAAAATAACTGGCTCCGAGAGCAGATGCGCGAGCGGGGGTTGACCCATCAGGATCTCGCCACCGCACTCAATCGCGTGCGGGTGCAGGCAACAGCCATCGTCAATGGGCAGCAGCAACTAAGGCTGGATCAGTTGGAACCTACTGCCCAACTTCTCCAGGTGCCTGTTGTTGATCTGCTACGGGGCCTGGGCATTGATCCCGGCACGACCTCCATCAACACCACCCTGCTGGCCGATTGCCTGGTGGCGGTATTCCAGCGGCTGGGGATTACCGGCATACAGCCGGACGAGGCGGCCCATATGGCCGCGACGCTCTACACCCACGCATCAACCGATGATCGGTTCCGTGCCCCGGACGCCATGGCGTCCGGCGCGGCCATGCTGGCGGATTTCGCCACTGCCCGCCGGAAATAGCTGGTCCAACAACGCGCATAGCTCCGCTTGGCGCTCCCGGCGCCATTCTGAATGATTGTCATTGGCTATCCGCTTGATGTCTTTTTCTTCAACCTTTTCCTGCATATCCTTAGATGCCGGCCGGGCCGGGTGGAACCGGCATCGAGCGCGCGCTTGTCCCTTGGGTGCGTCAACACCCATGCTGCCCCTGGATTGGCGTCCAGGAGGCAGACCCGGCCTGATATGACCCGGCTGCCTATTACTACAATAGGACGCATCCAAACGGGTGTCACCTCTTTTGCGGGCATTATACCAATAGTCTTAGGCTGATTACGATAGTGTGCGCCTCGCAACCTAAAAAACCGCTTGCCAAACTGTGAACTATAGTTTACACATTCTCCCATGATCACGATCCGCCAAACCACTCAATTCGCCAAATGGCTCGCCGACCTGCGGGACAACCGGGCACATGCGCGCATCATCACCCGCCTGGTCAGGCTGGCCGATGGCAACGCCGGCGACATCAAGTCGGTCGGCGGCGGCATCTCGGAATTGCGGATTGATTATGGCCCCGGCTATCGCGTTTATCTGACCCAGCGCGGCCCCGTTCTGGTTATCCTTCTCTGCGGCGGGGACAAGACCACGCAGTCCAGGGATATCACGACGGCGCGCAAGCTGGCCGCCAACCTGCCTTCCCAACTGACGGAGACACCCGATGGGTGAAATCACCGAAACCTCTCCCTTCGATCCGGCCCAGCATCTGGATACGCCCGCCCGCATCGCCGCGTTTCTTGAAGCTGCCGCGGAAGAAAACGATTCGGCATTCCTGGTCCGGGCCTTGTCCATCGCCGCACGGGCGCGCGGCATGGCGGACCTTGCGCGCCGCACGGGCGTCACACGCGAAGGCCTGTATAAGGCTTTGGGCGACGGGGGAAATCCGACCCTTTCCACCTTGATGTCGATCGCGGATGCCCTCGACCTTCGCTTGTCATTCCAGGCGCGCGACTAAGGGGCGCGCGCTGCATGTTCTTGTTTTGTTCCACGAAGAAAGCCATGATCGGCATGAAAGGATGCCGCCCATGGACCACCCTGACCGACCGCCCGCACCGCTGACAGAGCAGGATGCGCAGGATCTTCGCATCTGCCTGACCTACGCACTGGCCCGCAGTCGCAAGCACTGGCCTGTCGTGAAACGTGACCGCCACCGGCTGGAACAGGATGATTGGTTGCCCATGGCCGAATATCTGCTGGCCCATCTGCACCGCTGCGCTTACCGGATATTCGCTCTGCCACCAGGGCCGCAGCACAATTCTTCACACTTCATGGCACCGCCGGCCGGCCCAAAGAATGAAACAACTTCATCTATTTTTGCTTTGCCCAGTGATACAGACGCCTAATCACCACCATGGCCACCGCTGGCAGCAAATATTTCCACCAGTTTCTATCGACGTAATCATGGAACCGATAACTTCTTGACGATATCGAAAGCGCCCAAGTCGATACAAAAATCCACCACGACACAGCCATAAAAATATCAAATCTATCTAGCCTAAGCGCAAAGTAAATATTTCTATGTACTTTCATCCAGAATGCCAACACGACCGATACGCACAATACCATACCTTGAATAATGTAAGCGTCCCTATCATTTCGGTACGATCTTTGGGCCGCGCTGCCAAAATAGCTCATGATTAATATCAAAATAATGGCCAAACCGATCCAATCCCATTTGATCGGTTTGGGCTTTTTGTCGCCCCCCGCCATCGGCACGGCCTCAATCACGGTGGCCTGGGGCGGGGTGGTATTGGGGGCTATAGACGGTGCAATTGAGCTCGGCGGTTCCACCGACGGCGGGCGCGAGGACGCTACTGACCTTGACTTGATTTCCGCAGTCACATTGCTGAGATAGGCCGGATCGCGGCTATTGATGGCTGCCCGGTATCGGTTCCGCGCATGATCAATGAAGGCGTCGCTGCTCCCGGCGCCGCGCAATTCGGCCTCCAACATCGCCCAACCGGCCAGTTCCTCCCATTTGGGTGGCAACGGGTTCATGCGCCCAGCTTCCACCCCCAAATAGCCCCGGCGATTGCAAGGGCAAGAATGACAAGTCCCCCGACCTGGCGCACCACAGGATTGCGGCCGATGGTCATGTGGCGCCCGCCGCCAATCAGCATCCCGTACAAAATCCATCCTGCAAAAAGTCCACCGAAAAACCCCGCGGGCGCCAACAGCCAGGACATCGCCTTCCTCGCATACTGTGGAATGCACTTATATGGACAGGTGGCATGTACTTATGCACCACCACAAAACCACGCACCCCATGGTCGGTCACGCAGCAAAGCCCTACATCCGCTCTTGACGATATGTAGGATTTTCCTACATTGTGATGGCGAACGTCATTCGCCACCGCCCAAGGGGGATGAGCATGTCTTACAAGGACAGCTTGCTGTTAACGATTACCGCGCAGGGGCCGGGGGCCCGTGCGCTGCTGGACGCCATCCGCGCCCATGCCGACCTGCTGGGGATACGCCCCCTCTCTGCTGCGTTTCATGACGCACTCGAAGAGGGCAGCCCGGCGCCGGCCCCGCAACTGATGGCCGTGCCCCGCCTACTGGCTCAGACGGAGGCCGGCCATGCTTGACCTGCGCGCCACCATCGCCGCCTTCAACGACCTGGATTGCGGGTACAACGTCACCCTGGGTGCCGCGAAGCAGTTGGGCCTGACCCAATCCGACCTGTCGCAGATCGCCACCTTCACCCGCCGCTGGCGGGAATGGGATGCCGCAATGCATCTGCGCACGCGCGGCCGCTCCATGGCGTCCGACCCGTCCGCCCCGGCGCTGCCCGCCTGCCTGTCCCGCCCTCTGGCCCGTGGAAAGGTCCCTGCCCATGTCTGACGGCCCCGCCTACAGCCTGACGCGCAAGCAACTGGCCTGCATGCAGGTCATCCAGGAACTGACCGATGCCGCCGGCGCGGCCCCGTCCTACGCCGAAATCGGCCGGGAACTGGATATGCGCTCGCGGTCGGGTGTCCATCGCCTGATCGAAGGGCTGGAAGCCCGCGGCTATATCGCCCGCCTGCCGCACCGCGCGCGAACCCTGACCATCATCGCCCGCGTCCCCATGCCGGACTTCACCCCCTACACCTGGTCGCTCGCCCCCGGCCTGGGCGGACAGGAGGGGGTGGCCAATGGTTGACCATCGTTCCGACTGCGCCATGCACAACGGCCCCGCCCTGCCGCCCGGCCCTTGCGACTGCGGCGCTGATCCGGGGGCCACGAAGCCCTATCACGTTGCCGTCGGTCCTTTGGGTGACGCCATCGTGTACCAAGGCGAATTCTTCATTGCCGATTGCGGAGACGATGAGGGAGCCGCGGATCGGGCCCGATTGATATCCGTCACGCTCAATGATGCGGCGGCAAGGGCATTGGCACATGCCGATGATCATGCGGTTGATGCGTTCGCCGCAGCGATGAAGGCCAAATTGGCCAGGAAGCGGGCCGATGGAGCTGGCGGATGGGATGATCCCGCCCGCTGCCCCGTCGAGCATCTCGCACAATATCTGATCAATCACCTGATCAAGGGTGACGCTGTCGACGTCGCCAATTTTTGCATGATGCTGTTCCATAGGGCTGGCGGAAGCGAGGCGCTCAAGCACAGAGGGGCGATGATCTATGATCTCCCCTACTGACGCCGCCCCCCTGGCTGCCACCCTCTGGAACTGCGCGGCCGTTGCCGCGCATCTCCAGATCAGCCGGACGGAATTCTACCGGCGCCGGCCGGCGCTGGAACAGCAGGGGTTCCCCTCGCCGATCCCGCACACCCGCCTTTACTCGCCCCTCGCCATCATCGCGTGGGAATACCAGGCCAGCACAGGCCAGCGCCTGGATGGTGTCGCCATTCTGGAAGCCGCCGGCCTCTCCAACGTCTCCACCTCCCGCATCCTCGCTGCCCGCGCTGAAACGCTGCTGGGTGGCTGACCAGAAGGACACCGCCCATGTCCACGTTCCTTCATCCCACCGCCGGCGATACGCGCGGCTCTTACCTGAAGCTGCTGCGCACCACCGCCGGCCGCTCCACCCGCGACGTGGAAGCCGCCGCCCAGGTCAGTCAGGGCACCATCTCCCATATCGAAGGTGGCAAACGTACCAATATCCACGATGTCATCTATGCCGCCGTGGCTACCGCCCTCGGCGCCGATCCGGCCGCCGTCCTGGCCCTGCCCGTGGTGGCGCCGACCGACGAACCCGCCGCCCTTCCCGTACCGCTCGGAGGCGAGGTGCTGACCACTGTGGATTGCGCCCTGATCGACCGCAGCGATCTGAACCCCCGCCGCAGCTTCGATGCCGACAGCATCGCCACGCTGGCGGACAGCATCGAAGAACACGGCTTCATCCAACCCATCATGCTGCGCCCCCGCGACGATGCGCCGGGCCGCTTTTGGATCGTGGTGGGGGAACGCCGCTGGCGCGCCGGCTGCCTGCTGGGGGAGCGCGGGACCGACCCCGTCCGCATCCCCGCGCGCATCCGCGCCATGTCGGACCGTGAGCATCTGGAAATCGCACTGATCGAAAACATGCACCGCACGGATGTGGCCCCGCTGGAAGAAGCGAAGGCCATCGCCAAGCTGGTCACAGACTATGATGGCGACACAGCGGCCGCCGCGCACGCCATCGGCAAGACTGGCAAGTCGGGGCAACGGTTTGTGCAAATCGCGCTGAACTTGGTGGAGAAGTTGACGCCGACGGTACAGGAAGCGCTTGCCGACGGCACAATCAACAAGGAAATGGCGCGGCAACTGACGGTCGCCAGCCCTGAACGGCAAGCGAACCTGTTGGCGTTGGTCCGTATGGGACATATCGCCAACGGAAAGCAACTACGGGAACGCATGCAGGCGGGCAATTTTCCTGCAACCAAGGCGCTGTTTGGTCGGCTGAAATATAACGGCCCCGTGGTCGAGGACCCGGACAGCGACGCGGTATTCTTTGTCGATCTGGGTATGGTGAAAATACTGCAAATCGAAGCCATGCAGGAACGGGCCGAAAGCCGGCGCGGCGCCTATCCGCACCATGCGGTAAAGGTTATCCTGGATGACCCTGTTTGGCATCCCGATAGCTATCGGGCAAGTCAGGAAGGATTTTACCGCAAGGGCAGCCTGGCGGTTGTACCGCACGATGCACAAGCCGCGATGGTGCTGGTCCTGAAAAACGACTTGTCCGTCTCCATCTATGACGACCTGATTAAGCTGCCGGCGGCACCCACCACCGCAGCCGGCAAGAAGCAGGCGGCCAAGGCCAGCGGCGATATGCTGGCAGACTACCCCAGCCGGGCAAAGATGCATGCACGGCGCGGCCGCACCATGGCCCTGCAACGGGCCCTGTTCCGGGAGGCGGGGTATCGCACCCTGCTGGCCCATCTCTGCCTGAACCTCTTGGAAGGCAACTTGGTGAATTCCCCCATGCTGGCGGTTCGCGCGGAACATCGCCAGCCGGATCGCCGCGCCGTCGATCCGGAGGTGCTGGATGTCATCAACGATTTTCGGGAGAACCTGGAATTCACCACAGGGGAAAAACTGTTCACCGAGGCCGATGACAGCGACCCCCATGTGCGCGTGCGCTCCGAGCCGGAAGGCAAGTACGGCAGCAGCAAGGGACGGACCGGCGCAATCGTGCTGGAAGCGCTGTACGAGCAGGAAGACAGCTATCTGCTTGAGCTGGCTATGGCCCTGCTGGCGTCGCGCTCTGGCTCCTGGTACGGGAACGGCGTCAACGCCGAACCAGATCTCGGGGATGAAGCAGAGGCGTTGGCGGCCTGTAAGCAGCTTGGCCTCACCCATGCCGTGGCGGATGATGCCGGCGCCATCGACTGGCCAGGCTACCTAGAAAAGCTGAACGGGCCGGCGCTGGATGTCGTGCATGCCAAACTTGGCATGCCAGTCGCTTATCAAGGCATGGGCGGCTCCCGCTGGAAAGAGGCCACGCAGAAGGAAAAGCGTAATGGCCTCTCGTGCTATCTGGCGGGGTACCCCGACAAGGCCGCGTACATCCCCGCCATCTTCCGCTTTGGCGATGGCAAGGAAATCGAAGCGGCAATGCGGGAGGAGGCGGCGAACGGCGTTCGCCCAGCCGCACAGGCCGCGGAATAAAGCCATGCCCCGCCGCGCGCCCCACCGCCTGCGCCTGCTGCTGATCGGTCTTTGTCTGATGGGACCGTTCCTGCTGGCGGCCATCTGGCCGGACAGGGGGTAAGCGGTGGGCCTCTATCAGCGCTATCTTGGCCTGGGTGCGCCGGACAATGACCGTCCGGCGCGCGGCCGCCTGCCGATGAAGGAAGACGCCCCGGCGCCGGCCGACCCGGATCGGCCCTACCTGTCGCTCTATTGCGTCCTGGCCAGCTGCATCACCAGCCTGTCCAACCCGGCCGAACTGCGCGGTTGGATCGGCCAGAACAAGCCGGCCTTTGATGCGCTGTCGGCGGGATCGCCCGAACGGGCGGTCAGGCTGCGCCAGATCTACAGCTTGCACTTGGCCTGCCTCGCCCCGCATGCGGTAACGGCCGCGCCGGCGCCGCCATCGGTCGCGCCGCCGGCTGCCGATCTGGTCAACGCCATCCTTGATGGGGCCGGCGATGACGAATAGGGCCCCCGTCCAGATCGAACCCGCCGATCTGGCCCTGTTGCGCCTGGGCCATTGGCGCTGCGCGGACAATGACCGGCGGTCAAAGCGGCTGGCCAAGCTGCGCCTGTGCGAAAGCACCGCCAACGAAGTGGTACGCGACACCGACGGCACCGGCCGGACGCGCACCATGGTCCACTGGCGCACCACCGCCAAGGGCCAACTGCTGGTGCAAAGCTCCCGCATTGCGCCCTGACACCAGCTGACCTACGCTATCCCCTCACCGCTGCTGCCCCAGCGAGGATGAACATGCCCACCCACCGCATCCCCCACTTCCGTTCCCGGCCGGCCGCTGGCGGCCTGACACGCTTCAGCTGGGAACCGGCACCCACGTTGCAACAGGCCGGATGGCCTACCGTTCCGTTGGGCATGTCCAACCAGGTCAAGGAAGGTGCCGCGCGGGATCTGGCCGCACGCATCAACGCCATGGTCCAGGACTGGCGCGACGGGAAGATTACGCAGGTGCCGGATGTCATCCTGAACCTGAAGCTGGTGGCCACCCCGGGCAAACCCGCCGGCAAGCGGCTGGCACGCGCCAAGGCCCCGCCGGGCACCTGCGCCCACATGATCGACGCGTACCTGTCCAGCCGCAAATATCAGAAGCTGGCCGAGGCCACGCGCATATCATACCGCTCCGACTGCGAATTCCTGCGCCGCTGGTGCGGTGATTTGCCTGTCGGGGGCGTGACCCCCAAGGCGTGCAAGAAGCTGTACGAGACGCTGTTCGACGGGCTGCCAGCCCGCAAGGGGAAAGAGGCGGTGCCCGGCCTGCCGCGTCGCGCACAGAAAATCATCATCATGGGCCGGACCGTCTGGAAATGGGGCCTGTCGGAAGAGCTGGCGACAACCAACCCTTGGATGGCTGTTGAGACCGAAACGCCGACGCCGGCACTCCCCGAACTCTGGACTAATGACGATGTGGATCTGTTTGTGCAGGTCGCCGACGCGATGGGGGAGCATGGCATCGGCACAGCCGTCAGGCTGAACGCCTGGCTGGGCCAGCGCGTATCGGATGTGCGGGACTGGGACCGCCGCATGATGAAGGGCGGGCGCCTATGGGTTACGCAGCGCAAGACCGGCGCCCGCGTCGGCCTCCCCGTCCAGGCCGTGCCGGCATTGATGCGACGGCTGGAAGAGGATGCGGGCAGACAGGGGCGGCTGGAGATTGCCAGCACGAGGCTGATAACGGGGGCCGATGGCCTGCCGTTCACGGAAAACACCATGCGCAACGCCTTCAACCGCGTGCGCGCCGAGGCGGCGGGATTGCGTCCCGGCATCGCCGCCTTGGACATGATGCACCTGCGTCACACGGCCGTGACACGGCTGGGCGAAGCGGGCTGCACGCCGCAGGAAATCGCGGCCATCTCTGGCCACAGCCTGAAATCGATTACGTTGATCCTCGGCCGCTACAACATCGTGACCAATATCCAGGCTGATAACGCTTTTGGCCTGCGAATGAAGATGGAAGCGAATGGCGGCGGCCGTGACGATGGCGACGACCCCGAATCGACATGACCAAAGCCGGAAACACGAAAGGCGGCCCACCTGGTGCCGCCTTTTTTTGTGCCTTGACACGGCACCAGAACGAAGTTGGTACGGGTTGGTAAAGCCCGGTTGGTATGTTCACCGTGCGTTCCGCCGGAAAACACCAGCGCATTGCGCCGCTAACTATTTGATTTCATTGATCTTTTTGAAGTGGTGCCCAGGGACGGAATCGAACCGCCGACACGGGGATTTTCAATCCCCTGCTCTACCGACTGAGCTACCTGGGCACATCGTACTTCACAACCACCGGCGCGTTTCGGTCACCGCCGCCCGGTGTGGTGCGCCTTATAGACAAGGCGTTCGGGGCTGTAAAGCATTGAATTGCGCCTTGTGACGATTTTTTTCACACCTCTTCATCACCCGGCCCATCCGTCACGGGCACGCGATAAACCTCCCCCAGCCAGCGCGACAAATCCACATCGGCGCAGCGTTTGGAGCAGAAGGGGCGGAATTCGGCGACGGGCGGACGACCGCAGATGGGGCATCCGGCCGCCTTCTTCGGACGGCGGGCGGCAGACAGATCGATGGGCTCATCACTCATGGAAAAACACCTCAACTCAACAGATCGGCCAGCGGCGGGCCGCGGCGGGCGCGGGTGACCTCCACCAGGCCCAGCCGCGACATGCCATAGACATGGGTGGCCACGGGATCATCGGCCACAGCCGAGGACAGGCGCTGGATCACCGCCTCTCGATCCCCGGCCCGCGCCATGTTGACGAAATCCACCACCACGATGCCGCCAACATTGCGCAGGCGCAGCTGCCGGGCGATCTCCAGGCAGGCATCCAGGTTGGTGGCCAGCGGATTGCCCCGCTCTCCCCCGTTCACATCAATGACAGTCAGGGCCTCCGTCCGGTCGATGACCAGCGAACCACCCTGCCCCAACGGCACGCGCCGTTCCGCCAGGGCGGCAATGGCGCCATCCAGATCGCATTGGTCGAACAGCGGCCGGGCACCCTTGTGCAGTGACAGGATCGGCAGCAGGTCGGGTGCCAGGGACAGGCAGGCCGTTTTGACGGCCGCCAGCATCTCTGCGCCATCGACAAGGATCTCCGCCAGCCCATCACGGGGCAGTTCCACTAGGGCGCGGCGGATGGCATCGGGCGGGGCCAGCAGCGTCGCCGGTCCGGTGCCGCCAGCGGCAGCACGCGCGCGATGCGCATCAGCCAGCAACCCCTCCGCCTCCCCCAGCACCAGGGACAGTTCGGCATGCAGCGCCTCGGCCCGCACGATCCATCCGCCCTGGTTGGGCAGGCTGTCAGACAGGCGCTGACGCAAGCTCGCCACCTCCGGGCCCTTGCCCAGGCGCTTGGAAATATGGATGCCGTCGCCCAACGGGTTGTGGACAAGGAAACGGCCGGGCAGCGACAGGTCCATGGTCAGGACCGCCCCCTTGCCGTCATGGGCATCGGCCTTCACCTGGGCCAGCACCATCTGGCCCGTGCGCAGCACCTGCCCGATACGGGCATCGCGCCGCGCCGGGCGTACGTCCGCAGCGCCCAGAAAACCCGGAACTGCATCTCCAAATTCAATGAAGGCGGCATCCAGGCCAGCAACCAGACGCATCACCCGGCCCTGGACGATCGCGCCCTGCCAGACGGGCCGGTCATCATGGTCGATGGCAAGGTCGGTCAGGATGCCGTCGGACAGCATGGCGCAGCGCCGAAGCGGCCCACGTTGGTCAATCAGCAGCCGCCGGCGCATCAGCCCCCGGCGGCTTTTTGCGCGGCGGCCAGTGCCAGCGCGTCGATCCCGGCAGCGCGCAACAGGCCCGCCACCTCCGTCAGCGGCAGACCGACGACATTGCTGTAGCTGCCGGAAAGCTGCCGCACGAACAGGCTGGCCAGCCCCTGAACGGCATAGCCGCCGGCCTTGCCCTTCCAGTCGCCCGTAACAAGATACTGGTCGATCTCATCCCGCGACAGGGTGCGGAAGATCACCTGGCTTTCCACGGTCCGCGCCCAGCGTTTCCCGTCGGCACCAACCAGGGCGACGCCGGTATAGACCCGGTGGCGACGGCCCTGCAGCATCATCAGGCAACGGCGCGCGGTGTCCACATCATCAGCCTTGGGCAGGATGCGCCGGCCCAGCCCCACCACCGTATCGGCGGCCAGCACCAGCGCGCCCTCATGGCGCGCCGCGACAATGTCCGCCTTCTCCCGTGCCAGCCTCTGGGCATGACCGGGCGGCAGTTCGCCATCCTGGGGATTTTCATCGATATCGGCCGGATCAATCACGTCCGGCACCAGCCCGATCTGGGCCAGCAATTCCCGCCGCCGGGGAGAACCGGAGGCCAGGATCAGGCGCGGACGGTCAATGCCGGAAGGGTCGGACGGGGCCGCCGCGCGCATGCTCATGGTTCGGTTCCCGCCGCTCACTTGAAGCGGAAGGTAATCCGACCCTTGGTCAGGTCGTACGGCGTCATTTCGACATTGACGCGGTCGCCAGCCAGCACGCGGATGCGGTTCTTGCGCATCTTGCCCGAGGTGTGGGCGAGCACTTCATGTTCGTTGTCGAGCTTCACGCGGAACATCGCGTTGGGCAGCAGTTCCGTAACCGTGCCGGAAAACTCGATCAGATCTTCCTTGGCCATGTTTTCCTGATTTCGGGAGGGTAAAACGCGCACATAGGTGATAGCGTCGACTGCCCGGGTCAAGTGTTTTTCAAGGAAAGCAGAGGCGTTCCCCACCAAGGGCATGGCTGGACCGGCCATAGGCCCGCAACAGCCTTGAAACGTCCGCAACCCTATGTCCTGTCGGGCACGAAGCGCTGTTTCAGCCGCTTCAGCAAGGTGTCGCGAACCTGACGATAGGCATCGAGTCGCGCCTCGCGGCTGCCTTCCACCAGGGTGGGGTCAAACGTGTTCCAGAATTCAACGTCGCAGGCCGTGGTGCGGGTCATTTCAACGGCCCGGTGCTGCGCCTCCGGCGACAGGGACACGACCAGGTCGAAACTGTCATCTTCCAGCTGTTCGAATGTCTTGCAGCGATGGCGAGACATGTCGACCCCCAGTTCCGCCATGACGGCGGTGACGAACGGGTCCGGTTCCCCTTCCCGCACGCCGGCACTGTCGACATAGATCGACTTGCCCATCAGCATCTTCAACAGCCCTTCGGCCATGGGGGAGCGGATGGAATTATAGGTGCAGGCGAACAGAACGCTGGTGATCCGGGTCGGGCTGGTCTCTGCCATCGACGGGACCGTCAGCTACGGATATGCAATACGCAGATCAGGGTGAACAGGCGGCGGGCCGTGTTCAGGTCCATTTCGGCCTTGCCGGCCAGCCGCTCGCGCAGCAGTTCCGATCCTTCGTTGTGCAGGCCGCGCCGGCCCATGTCGATGGCTTCGATCTGCGAGGGGGATGCCGTCTTGATGGCCTTGTAGTAGCTGTCGCAGATCATGAAATAGTCGCGCACGATGGTGCGGAACGGCGTCAGCGGCAGGGTGATGCGGGTCAGCGCCTCATCATCGGCGCGACGCACATCGAAGACCAGCCGGTTATCCTCCGTCGACAGGAACAGGCGGAAGGGCCCCGCCTCCGGCGTCTCCACCAGGGCGAAACGGTTTTCCTCCAGCAGGTCGAACAGGGCGACGGCGCGCTCATGCTCCACCTCCATGTTGCGGCGGATGACATTCTTCTCCACCAGCTCGACATGGACGATACGGTGGTTCGGCGCGTCCATCATCCCTCCCCGTTTGGTGGCGCCGTTACTGACGGCCGCCTGCTTTGACAACTACCCTGCCTGTCAGGAGGCGGGGTTGGCAAGCCGGATCGCAACCGACAGGGCGTGGGCGCCCAGCCCTTCAGAATTGGCCAGCGCCACGGCCGCCGGGCCGATACGGCCCAGGCTTTCGGGCGTACAGCCGACAAGCGTGGTGCGCTTCATGAAATCCAGCACATTCAGGCCGCTGGAGAAGCGGGCGGAACGCGCCGTGGGCAGCACATGGTTGGGCCCGGCGACATAATCGCCGATGGCTTCCGGCGTGTGCCGGCCCAGGAAGATAGCCCCGGCATTGCGCACCTTGGCGGCCAGGGCGTCCGGATCGGACACGGCCAGTTCCAGATGCTCGGGCGCGATACGGTCGACCAGCGGCACGGCCTGTTCAAGGTCATCCACCAGGATGATGGCGCCATGCTCACGCCAGCTCTGCCCAGCAATGTCCGCACGCGGCAGGGTGGCCAGATGGGCATCCACGGCCGCCGCGACGGCATCGGCAAAGCCGGCATCATCGGTGATCAGGATGCTCTGGGCCGAGTTGTCATGCTCAGCCTGCGACAGCAGATCGGCGGCGATCCAGGCGGGGTCGTTCTGCCCGTCGGCCACGACCAGGATTTCCGACGGACCGGCGATCATGTCGATGCCGACCGTACCGAAGACCTGACGCTTGGCGGCCGCCACGAAGGCATTGCCGGGACCGGTGATCTTGTCCACCGGCCGGATCGTGGCCGTGCCGAAGGCCAGCGCGCCGACAGCCTGCGCCCCGCCGATACGGTAGATCTCCGTGACACCAGCCAGCTTGGCCGCGGCCAGGACCAGGGGATTGATCACCCCGTCGGGCGCGGGAACCACCATGGCGATGCGCGGCACGCCCGCCACCTTGGCCGGGATGGCGTTCATCAGCACCGAGGATGGGTAGGAAGCCAGCCCGCCCGGCACATAGATGCCGACAGCCCCCACCGGGGTCCAGCGGGCACCCAGCCGCACGCCGGCGGGATCGGTGTAGAAACTGCTTTCCACGGTCTGGGTGCGATGGAACGCCTCGATCCGGCCCGCCGCCAGCTTCAGCGCGTCCAGCGTGGCGCCATCGCACTGCGCCACAGCAGCATCGATCTCCGCCACCGTGAAGGCCAGACGGTCCGCCGTCAGGTCCAGCCGGTCCCAGCGCTTGGTATAGTCCAGCACGGCCGCATCGCCGCGCGCCTTCACATCATTCAGGATGGCGGTGACGGCGTTGTTCAGGTCTTCCTGGGTTTCGCGCTTGGCGCCCAGCAGGTCCTGGAAACGGGCTTCGAAATCGCTGTCGCGGGTCGAGAACTTAACCGGCATTGCCGATGGCCTCCTGGAAACGGTCGATCCAGCCCTGGATCTCGGCGTGACGAGTCTTGAAGGCGGCGCGGTTCACCACCAGACGGGAGGAGATGTTGGCAATATGCTCGATCTCCACCAGACCATTGGCCTTCAAGGTCACGCCGGTAGAGACCAGATCGACGATGCGCGAGCACAGGCCCAGATTGGGCGCCAGTTCCATGGCGCCGTTCAGCTTGATGCATTCGGCCTGTACGCCGCGCGCGGCGAAATGCCGGCGGGTAATGTCGGGATATTTGGTGGCCACGCGGACATGCGACCAGCGGGACGGGTCATCCTTTTCCGACAGGTCCACCGGTTCGGCCACAGCAATGCGGCATTTGCCGATACCCAGGTCCAGCGGCGTGTAGATCTCCGGATAGTCGAATTCCATCAGCACATCGCTGCCACACACGCCCAGATGGGCTGCCCCGAAGGCAACGAAGGTGGCAACATCGAAGCTGCGCACACGGATGATCTTCACATGGCTCAGGTTGGTATCGAACTTCAGGGCGCGGGATTTCGGATTGTCGAAATCGGCCTCCGGCTCGATGCCGACATGATGCAGCAGCGGCCTCACCTCATCCAGAATCCGGCCCTTGGGAAGGGCCAGGACCAGCAGATCATTGGCGGCGGCGGCGGGCGACGACATGCCTTGTGCGCTCCAGCAGGGGTAAACCGGGCTGTTTACATGGCATGCCGGATGCCGGGCGTCCACCGCCGGGAGGTAAGGGCGGGGTTGCGCGAACCGTCAAGCCAGGGGAACGGACAGGCCGGATTTCACCGATGAAAGCGCGAAGATGGTGGAGAATTTCTGGACCAGCGCATTGTCCATCAGCACGCGACGGGTGAAGCCGTCGTAATCGGCCATGTCGCGCGCCACCACGATGGCGACAAAATCCGCCTCCCCTGCCGTGTACCAGACCTGCTGCACCTCCGGGGCCATCCGCATCTGGCGCGAAAAATCATCGATGGCGGCGCTGCCGCCCCTTGCCAGGGTGATGCTGACAATCGCCGTCAGCGGATAGCCGACCTTCGCAGGGGCCAGAAGGCTGGGTTCCGCCCGGATCACCCCGTCGGCACGAAGGCGGCGCAGGCGGCGCTGCACGGCGGTCGGCGACAGGCCGACCCGCTCCGCCACGGTCTCGGACTTGATGCGGGCATCGTCCTGCACGCAGGCCAGAATGGCGATATCGAAGGGGTCGAGTTCAGTCATGGATCGCAGCATAGCGGCGCCGCATTCCCGCACAAGGCCGCGCAACGGCGCCATCGCCACCAAAAACGCCGGTCCGCAGCGAAGGCGGCGATGTAGCATCAGCGCCAAGACGTTCCGCCAAACAGGAAAGCGACCATGTCCGACGCCGATTTCATCATCCACGACCCCGTCCGCGCCCGCGCCATCATCCGCCGCAGCGCGCGGGTGGAAAAGCTCCACGGTGATTGCCGCTGGGCGGAAGGACCGGTCTGGTTTCCCGTCCATCGTACGCTGGTCTGGTCAGACATCCCCAATAACCGCATGCTGCGCTTCGACGAGGCGACGGGGCATGTCGGTGAATTCCGGCTGCCGTCAGCCTATGCCAACGGCAATACGCTTGACCGTCAGGGCCGGTTGGTCACCTGCGAACATGGGAGCCGCCGTGTGTCGCGGACAGAACATGATGGCAGCATCACGGTGCTTGCCGACCGGTACCAGGGCCGCCGCCTGAACAGCCCCAACGATGTGGTCGTGAAATCGGACAATTCGGTCTGGTTCACCGACCCGACCTATGGCATCGACAGCGATTATGAAGGTCACCGCGCCGACAGTGAAATCGGCGCCAGCCATGTCTACCGCGTGGACCCGACGACGGGCGCCGTCACCATTGCGGCGGGCGATTTCGTCAAACCGAACGGGCTTTGCTTCTCTCCGGACGAAAAGCTGATTTACATCGTCGATACCGGCCGCACCCATTCGCCCGACGGGCCCTGTCATATCCGGCGCTTCGCCGTGGCAGAGGACGGAGGGCTGTCGGGTGGCGAGGTCTTCGCCGCTTCCGACAATGCCGGGTTTGATGGCATCCGCTGCGACGAACTGGGGAACATCTGGGCGGCCGAGGATGACGGCGTCCATTGTTTCGCGCCGGACGGAACCCTGATCGCCCGCGTGCTGGTCCCGGAAGGCGTCGCAAATATTGAATTCGGCGGCGCGCGGGGCAACCGCCTGTTCATCTGTGCGACAGGAGGCCTTTACGCGGTGCTGCTGCCGGTAAGGGGGGCGAAGCGTCTCTGACGCTCCGCCCCACCGCCCGGCGGCAGCACCGGCTATCAGGCCGCGCGCACGGTCGACAGGAAGGTCCCGACTTCGCGGCGCAGCTGGCCGGCATCGCGGGCCAGTTCGCCCGCAGCATTGCGCATGTTGGTCGCGGCCTGCCCCGTCTCACCCGCCGCATGGTTGACGCCGGCGATGTTGCTGGACACTTCCTGCGTGCCGCGGGCTGCACTCTGGGCGTTGCCGGCGATTTCCCGCGTGGCGGCGGACTGCTCCTCCACGGCAGCAGCCATGGCGCTGGACACACCGTTGATGCGCATCACCGTAGCGGCAATGGCCTGGATGGCCGTCACCGCATCACCCGTGGCCTGGCGGATCTCGTCCACCTTGTCCTCGATCTCGCCGGTGGCGCGCGCCGTCTGGGTAGCCAGGGCCTTGACCTCCGACGCCACGACGGCGAAGCCCTTGCCGGCTTCCCCGGCCCGCGCCGCCTCGATCGTGGCGTTCAGGGCCAGCAGGTTGGTCTGGCCGGCGATGGCGTTGATCAGGGCCACAACGTCGCCAATGCGCTGCGCGGCCCCCTGCAAGGCATCCATGATGCCGGTGGCGCGGGTGACATCGGTGGCGGCGGCACTGGCGATCTGGGCCGAGGCATCGACCTGGCGGCTGATCTCATCCAGGGAGGAGGAGAGTTCCTCGGCAGCACCGGCCACAACATTGACATTGACCGATGTTTCGGCCGACGCGCTGGACACGGCGGCGGACTGGCGGCTGGTTTCCTCCGCGATGGCGGACATGGAGGTTGCCGCCTTTTCGGTTTCCTCCGCCGCCTGGGAGACAGCCGCGACGATGGACCCGACGCTGGCTTCGAACCGGTCGGCCATCTCCATCAACGCAGCCTTGCGCTTGGCTTCCGCTTCTTCCTTGGCCAGTTCCTGCTCACGTTCCAGGCGACGACGTTCAAGCCCGTTGGTCTTGAACACCTCCACGGCCCGCGCCATGCGGCCGACCTCATCAGACCGATCTGCCCCATGCACCGCAACCTCCAGGTCGCCGTCGGCAAGCTGGGTCATTTGCTGTTCCAGATGGCTCAAGGGGCGGGTGATGCCACGCGCCGTCAGGTGGACGACCAGGAAGGCGACGGCCAGGATGGCCAGCAGCACACCGCCCAGTATCATCGCCTTGTCCTGGAAAGCCTGATCGATATCGTCGGTATAGACGCCCGTGCCGATAAAGATGTCCCAGGGCTTGAAGCCGATAACGTAAGAAACCTTGGGCACGGGCACCGTGGTCCCCGGCCGGGGATAGATATAGGGGACCTGCCCGCTGCCCTGCGCGGCGGCAACATCGGCCATCGCCTTGATAAGGAGCTTGCCGGTGGGGTCGGTCAGGCCAATGCGGTTCGTTCCCTCTTCCTCGGGCTTTGGACTGGCCAGATAGGTGCCATCCATCTTGTAGACGAAGACGTAATCCTTGCCGTCATTGTATCGAATGGTTCGGGCGAGTTGCCGGAACTGCAATATCGCCGCGTCACGGGTCATTTCCCCAGCCGCGACTTTCTTCTCAAGCATTTGCGCCAAAGAGTGTGTTGCTTCGACCATCTGGCGGATGGAGTTGATCCGCTCCGTCTCCATCGCGTCATGAAGTGTGGTCAGACCATTTGCGCCGACGAACCCCGCAAGGAGCATCAGACTCCCCGCGATGGCATAGAGCTTCACGGGAATTGCCCGTTCTTTCGCCCTGGCCCAAAGCGTCGTGAATATTCCACCCATCGTTACCTCCCCCGTGGAGACCAAAGCCCCGGGCGCAACGCCCACAAGCTTCTGCTTGAGAGAGATTAACCAGTCCCCTCACTGGTGTGGGCAGGCCGATGGGATATGTAACCTTTCGGCCAGAGATGCAGGAACTCAATAAAATTGAGTTGATTTGCCGAGATCATCAAATACTGGGCGCACTATTATTCCAGTTATGCCCTGCTGCTGCCACAACGCCTCTATTTTCCGGAATCGTGACTGGGCCGCCGTATTGCAGGCCATGGCATACCGCGATCCTCCAGCCGGCATTCCAATGCCGACCCTTCCAGCCGGATATCGGCCCCGCCGGACAGGTGCAGCAGGATGGCACCGTCCACGGATTCGATCGACAGAAGCGACAGGAACTGTTCGCGGCGGGTCAGGTCAAGACTGCGACGACGCACTGACTCCACGCCGTGGAAGCTGACCGCGCACTGTATCCGTTCCGGTGCCTCGCCCCCCTCGTCGGGGGTCGGACCGCCATCGTCGCGCGCGCCCTCCCATAGGAAGCGGCTGGCCATCAGCGCAAAAAGCCGATCTTCCGGCAGCCAGGCGATCTCGCCGACGGGAATGATCGCGTCCTGCAGCAACGCGGAAATGATCTTGAGATCCTCCGCATCCAATGCTCGCAACCGCTTGCTTCCGACCATGATCCGTCCCCCTGCTGCTCCGTGCGGGCAGGATAATGGCTGGAACGCCCGCCCGCCAGAGGGCGGTCAACGGCCATGCGGGGGACGGGACTGGATTCATCTTTGAAAAACAACCTTCTGAATTGACCTTTGGCGGCGACAGCCCCTTGAAGGAAACCCGCAGCTTTGTCAGAATCCGCATCGCCGCCCACCCATGCGCGCGCGCGGCCCTGGCCGCGCTGGCGACGCGAGCGGGATATTGGTAGTTTCCGGCCCACGATCGGGCGCCCGCCCGGTCACCCCGTTCATCGCCCTTCAGGACCTTTTCCCATGAAGTTCTTCGTCGACACCGCCGACCTTGCCGAAATCCGCGATCTGGCCGACACCGGCCTGCTGGATGGCGTCACCACCAATCCGTCGCTGGTCGCCAAGGCCGGCCGCAACTTCGTCGAGCTGATCGCCGAAATCTGCGACGTGGTCGAAGGCCCGGTCAGCGCCGAGGTGGCCGCCACCGACTTCGACACGATGCTGAAGGAAGGCCGTTATCTGGCCCAGATCGCCCCGAATGTCGCGGTCAAGGTGCCGCTGACGCCGGCCGGCCTGAAGGTCTGCCGCACGCTGGCCAATGAAGGCACCATGGTCAATGTGACCCTGTGCTTCAGCGCCGCGCAGGCAATCCTGGCCGCCAAGGCCGGCGCCGCCTTCATCTCGCCCTTTGTCGGCCGGCTGGACGATATCGGGCAGAACGGCCTGAACCTGATCCAGGAAATCGTCGAGATCTATTCCAACTATCCGGCCTTCACGACCGAAGTGCTGGTCGCGTCGGTCCGCAATCCGATCCATGTCGTGGAATCGGCCCGCATGGGCGCCCATGTCGCCACCATGCCGCCGAACGTCATCCGCCAGCTGGCCGGCCACGTCCTGACCGACAAGGGCCTGGCGCAGTTCGTCGCCGACTGGGCCAAGACCGGCCAGTCCATCCTGGATCAGCCCCTGCCCAAGCGCGGCTGATCCCGCACATCAGGGCTTGCAGCAATAACAATAAAGAAAGGCCGCCCATGAGCACCGGACCCGGACAGATCACCACCAACCCGATGGATGAACTGACGGCCGATGATGTGGCGGCCTTTTTGCTGGAACACCCGGACTTTCTGGCGCGGCGCCCCGACCTGCTGCGTCACCTGCTGGCCCCGACGGGGCCGGATCGGGGCCAGGGGATCGTCGATATCCGCGAGCGCATCCTGGAGAAGCTGCGGGGCGAGGTTGGGCGCCTGTCGGATCAGCAGCAATTGCTGGTGGATACGACCCGCGCCAACATGATGAACCTTCGCCGCGTCCATGCGGCCGTGCTGCACCTGCTGTCCTGCCGCGGGCTGGAGGCGATGGTGCAGGCCATTACCGGCGATCTGGCCGTGCTGCTGGATCTGGATGCCGCCGCCCTGGTGGTGGAGCAGCCTGCCGGTCCCGTCGCCAGCATCGGCCCGGCAGGCCTGGGCATGGCCCATCACGGGACCATCAACCGTGTCATGGGCAGGGCCGACGTCGCCCTGCAATCCGACATCCTGGGTTCGGTTGAGGTCTGGGGCCATCAGGCTGGCCTGGTGCGCAGCCAGGCGCTGGTCCGCCTGCGCATCGGCGTTGAGGGACAGGAGGATACGCCCGCCTTGCTGGCCTTCGGGTCTGCCGACCCGGAGATGTTCCATCCCGGCCAGGCTACGGACCTGCTGCTGTTTCTGTCGGGCGTGGTGGAGCGGGTCATCGCGTCATATCTGGACCCGGCATGGTAACCGTCAGCCTGGGCTTTGCGGCGCAGGCCGACCTTCAGGACGCCATCGGCAAATGGCAACGCTGGCTGGCGACCGAAAAGGGCGCGTCCAAGGCCACGTTGCGGGCCTATAATGCCGATCTGGCCGGATTCCTCACCTTCATCACGGATTATCGCGGCCGGGCGCCGGGGCTGAACGACCTGTCGGCACTGAAGCTGTCGGATTTCCGGGCCTGGCTGTCTGCGCGGGCGGGTGATGGCGCCGGTGCCGCCACGCGGGCACGCGGCGTGGCGGGGGTGCGCAACCTGTTCCGTTGGCTGGACCGGGGAGGCATTCTGCATAATCCGGCCATGGGCGTACTGAGCAGCCCCAAGGTGAAGCGTCCCCTGCCCCGCCCCTTGACCGCACCGGATGCGGCCGCCCTGCTGGACGAGGCTGCCGGCCTGCCCGACGCCCCCTGGATCGGTCTGCGCGACCGGGCATTGTTCACTCTTCTCTACGGTTGCGGCCTGCGTATTTCAGAAGCGCTGGCCTTGAACCGGAACGACCTGCCGGCCGGATCGGCGACCGTGCGCGTGCTGGGCAAGGGAGCCAAGCAGCGGCAGGTACCGGTCCTGCCCGCCATTCACGACGCCGTCACGGCCTATCTGGACGCCTGCCCCTGGCGCCTTCCGGATGACGCGCCCCTGTTCCTGGGCGCACGCGGCGACCGGCTGAACGCGTCGGTGGCCCGCAAGCAGATGCAGGCCCTGCGGGGTCAGATGGGCCTGCCGGACAGCGCCACGCCGCACGCGCTGCGTCACAGCTTCGCCACCCATCTGCTGGGCAGCGGGGCGGACCTGCGGGCCATTCAGGATCTGCTGGGCCATGCCAGCCTGTCGACGACCCAGCGCTATACCGACGTGGACACGGAAAAGCTTCTGTCGGTTTATGAGAGCGCGCATCCCCGCGCCCGCGGATAGTTTGCAGGCGTTACACCAGCGGGCGGTTGCTGGCTGACGTCCGATGTCGACGATGCCGGCCGTGCCCATGCCCGCGCGTCCGTCTGGTGAACGCGGCGAAACCGGCCAGGACGAGGACGTCCGTCAGGAAAACCATGCCCACCACGGAATTGACGGCCCAGTTGAACTGGTCGTCGAAATTATGCATGTCGCCGATCATCAGGTTCAGCACGACCGCCCACAGAAATGCCATCCCCAGCCCGGCATAGGGGGCCAGCGACCGGCTCCGCTTGCGGATGCCGTAATAGACCCACGCACAGAAGGGCGCGGTGCCCGCCGCGGCCGGCACGGTATAGACACCCATGTCGGCCCAATCCGAACCCAGGTGGCGCACCCCTTCATCCAGGAAGAAGGAGAACAGGACCAGGAGCAGGGTCAGTCCATAAGACAATATCACAGCAGCGATCACGCACAGGAACGTCGCCACCGTCAATTTCAGCCCGCCCGACAGTTGCACGGGTGCCCCCTTTTCCATGGGTCCGCCGCAATCTAGTCGGGAAGGGGCCGAAGGGAAACGGAAAACGACGGATCAGCCGACCCGCATCGCCCGGTCGGCAATGGCAGCGGCATGGATCGCGGTGGTGTCGAACAGCGGAAGGTCGGTATCCGCCGACCGCACCAGCATGGTGATTTCGGTACAACCCAGAATCACCCCCTGCGCGCCCCGTTCCTGCAATACCTTGATGATACGGACATAGGCAGCGCGCGATGGCTGCTGTACCTCACCCCGGCACAATTCATCGTAGATGATCCGGTGGATTTCGCTGCGCGCCGCTTCATCGGGGATCAACACGTCCAGGCCGCCGGCCACCAGGCGGTCGCGATAGAAATCCTGCTCCATGGTGAAGCGGGTGCCCAGCAGGGCCACACGCGACAGACCCGCCGCCCGCACCGACGCCGCCGTGACCTCGGCGATATGGATCAACGGCAGGCCGGTCCGGTCCGCCACGACGTCGGCCATCTTGTGCATGGTGTTGGTGGCGATGGCGAGCCCCTTGGCCCCCGCCGCCTTGAGGTCCAGCCCCGCCCCGACCATCATCTCCGTCAGCCCCGACCAGTCGCCCGCGGCCTGCAAGGCGGCCACCGGTGCGAAATCCAGGGAATGGATCAGCAGCGGTGCGGATGACAGGCCGCCCCGGATGGCCCGCACCCTCTCATTGATCAGACGATAATAAAGCTGGGTCGATTCCCAGCTCATGCCGCCAATGATGCCGATCCGGTCCATACCATCCCTCCTCTGTGCTGGTGCGCAGGGTGCGGTGACCGCCGGGACCGCTCAACAGCGAACATGTCGCCACGACAAAGAAAAAGGGCCGGGACATCGCCGTCCCGGCCCCCTGTCAATCCGCGATCCAACGCCCTTACATGTGCAGGGCGCGACCATCCACGGCCAGGGCTGCTTCCTTGATGGCCTCGGTCAGGGTCGGGTGAGCGTGGCTGGTGCGAGCCACATCCTCCGCGGATGCGCTGAACTCGATCGCCAGGCCCAGCTCCTCGATCATCTCGCCGGCAGACGCGCCGATGATATGGGCGCCCAGGATGCGATCGGTCTTGGCATCGGCCAGGATCTTCACGAAGCCATCCGTGGCGTTCATGGAACGGGCGCGGCCATTGGCGGTGAAGGGGAACTTGCCGACCTTGTAGACGGCACCCTCGGCCTTCAGCTGCTCCTCGGTCTTGCCGACCGACGCCACTTCCGGCCACGTATAGACGACGCCGGGGATGGCGTCATAGTTCACATGACCATGCTGGCCGGCCAGAATCTCGGCGAAGGCCACGCCCTCTTCCTCGGCCTTGTGGGCCAGCATGGCGCCGGCCACGACGTCACCGATGGCATAGATGCCGGGGACGTTGGTCTGGAAATGACCGTCAATCTTGACGCGACGGCGTTCGTCCAGCGCCACGCCGACGGCTTCCAGGCCCAGGCCGGAGGTAAAGGGACGACGGCCGATGGCGACCAGCACGATATCGGCCTCGACCGTTTCGGCATTGCCGCCGGCGGCGGCTTCGATCGTCAGCTTGACCGTCTCACCCTCGCTCACGGCCGACGTGACCTTGGTGGAGGTCTTGAAGGACATGCCCTGCTTGCCCAGGATGCGCTGCATCTGCTTGGAGACTTCGCCATCCATGGTCGGCAGGATGCGGTCGAAGAATTCGACCACGGTCACCTGCGCCCCCAGGCGCTGCCAGACAGAACCCAGTTCCAGGCCGATGACGCCGCCGCCGATGACGACCAGACGACCCGGCACCTTGTCCAGCGCGATGGCGCCGTCGGAGGAAACGATGCGCTTTTCGTCGATGGTGACGCCCGGCAGGGGGGCGACGTCGGATCCTGTGGCGATCAGGATGTTCTTGGTCGCCACATCCTCCGTCGCGCCGTCATCCTTGGTGACGGTGACGATGCCGGCGGCCTTGATGGAACCCAGGCCGGTGAAACGGGTGATCTTGTTCTTCTTGAACAGGAAATCCACGCCCGTGACGTTGGACTTCACCACCTCGTCCTTGTGCTTCATCACACCGGCCAGATCCAGCTCTACGCCGCTGACCTTCACGCCGAAGGCGCCCAGGTGGTGCTTGGCCTCGCTATACTTTTCAGAGGCAACCAGCAGAGCCTTGGACGGGATGCAGCCGACATTCAGGCAGGTGCCGCCCAGCGTCTTGCGCTTCTCCACCACAGCGACGCGCATGCCCAGCTGGGAAGCGCGAATGGCGGCGACGTAACCGCCGGGACCGGCACCGATGACGACCAGGTCGAACTGCGTATCAGCCATTTGAATGACCATCCGTTTTTGTGCGACCCCGTCCAGGGTCTTGGGTTCATGTCGCCCGACTTTATGGCAATCCCGGGCGCCCCTGTCCATCGCGAGCCCCTGGGGACAGATGCCGCCCGCGCACATGGCTGAACGGAGCGCGCCATTGTGCCGGCTCAACTGATGTGCCGGCACAACTGAACACCGGTTCAAGTTAGCCGGCAATAACCGACTAAAGGATAGGTATCTTCCGTACAGAAACGATGGGACGATCATAATCCAAATAATGGCATCCGCAGAGACCGACAAAGGTCTATGTCCGGACATAAAGAGTTGGGAGGGAACATGGACCACGCCTCGACTTGGCGGGAGAATGCCCTGGATGCACAGCGTACCCGCAACGCGATTGCCGAACTTGCACAGGAAGTCGGTACTTTGGGTGTGTCCATCGCCGACATCACCGGTCATGTCGGTGATGTATCGGCCCGTATCGCCCGGCAGGCGAGCATATTCGAAGAATTGCGTCGTCAGGCACACGACATGGCCGTCGGCAACACGCGTGTGGCGGAGGCGGCGTCCGCGGCGCGCGCAGTCGCATCGAAGGCCCGGCGGGAGGTGGCCGACAGCCGCGGCCAGATCGACCATGCCCTGGCCGATATCCGTGCGCTGGCAGAGGATGTGAATGGCATTGAGAGGCAACTGGCCGGCCTGACGGATGCCTTGACCCGCGTCGGCCGCGTCGCGGCGGAGATCAACACCATCGCGAAGCAGACCAACCTGTTGGCGCTGAACGCCACGATCGAGGCAGCGCGGGCCGGTGATGCCGGGCGCGGCTTCGCCGTGGTGGCGACGGAGGTGAAGGCGCTGGCTAACCAGACGGCCGCCGCAACGCAGGAGATCGATGCCACCATGCGTGACCTGGCGGAGCAGGTGAAGGCCCTGTCCGCGCGGGGGGCCGCAGGGGCCGCCAAGGCCACCGCCGTGCGCAACGACACGACCCGGATCGGCGAAGTAATGCAGACATTGGCCACCGCCATGGTGGAGGTGGATGATCAGCAGGGCCGCATCGACAACGCCGCACAGGCCATTTCCACGAACATCGCCGGGGTGGAAGAACGTATCGGCGGACTGGCCGTCGACGTGAAGGACAGTTCGGGCAATCTGAGGGTTGCGGGTGAACGGCTGAACAACCTGCTGTCGCTGAGCGAGCGGCTGATCGGGCACAGCGCCGAATTGGATGTTGAAACCGTCGACACGCCCTATATCCGTACGGCACGCTCTGTCGCGACCCGCATCGCCGCCGCCTTCGAACGCGCCTTGGCCGATGGGGCCATTTCCATCACGGACTTGTTTGACGATCACTATAAGCCCGTGCCCGGCAGTGACCCCGTGCAATACACAACGCGTTTCACAGCGCTGACCGATCAGATTCTGCCAGACATCCAGGAACCTGCGCTGACCCTGTCGGACAAGGTGGTGTTCTGCGCGTCGGTGGACCGCAACGGCTATCTGCCCACGCATAACCGCAAGTTCAGCCTGCCGCAGCGCAGCGGCGACGCGACCTGGAATGCTGCCAACTGCCGCAACCGCCGCATTTTCGATGATCGCGTGGGGCTGGCTGCCGGCAAGAATGCCAAGCCCTTCCTGTTGCAGGCCTATCGACGCGACATGGGCAATGGCAATTACGCCCTGATGAAGGATTGTTCGGCCCCCATCATCGTGGCCGGCAAACATTGGGGCGCCGTGCGTCTGGCCTATCGCGTATGAGGCAGCGGCGTCCGCTATCGCCTCAGCCGTCGCTCCAGGTTCTTGACCGCGTCGGCCTGGCCGAATTCATGGCATAGGGCCAGCAGTGGCGAAATCGCATTGGCAGTGGCCAGACGGGCGTTCGGGGCCATGGAGTGGCTGCGCAGAAAGCGCTCCACCTCCTCCACCACCCGTTCCGCAAACCGGTGGCGGAGCTTGGCCACGCGGCTGTCCGCCTCCCCGGTGTCAACCAGGGACAGCAATGTCGTGAAGGCGGCGGACAAGGGCGCCAGCACCGTAGCGGCCCCCATCCGCTCTTCCGTCGTTCCCATCGTGGCATCGTGCAGCCATTCATAGAGCCCCTGGCCAAGTTGCTCGATAGCCCCAAAGCCGAGACGCATCTGCAACAGATCATCCAGATGCCCGGCAGCAGCCCCGTCGGAGCCGAACAGGGGCACATGCCGCAGCCGCTCGATCAACTGGTTGAGCGCTGATACACGATCGGCCAATGACAACAGGGTGTCGGTGGGAACTGTCCGCGGCGGCCGGCCCAGCAATGTCGCCACCTCCGCGGCCTCATGGTCCACACGGTGACACAGCCACTGTACGGCCAGTCCCTGCGTTTCCGTCAACGTATCGAAATAGAAGGGAAACGCATCGATGACCGAGACCATATGCGGCATGATCTCGAACAGGTACAGGGCGTAGAGATCGAATTGCGTATCCAGCTGTTCAATCACCGTGAACCAGTTGGAATGAAGACGAAGCGCCTGTACCTCGTCGGTCTGCCGCGTCATGAGGCGCTGGAAATGCTGGACGCTGGGCACGACCAGCCGATGCCACTTCAAGACGCGCGCCATGAAACGGACCGTCGCCGTCTCCGCCGCGGACAGACGCAGGCGAGCGGGGATGTTCGGCGCGTTGTTCAAGATGAAGGCCGCCAGATCGACCACCTGGTCGGACACCTGCTCCAGCTCCAGCATGTCGCGATCGAATACAGCCGTCAGATGCCGGCGACGCAACTGATCCACCAGATCGGCATTGGCCTTTTCGATCAGCTGCCATAGCGGCCGCAGCAATCGGCGCGGCACGATCCAGGGAGCGCCCGCCACCGCCTCCGGCTGGTCAGTGAGGAACCGCTGCAAGGGCTGCCAGCACATGCGCTCCACCGAGGCCACGCGCATCGGGCGCAACTGCCGCAGCCGGGGCCGAAGGCGCGATAGCAGCTCGGACTGGGCTCCGTCCAGGATAGCCTGGAACTCCAGTGATCGGGCCAGATGCCGAATGTCAGCATCCGATAAATCGGCGAGGGTCCGCCTCAATAAATCGGCCCCACCCGCCGTTCGCACGGCCTGCACGCGGGCAAATGACAGCTTGGTGGGATCGGTGGCCATCGGGACAGAGCATATAAGTCCAAAGATATATCGGCACTATACTAAAGGTGCCCTCCAGCCTCCAACCGGCAATCACCCGTGAAAACGAGAAAGAAACGCCCAGACCAGAAATCGCCCCCGTCAACAACAGGATTTCAACGAAAGCGATCAAATCCCCGCGCAGCACTTCTTTTTCTTGTCCGTACTGCGCAGAAGGAACGACCTCAATAGACGCCGCCTGTACCCGTTCCGACTGCCGGCTGCTGCGGAGTCGGGACAGCGGGCTGGCCCGGCGCACCCTGGACGAAGCCCGCCCCGGCGTCACCACCATCCAGGACACCCTCGCTGCCTTTCGGCTCGGTACCGGGGATGAAGCCTTCCCAGATGGCGTTGCGCTGTCCCGGCGCGGCGGGGCGGCCCGTTTCCGGATCGACGCGGACCAGTTGCAGGCCCGGCGGCACGCGGAACGGGGTGGCCGGCGCATCCTTCAGCGCGGACGACATGAATTCCTTCACGATGGGCACAGCCACACTGGTCCCGGTTTCATGATCCCCCAGTGAACGCGGGGTGTCATAACCGACGAACACGCCCACGGCGAGATCGGGAGAGAAGCCGACGAACCAGACATCCATGGCGTCGTTGGTCGTACCGGTCTTGCCGGCCAGCGGCTTACCCACCTCCCGCAGTCTGACCCCCGTGCCGCGTTGGACCACACCTTCCAGCATGGACACGATCTGATAGACCGTGCGCGGATCGGCGATCTGTTCGCGCGTGTCAGGGATCAGGGGCATGCTGGCCGGATCGGCCACCACGGCCGGGACCGTGGACGGCACCGGGATGGTGCCTTCCGCCGTCGGCACCGCCGGCTCCAGCACGGTCTGACAGCCTGCGCAGTCGCGCGTGTCATGGCGGAAGACAGTCTTGCCGTTCTTGTCCTGCACGCGGTCGATGAAGCTGGGCTCGATCCGCCGGCCGCCATTGACCAGCATGGAATAGGCTGTGGTCAGGCGCAGCACGCTGGTTTCCCCGGCCCCCAGGGCCATGGACAGGGTTGGCTGCAGATGGTCGTTGATGCCAAAGCGTTTGGCGATCTCCACCACCGGCTCCATGCCGATATACTGGGCCAGACGCACAGTCATGACGTTGCGCGACTTTTCGATACCGACGCGCAGCGGGGTGGGACCGTAATATTTTTCGGTGTAGTTGGAAGGCTTCCACTTGCCCAGCCCACCACCCTGATCCAGGGCAAACGGCGCGTCCAGCACCAGCGTACTGGGCGTGAAACCCTGGTCGAGCGCGGCCAGATAGACGAAGGGCTTGAAGGCCGAGCCCGGCTGACGGAAGGCCTGGGTGGCGCGGTTGAATACGCTCATCCGCGCGCTGAACCCACCCGACATGGCCAGGACACGGCCCGTATGCGGGTCCATGGCGACCAGCGATCCCTGCACCTCCGGAATCTGGCGAAGGGCTACGGTCTCGGCCTTGTTGTCCAGGGGCTCGACGAACACGACCTCGCCCACCGACAGGGCGTCCGATGCCTTCTGGATGCTGGGGCCGACAAATTTGCCGTCCTTGACCTTGCGCGCCCATTTCAGCTCAGCCAGCGGAATGCGGCCATGGCTGCCATCGGCCAGCCCGACCTCCACATTGTCGGCGGACGTGGACAGAACGACCGCCAGATCCCATTCCTCGCCGCCGACAGGCGCCCGCACGTCTTCCAGCTGTTCCTGCCAGCCGTCCAGGCTGTCGAAGCGGGTGATCGGGCCACGCCAGCCGTCGCGGCGGTCATAGGCCATCAGCCCGTTGCGCAGCGCCGTCGATGCCGCTGCCTGCAGATCGGGGTCCAGCGAGGTGCGCACCGACAGGCCGCCGGCATAAAGCATCTGCTCACCGTACAGCTTGGCCAGTTCGCGACGCACCTCCTCGACATAGTAATCCGCGCGGACATTGCTGTCGTTGGAACGGTCGGCGAAGGTCAGCGGCTCGTTGCGCGCGGTCTCCGCTTCCTCCTTGCTGATATAGCCATCCTCCTCCATGCGACCGATGACATAGTTCCGGCGGGCGATGGCGGCGTCACGGTGACGTTCCCGGAAATAGCGGTCCGGCGCCTTGGGCAGGCTGGCCAGGAAGGCGGCTTCCGCCACCGTCAGTTCGCCCAGCGACTTGTTGAAATAGTTCAGCGCGGCAGCACCGACGCCATAGGCCCGATTTCCCAGGAAAATCTCGTTCAGATAGATTTCCAGGATCTTGTCCTTGCCCATCGCTTCCTCGATGCGGCCGGACAGGATGGCTTCCTTGATCTTGCGGACGTAGGAGACCTCGTTCGACAACAGGAAGATGCGCGTCACCTGCTGGGTGATGGTGCTGGCGCCGATGGGACGGCGGCCCTGGCCCAGATTCTTCACATTCTGCGCCTGGGCACGCAGCACAGCGAACCAGTCCACCCCATGATGGGTGTAGAAATTCTGGTCCTCGGCGGAGATGAAGGCGCTGCTGACCCGCTTGGGAATCGACGCGATGGGCACGAAGACCCGGCGTTCGCTGGCGAATTCCGCCACCAGGCGGCCATCGCCGGCATGCACGCGCGTCGCGACCGACGGGTTGTAATTGGCCAATGTCGTATGGTCGGGCAGTTCCTTGCTGAAATAAACCCAGGCCCCGCCGGCCGCGGCGGCCCCCAGCACGCCCAGCGAGACACCCGCGATCAACAAGCCCTTCACAACGCGATTCATCTGTTCCAACCCATCCGCACGGCCCGGCAGAGCCGCATAAAACAAGGCGGCGCCGATCCAGGGGGATGGCACCGTCACTTCACCATAACAGGATGGAGCTGATTATGTCGCGGTCATGGCCGCGACGACACCGCGTTGCCGGAAAAGTAGCCATCCACGGCACGCAGCAGTGACCCGGCCATGCGCTTGCGATGCATGTCACTGGTCAGCAGCCGCGCGTCCTGGCTATGCGACAGGTAGCCCATCTCCACCAGCACCGCCGGCACATCGGCCGCCGTCAACACGGCGAAACCCGCCGAACGCAAGGGCCCCGGCAGCAAGGCGATGTTGGGGTCCAGGCTCTTCAGCAGGGTTGCCGCGAACCGGCGGGACCGGTTCATCGTGTCGCGCTGGGACATGCCGATCAGGATGCTGGCAACATCCGCCGTCTGCCCCGTCAGGTCCAGACCGCCGATGGCGTCCGACTGGTTTTCACGCTGGGCCAGCATCTCGGCTTCCCGGTCCGACGCCTTTTCCGACAGGGTGTAGATCGACAAGCCCCGCACCTGCTGGGAAGTGATGCTGTCGGCATGCAGGGAGATGAAAAGGTCGGCCCCCTTGGCACGGGCAATGGCAACCCGTTCACGCAGCGGAATGAAGATGTCGCGATCGCGGGTCAGGGCCACGCGGTAACGGCCGCTGGCCTTCAACTGTCGCGCCACTTCCCGCGCCATGGCCAGCGTGATCGCCTTCTCATACCCGCCGCCCACGGCGATGGCGCCGGGATCCTGCCCTCCATGGCCCGGATCGATGACGATCATCGGCAGAGGTGGCGTCGGCTTGGTCCGGGGCACAGGCGGGGTCATGGTGCTGACACTGGCCGGCACCACGGCACCAGCACGCCCCGCCTCCACCGTCCCACCCGTTCCGCCCGCGCCTGGAACGATATCCAGGAGGAAGCGTGGCGGCATGCCGTCACGCGGGGGAATGATCTCCGCCAATTGGGCCTGCACTGGCCCCGTCGTCGGCAGCACCAGCCGCAGCAGGCCGGGGCGCGAACCGGGCAGAAGCTGCACATCGCGCACCAGCCCCTTGCCCGGCGGCAACGCGACATCCAGCGCCGCCTCCATCTCCACCACCAGCCCCTGTGGCTGGCCCGGCGGGGCGGCGTTGATCGTGAATGGCGCGGCACGGGTCAGTTCCAGGACGAACCGCGTCTTATTGCCATGGTCGCCCAGCCTCGCCGCCAGGATATGCGTCGTTGCGGCCATCCCCCCGGCCGGATCGCCGATGATGGCGGCCGTCTGCACGGGCGCCTGCGCTATGGCGGGCATGGTCAGGGACAGGCAAAACCCCGCCACCGTCAGCAGCCCGCGGGCCACAGACGCCAGCTTTCCGGCGATGCCGATCGGTTCCCCCCGGTACGACACGTACCCCGCCCCACCATCCGTTCAGAAGGATCAAATTTGATCTAACCATTATAGCCCCAGCGAATCAGTGGCTTCAACGGATATGATCAGAAATCGCTTCAAACGCACCCTGGCGATCTCCGCTACATCCTGTGCCCGGGACCGGGAATCGACGGCACGGCAGTCGCCAACCCAATTCTTCCATTGTGGAATGGGGGGCGGAGTGTTTATGGTGGCGGTCGCGACAAACCGCGCCCCGCCAGGGCCCTGAAACGGGCTTCGGCGTCGCCCTTGGGGAACCCTGCCGGCTGTGATCGCCGTGCTGTAGCACCCCTTGGCGTGACGCCACAAGGGACACCCATGTCACAGGTTTCCCTGTCACATGGGACACCCCAACGGGATGCGGTTGCAGTGGAAACCTTGGGGCTGGCCCGCCCGGTTCATCCGGAACGGGCCCGGCATCGGCGTCGATCCGTCCTGGCTGCTTCCCCTTCACCGGGGCAGGCGCTGTTCGATGGAACCTCCCCGCCCGTGCCGTACGTCCCGCACCGCAATGGTGGCAAGGTCCGTCTTCCGTCCCGTCGCGCGGAGGGGCGGTGCCCTGTGCCACGGGGATGACATATGGCCAAGCGTATGCTTGTGGACGCCACGCACCCGGAAGAGACCCGGGTTGTCGTGGTCAATGGTAACCGCCTGGAAGAGCTTGATTTCGAGATCGCCTCCAGGAAGCAGCTGAAAGGCAATATTTATCTGGCCCGGGTCATCCGGGTCGAGCCGTCGCTTCAGGCGGCCTTCGTCGAGTATGGCGGAAACCGGCACGGGTTCCTGGCCTTCTCCGAAATCCATCCCGACTATTACCGCATTCCGGTCGCCGATCGCGAAGCGCTGCTGCGTGAGCAGCAGGAGCTGGCGGAAGAGCGGGAGGCCCGCGCCGAACGGGGCGAGGACGTGTACGCCAATGGCGACGATAACGGGCATGGCGATGATGTCGCCCCCGCGCCGGAAGAGATTGGCGACGCCGCGCCGGGCCCGATGGAAGCCGATGACAATGCCGGCCCGCTGGTGATCGACGCCGTGGCCGAGGTGGTGGACGCCGGCGATGCCGAAGGCGTGTTGGCCGAAGATGCAGCCATCGCTGGCGACGCGGACGGGGAAACGGGTGATACGGGCGAGGCTTCGCCCTTCGTCCATAGTTCCGGTCGCGAACGCTCCCGCCGGTATCGCCCCCAGGCCGCCCAGGTTGAGGGGAGCGAAGAGAGCGTCGAGGAAGAGGTGGAGGAGCGCCGCGAGCATCAGCCGCGCCGCCGGCCGCTGAAATCCTACAAAATTCAGGAAGTCATCAAGCGCCGCCAGATCCTGTTGGTGCAGGTGACGAAGGAGGAGCGCGGCAACAAGGGTGCCGCGCTGACTACCTATCTGTCGCTGCCCGGCCGCTATGCCGTGCTGATGCCCAATACGCCGCGCGGCGGCGGCATCAGCCGCAAGATCACCAACCCGGCTGATCGCAAGCGCCTGAAGGAGATGCTGGAAGATTTCGACATTCCCTCGGGCATGTCGGTCATCCTGCGCACCGCGGGCATCGAACGGTCAAAGCCGGAGATCCGCCGCGATCTTGAATATCTGATGCGCCTGTGGGACAGCATCCGCGAGACGACGCTGCAATCCGTCGCCCCGGCGCTGATCTATGAGGAAGCGAACCTCATCAAGCGTACCATCCGCGACCTCTATTCCAGCGACATCGACGAAGTGCATGTCGAGGGTGAGGCCGGGTACCGTGTGGCCAAGGACTTCATGCGCATGCTGATGCCCAGCCACGCCAAGAAGATCCAGCTTTACAACGACCCCAGCATCCCGCTGTTCCACCGGTTCCAGGTGGAAGGCGCCATCGAGACCATGTTCAACCCCATCGTCCAGTTGCGGTCGGGTGGCTACATCGTCATCAACCAGACCGAAGCACTGGTCGCCATCGACGTCAATTCCGGCCGTTCCACCAAGGAACGGAACATCGAAGAGACGGCGCTGCGCACCAATCTGGAAGCGGCCGAGGAAGTGGCCCGCCAGTTGCGCCTGCGCGATCTGGCCGGCCTGATCGTGATCGACTTCATCGACATGGAAGACCCGCGCAACAACGCGGCCGTCGAGAAGCGCCTGAAGGACGCCATGAAGGCGGACCGTGCCCGCATTCAGCTGGGCCGCATCTCCGCCTTCGGCTTGCTGGAACTGTCGCGTCAGCGCCTGCGTCCTTCCTTGCAGGAGATCAATTTCGAGCGCTGCCCGCATTGCCAGGGCACGGGCATGATCCGCAGCCAGGAAAGTGCGGCCCTGGCCGTTCTGCGCGCCGTGGAGGAAGAGGGTATCCGCAAGCGGTCGGCCGAGGTCACCATGACCTGCCCGACCCGCGTCACCCTCTATATCCTGAACCACAAGCGCGAGGCGTTGGCCGATATCGAGCGGCGCCATGGTCTGCGGGTCTACCTGCAGGCCGACGATCACATGCTGGGTACGGATTTCCGTCTGGACCGTCTGCGGGCCCGCACCCCGGCCGATGATCTGGCCATTGCCGCCCCGGTCAGTGCCGAACGCGTCATGGCCCAGACCGAACGCGCCATGGAGATCGAGGAGGCCGAAGCCGAACCGGAGGTCATTGAGACCGAAGAGGAGGAAGCCGCCGCCGCTGAGAAGCCGCAGGCCCGCAGTGAAGGCCGTGGCGATCGCGATGGGGATCGGGAGGGTCGTGGACGCCGTCGCCGTCGGCGCCGCCGTCGTGGCGAACGTGGTGAAAATGGCTCCGCCGAGGCGGGTGATGCCGACGAGACCGGCGATGAGGAAGGCGAACCCCTGCCCGAGGGCGAGGAAGCTGCCCCTGAGACGGACGGCGATACCGACGCTGACACTGATGCCGAAGGCACGTCTGCGGAATCGCCCGAGTCCGGTGAGGACGAGAGTTCCCGCAAGAAGCGCCGTCGCGGCAAGCGTGGCGGGCGCCGCCGGAGCCGTCGTGGCGATGAACTGACGGGCGATGGCAGCGCCGACGGCGAGGATGCCGGCGACGAGGACGACAGCGAGGGTGCCGGTGAAGGCGAAGGCGAAGAAGCCGCCGCCGTCCAGGCGCAGGCTCCGGCCGAAGCTGCACCGGTTGAAGCCGCCCCGGTCGACGCTTTAGCCGCTGAGGCAGCCCCGGCTGTCGTGGAGGCACCGGCCGCCGAGCCGATCGCCGAGGAAGCCCCCGCTCCCAAGAAGCGCGCGACCCGCAGCCGCAAGAAGGCCGTGGAAGCCGAGGCCGCACCGGCCGAAGCTGCCGCCGCCGAGCCGGCACCGGTCGTCGTGGAGGCACCCGCCCCCATCGCCGAGCCGGCCGCCGAGGAGGCACCCGCCCCCAAGAAGCGCGCGACCCGCAGCCGCAAGAAGGTCGTGGAAGCCGAAGCCGCACCGGTCGAAGCTGCCGCTGCGGAGCCGGCCCCGGTCGTCGTGGAGGCACCCGCCCCCATCGCCGAGCCGGTTGTCGAGGAGGCGCCCGCCCCCAAGAAGCGCGCGACCCGCAGCCGCAAGAAGGCCGTGGAGGCCGAAGCCGCACCGGCGGAGCAGGTGACCGAAGCCGTGGCAGAAGCCGCCCCGGCCGTCACCGCCGAGCCGGCCGCGGAAGCCGAAGCCGAGCCGGAGCAGGCCCCCTCGCCCGCGGAATTGGCCACCGAGGTCAACCCGCCCGTGGAAAAGCCCAAGCGTGGCTGGTGGAGCCGGAAGTCGTAAGGCTTATTCCGGTTAAGAAATGAAAGGGGAGGTGTTCCGGCACCTCCCCTTTTTTTATTTTGCAGCCGAAACGAATTGCCGATGGCCGGCGGGGCGGCGATCCGTCGCTTTCCCTGCGAAGCCGAATGCGCTAGGTAACGGCGCCTGTTCCCAATCAGAGATCCGTCATGACCGGTTCCACTCAAACCCCCTCTCCGCGGCTGACCGGCCGCGTAGCCCTGGTGACAGGGGCGTCGCGCGGCATCGGCGCCGCCGTGGCCGAACAATTGGCGCGGGAGGGTGCGCATGTCGTGCTGGTCGCCCGCACGGTCGGCGCGCTGGAGGAAATGGATGATCGGATCAAGGCCCTGGGTGGTGCTGCCACCCTGGTCCCCCAGGATCTGGCCGACGGCGCCAAGCTCGATAATCTGGGCCCGGCCCTGTACGAGCGGTTCGGCCGGCTGGACATTCTGGTCCATGCTGCGGCCCAGCTCGGCACGCTCGGCCCCATTGCACATTCCGACCCCAAGGATTGGGACAGGGTCATGGGGACGGCGGTGGCTGGCGGCATGCGGCTGATTCGCACGACCGATCCGCTGCTGCGCCGATCTGATGCCGGCCGCGCCCTGTTCCTGACCGATCGCGTCGGGCGCGAAGCCACGGCCTACTGGTCGGCCTATGCCGCGTCCAAGGCCGCCATCGACATGATGGCCCGGACCTGGGCGGCGGAGACACTGAACACCAACCTGCGCATCAATCTGGTCGACCCCGGCCCCGTGGCCACCAGCCTGCGCGCCAAGGCGTTCCCTGGCGAAGACCCCGCGACCCTGCGCCAGCCTGACGAGGTGGCACGCGCCATCGTCGAATTCACGGTACCGGCCTGTGCCCTGCATGGGGAACTGATCGACCTGAACCCCGCGTGACACACGTCACATCCAGGCGGGAAAATCCTGATTAACCTGCCTGGACTGACACACCCTCTCAGTGGTGTTCGGGGAAGCAGCCAAGCTCCGACCACCGACGACCATTCCCCTGACCCGCCGCCCGCCCCCGGGCTGGCGGGTTTTCTTTGTCATTACGCCCTCCATCAAGGCCATCGCCAGGTCGCTTCCCGCGTGGCGGTCATTCGATCTATAATGCGGCGAGCTAGATCGCTGCCCCCCGCAACGCACCGGTGCCGCCACCCATGTTCGAAAAGCTGACAGAGGCTGGCATCGCCTTCTTCATGATCGGCGGCATTGCATATCTGCTGGGGGCGGCCATCGCCCATATGGCGGAAACGGCCGTCCGTCGACGGCAGGAAAGTGCCGGGTTGGATGGGCGCATGCAGCGTATGGGCATCATCGCCCAGCGCCTGCAGGCGCGACGGGAAAAGATGCTGCCCATTCTGGTGAAGCTGGATGCCAAGGTAAAATCGGCCCGCCGGCGCCATTACATGATCAACAAGAAGATCATGGATTTGAAGATCGCCCGGTCGCAGCTGATGCGCGTTCTGGGAGAGGAGGATGCGTTCCTGCGGTCGGAGCGGCCGGCGCGGAAATTCATCGCCCATGTGGTGAACCGCCATGTCCAGCGTGCGCAGATGGATCAGAAGGAACACCCGTTCCTGTCGCGGAGTTGGTCGCGCACACAACAGGTGGTGATCTGGGCCCCCACCATCGGGGATGCCAAGATCCTGGCAGAGCGGTCTTTCCCGCCGGCCACGGGTTTCTTCATCGCCGAAATCTCTGAACCACAGAGCGAGGCCGACGAGTTGTCCGCGTTGGAAAGTGCCGCCATGGAAACCGCTGCCAACGAAAAGGTGACGGGATGATACCCGACCGCCTGTTCGACAGCCTGCCCCTCTGGTTCGGCATTCTCGGCGGCGGGGTGGTCGCCATCCAGATGATGACCAACGTGCGCAAGCGCATGCGCATGGCCCAGCGCCGCCAGAACGGGCAGCAGAATCGTGTCACCGCCGCCAGCCGTGTCGTGCGTGAGCAAGCGGCCGGAACCTTGGCGCTGAAGCGCGAGGCACGGCAGATGGAGCATGAACTGGCCGAGCTGGACCGTATCATCCAGGAATGTGAGCAGCAGGCCGCCCATGAGAAGGTGGCAGACACCCAGCTTTATGTCTTTGACGAGCGCAAGAATGTCGGCGACACCGCCTTCCTGATCCCGATCAGCCATCCGGATTTCAACAGTCTGGCCCGCGGCGCCCCCGAGGAGGTGACACAGTCCTGGAAGGTCGGTCGGCGATATCTGGTCTGGGCCGCCGCGGAAAAGATGGCCCTGGCCAAGGCCAGCATGCGCTTCAACCAGGACAAGGGCTATCGCGTCGGTACCGTTGTGCCGTTCGATGGCGACCCGGAAGCCTTCTGATGCCTTTCCGTGATGTTGCAGAATAACCGGATTTTTTGAATTTTTCCGTTACAGGATTACTTGTCCCTGCCACGGATCGTGTTATCACTTTGCCCGCACCCGCCCGCCCCGCGCCGGAGACCATCCCATGTCCGCCTTGACCCAATCCCCCGCCTGGAAGGCGCTTGCCGCCCATCGTGCCTCTTTGGAAGGCACGGGCATGCGTGACCTGTTCGCCGCCGATCCCGGTCGGTTCGACCGCTATCGGATCGCCTTCGACGGGATGCTGCTGGATTATGCCAAGAACCGCGTCACCGACGAGACGCTGTCGCTGCTGACCGACCTGGCGCGTCAGCAGAAGGTGGAAGCCATGCGCGACGCCATGTTCGCGGGCGAGCGCATCAACATCACCGAAGACCGTGCCGTGCTGCACATCGCGCTGCGCAACCGTGTCGACCAGCCCATCCTGGTGGACGGGCAGGACGTGATGCCCGGCGTGCAGGAGGTGCTGGCCCGCCTCTACGCCTTCTGTCACAAGGTGCGCGACGGGGATTGGCGCGGGTATGACGGCCAGCCCATCACCGATATCGTCAATATCGGCATCGGCGGATCCGACCTGGGCCCCGTGATGGTGACCCAGGCCCTGACGCCCTGGCACCACCCGCATCTGCAGGCGCATTTCGTCTCCAATGTCGATGGCACCCACATTGCCGAGGTGCTGCGCAAGGTCGATCCGGCCACCACCCTGTTCATCATCGCGTCCAAGACCTTCACCACGCAGGAGACGCTGGCCAACGCCCATACGGCCCGCGACTGGTTCCTGGCCAATGGCGGCACGCCGGAAACGGTGGCCAAGCATTTCGTGGCCGTGTCGACCAACGCCACAGAGGTGGCGAAGTTCGGCATCGACACCGACAACATGTTCGGCTTCTGGGACTGGGTGGGTGGCCGTTACAGCCTGTGGTCGGCCATCGGCCTGCCCATCGCCCTGATGGTCGGTCCGGAGAAGTTCGGGGAACTGCTGGACGGCGCCCATGCCATGGACGCGCATTTCCGGACCGCCCCGCTGGCGGCCAATATGCCGGTCATCCTGGGCCTGCTGGGGGTCTGGTACGGCAATTTCTGGGGTGCCGCGGCCCATGCGGTCCTGCCCTATGACCAATATCTGGCCCGCCTGCCCGCCTATCTCCAGCAGTTGGACATGGAAAGCAACGGCAAGTCGGTGGACCGCGATGGCAATGCGGTCGACTATGCCACCGGCCCCATCATCTTCGGGGAGCCGGGGACAAACGGTCAGCATGCCTTCTATCAGCTGATTCACCAGGGCACGCATCTGATCCCCTGCGATTTCATCGCCCCGATCACCAGCCAGAACCCGACGGGCCGGCACCATGCCATGCTGCTGTCCAACACGCTGGCCCAGACCGAAGCGCTGATGCGCGGCAAGAATGCCGACGAAGTTCGGGCGGAGCTGGTGAAGGAGGGTAAGGCGGGCCCGGCGCTGGAAGCCCTGCTGCCGCACAAGGTCTTCAGCGGCAACCGCCCCACCAACACCATCCTGGTCGACGCGATCGATCCCTATCGCCTGGGCATGCTGATCGCCCTTTATGAACACAAGGTGTTCGTCCAGGGCATCGTCTGGAACATCAACAGCTTCGACCAGTGGGGGGTTGAACTGGGCAAGCAGTTGGCCAAGGTCATCCTGCCGGAACTGGAAGGCGACGCGGCCAAGTCGCATGATGCCAGCACGGCCGGACTGATCGGATTGGTGAATGGCGGCAAGGTGGGGTGACGAGCCCCTGACGCCCTTTCCAATCGTGAATGTCCATGCCGGCCGCCTCATCGGGCGGCCGGTTTCGCTGCATGGCCGCAAGCAAAGGCTTTCCCCCCCCCCCCAACCATCCAGAAGAATAGCCCCCATGCGGGACTTCATCTGTCGGGCCAAGGCCGGTAATATCCCCGTATGAAGTCCCGCACCGGGACGGACAGGGGAAGACCAGGGTGGGCGAACAGCGCTCCTTCCATAAGGTTACACAGGAACAGCTTGATGCGTTGCTGAAGCGGCACGAGATGTTCCGCAATGCCCGCATGGGCGGTGCCCGCGCCGTGCTGGCCAATTACGATCTGGCGGGGCTGAACCTTGCGGGTCGTGATCTGGCGCACGCCGACCTGACGGGCTGCATCCTGCGCCGGGCCAATCTGGCGGGTGCCACGCTGGATTGCTGCACCCTGTTCGCCGCCGACCTGCGGGAAGCGAACCTGACCGGCGCCTCCATGGTCAAGGTCGACCTGCGCGGCGCCAGCCTGCGCGGGGCGGACCTGACGGGCGCCAATCTGGTCAGCGCCGACCTGCGCGACGGATCCCTGGCCGAACGCGGCGCCGATGGCAGCCTGAGGATCGTCGTCGTGGAAAGCGACGCCAGCCCCGCCGACATGCAGGGCGCAAAACTGGCCAATGCCAACCTGTCGCAGGCCAAGCTGTCCGGCGCCGTCGCCATGCATACCGACTTCACGGATGCGGTGATGCGCGGAACCAAACTGGTGCGCGCCAACCTGCGCAACGCCACCCTGGACGGCGCCATCCTGGAGGGGGCCGACATGTCCGGCGCCGATGTGCGCGGCGCCAGCCTGAAGGGGGCCGTGCTGACCAACGCCCTGCTGGTCATGACGGAACTGGGCGGGACGGACATGGCGGGCGCCCTGACCGACAAGCCAGCCGGCAAGCCCGTCAGCGATCTGCCCAGGCCGCTGGAAGAGATGATCAAGCTGCATGCCGAATGGGTGGGCACGGCGGGTCAGGCGGGACTGGCACTGGACCTGAAGGGCTATGACCTGCGCGGGGCCAACTGCCTTTCCCACGCCTGCCTGACCCGGCTTTACGCGCCACAGGCCATCCTCTATGGCGTCGATCTGTCGGGCGCGCAAATCCAGGTTGGCAATCTGGCCGGTGCGGATCTGCGCGGCGCCGACCTGTCCGGCTGCGACCTGCGCGGCGTCAACCTGACCGACGCGCATCTGGCCAACGCCAACCTGTCGGGTGCCAATCTGGGCTATCTGAAGATCGACGATACCCGCATCGTCCGGGCCGAACTGGCCGGTGCGAAGCTGCGCTATGCGAACCTGTCCGGCGCCCGGCTGGTGAAGACCAATTTCACCGGCGCCGACCTGTCCTTCGCCAACCTGATGCAGGCCGACATGAAGGGGGCGGACCTGACAAATGTCCGGCTGGCCGCCACGAAGGTCCGGCGTGAACAATTGGCGGTGGTGGAGGGGCTTAGGCTGCCGGGCTGACCATCATCCCGGTCGACCATGCCATAACTTGTGGGTGACTTGGCGCGAAGCCCCCATCGGTGCTATGACCAAGCCATGCCGACCATCCGCCGCCTTCCCGACAATCTCGTCAACCAGATCGCCGCCGGCGAGGTGGTGGAGCGACCCGCCGCCGCCGTGAAGGAACTGGTGGAGAACGCGCTGGATGCCGGGGCGCGGCGCATTGATGTGACCCTGCGCGATGGCGGCAAGGCGCTGCTGTCCGTCGCCGATGACGGCTGCGGCATGGACCCGGACCAGCTTGCCCTGGCCGTGGAACGCCATGCCACGTCGAAGCTGCCCGATGGCGACCTGACAGACATCCGCACCCTGGGTTTTCGCGGTGAAGCGCTGCCCAGCATCGGGGCCGTCAGCCGGCTTACCATCACCAGCCGCACCGAAGATGCCGACCATGCCAGCGCCATTCTGGTGGAAGGCGGCGCCGTCCATCCCGTGGGCCCCGCCCCCGGCGGGCTGGGCACGCGGGTGGAGGTGCGGGACCTGTTCTATGCCACCCCGGCCCGGCTGAAATTCCTGAAGGGCAGCCGCACGGAAAGCCAGCATGCCATCGATGTGGTGGAACGGCTGGCCATGGCCCATCCCGGCGTGGCCTTCACCGTTACCGACGATGGGCGCACACCCGTGCGCCTGGCCGCCAGTTCAGGGGATGAAGAGGCGGCCCGGCTGGTCCGGCTGGGGTCGGTCCTGGGGCGGGAATTCCAGGAAAACGCCATCCCCGTCGATGCCGACCGGGCCGGCGTCCGGCTGGTCGGCCATATCGGCCTTCCCACCTACAACAAGCCCACGGCCGCCGGCCAATATCTGTTCGTCAACGGCCGTCCCGTGAAGGACCGGCTGATGGTCGGGGCCGTGCGCGGCGCCTATGCCGACTTCCTGGCCCGTGACCGTCATCCCGTGCTGGCGCTGTTTCTGACGCTGAACCCGCACGACGTGGATGTGAATGTCCACCCTGCCAAGACGGAGGTGCGGTTCCGCGATCAGGCGCTGATCCGTGGCCTGATCGTGGGCGCGCTGAAGCATGCCCTGGCCGCCGCCGGACACCGCGCCAGCACGACGGTGGCCACCGACACGCTGGCCAGCCTGACCCCGCGCGTGGCCCCGCAATCCAACCTGCTTTGGGAACCACAGCCAGCCCGGCCCTGGCTGCCCACGCCCTATGGTCAGCACCATGCCCCGCCGCCGGTGGCACGGGAGATGGCCGAAGCGGCCTTCCGGTTCCAGTCCCCACAGCCGGTCACCGGCCCCGCGGCCACAGCACCCGTCGATTTTGCCCCCGCCGCACGCATGGAGGAGGCAGACGCCACCGCCGCCACGCCGGTCCATTTCCCGCTGGGGGCCGCACGGGCGCAGTTGCACGCCACCTACATCGTCGCCCAGACCGACAATGGCATCGTCATCGTTGACCAGCATGCCGCCCATGAGCGGCTGGTCTATGAACGGATGAAGAAGGAGATGCTGGGCGAGGGCGTGAAACGCCAGATGCTGTTGATCCCGGAAGTGGTGGAACTGGACCCGGCCGACGCAGAACGGGTGGGCGAACGCGCACCGGAACTGGCAGAGCTGGGGCTGGGGCTGGAGGCGTTCGGGTCGGGTGCGGTGGTGGTGCGGGAGGCACCGGCCATGCTGGGCAACCGCGCCGATATACGCGGCCTGATCAAGGATATCGCCGATGAGCTGGCCGAGTTGGGCGATGCCCACGCGTTGAAGGACAAGCTGGAATCCATCTGTTCGCGCATGGCCTGCCATGGCAGCGTCCGCGCCGGGCGGCCCATGAATGTGGAGGAGATGAACGCCCTGCTGCGCCAGATGGAAGCCACCCCGCACAGCGGACAGTGCAACCATGGCCGTCCCACCTATGTGGAACTGAAACTGGGCGATATCGAGCGGCTGTTTGGCCGGCGCTGAGCCTCACTTCACCCGCTCTCCACCCGAAAGAGAGAGGCAGAAAACGCCCGGTTGTATTCGGCACGGTCTTTGCTTCCCCCGTCCCTATCCGTTTCACCGGGAGGGTCAGACATGCACGACCGACTTCACCGCCCCACCGCTGGCAAGTCCTCCGGCGGTTTCCTGCGCACCAAGGATTCCAAGGCCTCCAGCAATAATGACGGCTTGCCCGCCGGGCTGCGCCTGCTGGATGAACCCCAATCCAGCATTGGTCTCTCGGAAATTCTTGCCGCCCTGACGGCAGAACCTGCCGCCCCGGACATGCGAATCCGGGAGGTGGAGGACAGCATCCGTCGCCATTGGGCCGTGCTGCGTAACCTGGTCCGCGAACATGCCGAACTGACGCGCGCATCCGCGAAGCAGAGCGAAGCGATGGCCGGCCTGCATGCCGACCGTCCCCTGCCCAAGGTGGCCTTGTTCACCCCACCCATGCGGCAGGCCATGGCGGCGGAATAACCCGCCGTCCTGCTGTGACAAAGACCGGTGGAACGGGTCGGGCCTTGGCATCACCGTCGGCCCGCCCCGCCGCCGCCCGGCCCTTGACCGGCTTTCGCCGCAATCGACGCCCATCTTCATCCCATACGCCGAAGGGCGATTGCGGAGTTGAAGGAAAGGGCCGATCGCATGATGGCCACGACGAAATTACTGATGGTGTCGGGTCTGGCCGCCCTGATGGGTGCCTGTGCCGGGCTGTGGGATCTGACCGCCGACACCTTGTCCGGGACGCTGGCCATCCTGGCGGCCTCGGCCTTCCTGCTGGCCCTGTTCATCCCGCGCCTCGCCGTCCTGGGCATTCTGGGCCTGGCCGGAGGCGTGCTGCTAGCGCATCTGCTGGCCCATCCGCCGCCTGGCAGTTCCATGCCCGGGATCGAGCGCGGCCTGATCGCGGCCGCCGTTGCCACCCTGCCCGCCGCCATCGGCGCCCTGATCGGCATTCTTGCCGCCCGCACGGCCGTCCTCCTGGGCTGGCGCCTGGAATAGTGGATTTCTGCAACAGCGCCGATTGCAGGACGCAACTACCCCTTCGTATATAAATGCAATACCTGTCCGAAAGTATAGTCAAGCCGGGACGCGGAGCGGGATCGGCGGCAGGACGTTCAACATCCCGCCCAGCGCGCCGCACTGACCGGTGCAGGCCGCCACTTCCGACAATATCCAGTCCCGGAAGGCCTTGATCTTCGGTTCGTCGATGCGCCGTTGCGAACAGACCAGCCAGTAGGACCGATCAGTTCGCAGAATAAGGTCCGGAAACGGTACGACCAATCTTCCGGCAGCGATATCAGCGGCGAAAAAGGCCGGGCAGACCAGAGCCACGCCCTGCCCCATCACCGCCGCCTGCCCCGTGATGGCCTGGACATCATATTGCGGCCCGGTCCGCAGCCGGTCGACTGCGACATCCGCCAATGCAAACCACAGATGCCAGTAACGGACATCTTCGTGATGGGCATAATCCAGCAATGGTAACCCGGCCAGATCGGACGGATGCCGGATGCCGCCTACCCTTTCCGCCAGGATCGGGCTGAGAACCGGGGTCAGCGTATATTCCACCAGCGGTTCCGCCACCATGCCCGGCCATTGCCCCATGCCGGACCGGATGGCGATGTCGAACTGGCTGTTCAGGTCACACAGACCGACGGAACTGTCCAGCCGTACCGCCAGATCGGGATGCCGAAGCTGGAAATGCCCCAGGCGCGGCACCAGCCAATGCGAGGCGAAGGTCGGCAGCGTCGTCACCGACAGCACCTTGTCCTCCGCCGCGTCCGTCAGCTTGTGCATGGTGGACCGGATGCGGTCGAACGCATCCTCCACTGCCACCTGCAACTCCAGACCCGCGGGGGTCAGTTCCAGCTTCCGCGTCAGGCGACGGAACAGCTCCCGGCCTATATGCTCTTCCAACTGCCGGATCTGATAGGAAACGGCCGCCTGGGTCACCGCCAGTTCATCCGCAGCCTTGGTAAAGGACAAATGACGCGCGGCCGATTCAAAGGCACGCAGCGCGTTCAAGGGGGGAAGACGCCTGTCCATACGCAAAACCCCTTATGCATCAAATCTGCTTTTGCATCCTATCGGGATTACTCGTTTGTCGTCCAGGCAGGAATACCAGAGACTACATGTAACGGAACCTATCAACGCCGCTACCGGGTAAAGGAACCCATCAAATGCAAAAGCTGAATTTGGCCCATGGGGCAGCCTCGCGGCCCCAGACCCTTCGTCTCGTCCAGACCATACCGCCGTCGCGGCGCCAGACCGGTCTCGCAGGTCTGGCCGGACAGCTCCAGTCTGTTCTGACGGAGCTGCTGGCCGGCGAGGCCTACCGCTACGGCATCCCGCCGCAGCTGCGCCGGGATACCGGGATGTGGGGCTGACGAGGCCGAGGGCGCCCGCCCGGCTCACTCCGGGTCGGGCGACTTCGTGCGCAGGGTGACGAATTCCTCCGCCGCCGTCGGGTGCAGACCGATGGTATTGTCGAACACCTGCTTGGTGGCACCGGCATTCATGGCCACGGCCACACCCTGGATCATTTCCGGCGTGTCGGCCCCCACCATGTGGCATCCCACCACCTTCTGCGTGGCACGATCCACCACCAGCTTCATGAAGCTGCGCTGGTCGCGGCCCGACAACTGGTGGCGCATGGGTTTGAAATTGGTGCGATAGACATCGACCCCGCCCGGCAACGTGGCACGGGCCCGTTCCTCCGTGATGCCGACCGTGGCAACGGGCGGAATGGAGAAGACGGCCGTGGGGATATTGTCGTAATTCACGTCACGCGGCCGGTTGCCATACAGCCGGTCGGCCAGCACATGGCCTTCGGCCAGGGCGACCGGCGTCAGGTTCACGCGGTTGGTGACGTCGCCCAGAGCATAGAGGCTGGGCACTGACGTGCGGTACTCATCATCGACCTTGATGGCGCCGGCCGCGTCCTTTTCCACGCCCAGCGCTTCCAGGCCCAGGCCGTAACTCATCGGCTTGCGGCCGATGGCATAGACGACGGCATCACATTCCAGGGTGGTTCCGTCCGACAGATGGGCCAGCAGGCCGCCTTCCATCTTCTCGATCCGGGTAATGATGGTTCGGATGCGCAGGTCGATGCCGGCCTTGCGCACCTCGTCCGCCACAAAGTCGCGCACGTCGCTGTCAAAGCCGCGCAGGATCTGCTCCCCACGGTATAGCTGCGTGACCTTGGCGCCCAGCCCATTGAACAGGCTGGCAAATTCCAGCGCGATATAGCCGCCGCCCGCCACGACGACACGCCGCGGAAAGGTCTTCAGATAGAACACCTCGTTCGAGGTGATGCCATACTCCTTGGCTCCCGGCTCGTCCGGCAGTTCCGGCCAACCGCCCGTCGCGATCAGAATACGCTCCGCCGTCACACGCTGGCCGTTCACCTCCACAGTATGGGCATCAACAATGGTGGCGCGCCCTTCGAAGATGGTGACACCCGCCCCGTCCAGCAGCCGGCGATAGATGCCGTTCAGGCGCGTAATCTCCTTGTCCTTGGCGGCGATCAGGGCGTTCCAGTCATGGCGGACATTCTCCACATGCCAGCCGAACCCGGCTGCATCCTGGAACGCCTGGCCATATTCCGCGCCATAGACCAGCAGTTTCTTCGGCACACAGCCAACATTGACGCAGGTGCCACCGAAATAGCGCTCCTCCGCCACCGCCACGCGGGCGCCATGTCCTGCCGCGATACGCGACGCCCGCACCCCGCCGGAACCGGCACCGATGGTGAACAGGTCGAAATCATATTGGGACATGGGGGGGTGCCTTCCTGCTGATGAAGTAAATCGAACATCTGGAATGTTTCTACATAATCCAGGCAAGGGCATCAGTGATGGCCATCGCAGGCCATGGCGGCGGCCGTCAGCCCCTCACGCCCCACCCCAGGCGACGAAATGCGGGTTCAGGAAGGTGGGCGCCTTGCCATAGGGGAAGGGTTCCCCATCCAGCAGGGTCAGGCTGCCGCCCGCCCCCAGCAGCACGGCGTGGCCTGCCGCGATATCCCATTCGCAGGTGGGACCCAGACGGGGATAGACATCGCCCACCCCTTCCGCCACCCGGCAGAATTTCAGGGAACTGCCGGCGGCCACCCGTTCGGCCACCCGCCGTCCCGTCAGGAACTCATCCACGGCGGCGTTGTCGGCATGACTGCGCGAGGTCAGGACGGTCATGCCCACGGCCGGTACCGCCCGGACCTTGATGGGCTCGTCGGGGTGGCCTGGGCGACCGCGCACGGCGGTGCCGGGGCCGGCGGCGGCATAGATCGTGCCGCCCACCGGCAGCATGACGACGCCCAGTGCTGGCACGCCATCCTGGATCAGGGCGATATTCACCGTGAACTCGCCATTGCGCTTGATGAATTCCTTGGTGCCGTCCAGCGGATCGACCAGCCAGAAGGTGCCGGCGGAGATATCCGGAATGCGGCCGGCCGCCACCTCCTCCTCTGTCACCACGGGAATATCCGGGGTCAGGGCGCGCAGGGCGGCCAGGATGATGGCGTCGGCATCATTATCGGCCGCGGTTACGGGGCTGCCATCGGCCTTGGTGGTGGCTTCGGCCCCAGCCTCGTAATGGCACAGGATGGCAGCGGAGGCCTTTTCGGCGGCGGCGCGCACGGCCGGCAGCAGCCCGGCCAGATCTTCGGAATTCATGATGGCTTTCGTCATGCCGCCGCTGCGGCCTTCGATTGGTGGATCAGCCGCCACAGCACGGGTGCCGTGGCCGGCATGTCGACATGGGCAACGCCACAGGGCGACAGGGCGTCGACCAGGGCGTTGATGATGGCGGGACAGGCACCGATGGCACCGGCCTCCCCCGCACCCTTCATGCCCATGGCGTTGGTGGTGCAGGGAACGGGACGCAGGGAGAAGTCGATCATGGGCAGATGGTCGGCCCGCGGCATGGCGTAATCCATGAAGGACCCGGTCAGCAATTGCCCGCTGTCGGGATCGAACCGCACCTTCTCCAACAGGGCCTGTCCCAACCCCTGGGCGATGCCGCCATGCACCTGCCCTTCCAGCAGCAGGGGGTTGAGCACCGTCCCGAAATCATCGACCACCGTATAGCGCTCGATCCGCGGCAGGCCCGTGTCGATCTCCACGGAGATTTCAACGATATGGGTCCCATTGGGAAAGGTATTGGCCGGCGGGGCCCAGCGGGCCTTGCCCTTGAAGGCATAACCGTCATCATCGACCGGGGCGGCAGCCGCAACATCCCGGAACGGCACGAAGCGGTTGGAGCCGGCGACAGCAAAGCCCCCGCCTTCCTCCGTAACCTCGAACCGCAGGTCGGCCTCGTCCGCTTCCAGCAGGCGGGCCGCCACGGGGCGGGCCAGATCGATGACATTGGCGGCCCCGTCGCGCACGGCCACACCGCCCACGGGCACGCTGCGCGACCCGCCGGTACCGCCGCCTGTCTTCACGCGCTGACTGTCACCCTGGATCATGGTGATCTGGTCCGGGGCGATGCCCAGCACCTCGGCGATGACCTGCTTATAGGCGGTTTCGTGGCCCTGGCCGTTGGACTGCGTGCCGATCAGCAGCAGCACCGTACCGTCGGGCTTCACCAGCAGTTCAGCCGCCTCCGGCGCGCCACCCGAACAGGCCTCGATATAGGTGGCGATGCCCAGGCCCAGCAACCGGCCTTGCGTCCGGGCCTTGGCCTGACGGGCCGGGAATCCGTCGCGGTCGGCCCGGGCCAGGGCCGCATCCAGCGTGCCGGCGAAATCGCCGCTGTCATAGACATGGCCCAAGGGCGTGGCATAGGGCATGGCCGCTGGCGGGATGACATTGATCCGGCGGAACTGCGCCGGGTCCATGCCGATTTCGCGCGCTGCCTTATCGATCAGCCGTTCCACCAGATAGGCCGCCTCCGGCCGGCCCGCACCACGATAGGCGTCGACGGGCTGGGTATGGGTGAAAACACCCCGGACCCGCGCGTAAAGGGCCGGAATGGCATAGACGCCCGACAGCATGCGCACCTGGCTTTCCGTCGGGATATAGGTGGCATAGTTGGACAGATAGGCGCCCATGTTGGCGATGATGTCGGCGCGCAGACCCAGGATGCGGCCATCGGCATCCAGCGCCAGTTCAGCGGTGGTCAGGTTGTCCCGGCCATGATCGTCGGACAGGAATGCCTCCGCCCGGCTGCTGGTCCAGGAAACCGGCGCACCGACGCGACGGGCGGCGAAGCAGGCCAGCACATATTCGGGATAGCAGAACAGCTTCATCCCGAATCCGCCGCCGACATCATGGGTCAGGACATGGAAATTCGTCTTCGGCTCCGAAAAGATGCCGGCCAACATGTCGCGCATGTCATGCACGCCCTGACTGCCCACGGTCAGGCGGGTCACCCCGGCCTCCCCGTCATGGTCGGCGATGCAGGCGCGGCCTTCCATCGGATTGGCCATCAGTCGGTTATTGACCAGGTCCAGACGGACAATACGGGCGGCCTGGGTAAAGGCAGCCTCTGTCGCCGCGGGATCCCCCTTTTCCCAGTCGAAGCAAAGATTGGCTGGTGCATCCCCATGCACCTGCGCTGCGTGGGTCAGAGCGTCACCAGCCTCCGCCACAGCGTCCAGTGGATCGTAATCGACCATCACGGCTTCCGCCGCATCCATCGCTTCCGCCAGACTGTCGGCCACGATGAAGGCCACGGGTTCGCCGACATGGCGAACCACATCCACAGCCAGGACGGGCCGGTGCTTCATGGCCAGCGTCGTTCCCGACCGCACCTTCAGGGGCACGACACAGGGAATGGGCTTGATCCCGGCTTCGGTGAGATCCGCCCCCGTGATGATGAGGCGCACACCGGGCATGGCGGCGGCGTCCGCGATATCGATGGACAGGATTCGCGCATGGGCGTGCGGGCTGCGCAGCACGAACGCGGCCAGTTGCCCTGCCGCGCGGACATCGTCCGTATAGCGGCCCTCGCCGCGCAACAGGCGGGCATCCTCGCTGCGGGGGACGGGCTGTCCGAAGCCGAATTTGGTCATGCGCGCCTGCTCCTCGCCTTGGCTGTCCGGCCGGATCATAGGCGATGGAGCGGCGGGGGCAACCCTTCCGTTGCCGAACGCGCTACTGGTTATCCTCTCGGTCGGCCACATAGGCGCGCAGGGCCGCGTTGATGCGGGCCTGCATACCGCGCGGACCGCCACCATCGCGTTTGAACCATTCGACCAGATCGGCATCCAGGCGCAGGGTCACCTCCTGCCGTTCGGTACCACGCGCCGCGCGATGACGCGGCCAAAGGCTGCGCGACGGCGACAACGGCCGATCCAGGCCCAGAAGTGCGGCGCGTTCCGCCGGGGTGATGAGAATGCTGGAAGAGAATGACAATGCGACCTCCCGCCGGCCCGATGCCGGCTCCTGTCCACGCCCCCTTTTCCGCCAACGGACGGTCCACCAGCGGGTTCCCATTCCCGTCCTGTGACCTTTCCTTCACGAACCATATTGGAAACACCCGTCGCGAGGGCAAGGTCGCGATGGTGTTAACCCCGCTTTCGCCCCCGAAAGACAGCGGGCAATGCCCATTCCCGATGAGCCGGTCTCATCGGGAATGGGTATGGCGGCGACTGCCACAGCACCGTACATGCGGCGTCGCCGAGCCGGCGGCGCCGGCGATTGAAGCCCGGGGATCGGTTGCGATCACCGGGACATGGTATAAGCTGCCCGACCGACGGAGAAGGGATTGATGCCGCCATGTGCGGACGATTTGTACAGAAAAACCTGAAAGACCTGGCCGATGCTTTCGACGCGCGGCTGCGCGCCGACCTGCCGCCCCGACTGCTGGAGGCACGTTTCAATATTGCGCCGACGGCGGAGATCGGGGTGATCGGCCTGGATCGCCATGGCAGCCGGTCGGTCACGGCGATGCGCTGGGGGCTGGTTCCATCCTGGGCGCAGGATATGGCCGGTGCCGCCCGCATGATCAATGCCCGAAGTGAAACTGCGGCGGAAAAGCCGTCCTTCCGCGAGGCCTGGCAGCGGCGCCGCGCCGTCATCCCCGCCAATGGCTTCTACGAATGGCCGCAGCAGGGCGACCGTCGCCAACCCTATTACATAGCCCGCACCGACGGTCGCCCCATGGGCTTCGCCGCCCTGTGGGATATCTGGCGCGGTGGCCGGGATCCCTTGTTCACCTGCACCATCCTGACGACGGCCGCCAACGACGACCTGGCACGCATCCATGAACGCACACCGGTCCTACTGCCCGATGATGCCGCCATCGCCCTTTGGCTGGATCCGGCCACGCCGGACGCGGCGCGTCACACCCTGATGCGCTCCCCCGCCAATGGCAGCCTGAATCTGACACCTGTATCCCAGGCGGTGAATGCTGTGCGCCATGACGGTCCAGAACTGCTGCACCCGGCCGTTGCGGCCACCGGCGGGGGAAGCCTGCTGTGAGGATCGTGACACCCTTACTCCTGCTGTTCCTGCTGTCGGTCACCACGGCCGACGCCCAGACCAGCGCCCCTGTCACAGGGCCGGGCCGGGCCATCGAAGGCGATCTGGTCAGCGTCAACGGGCAGGAGTTCCGCCTTTATGGCATCGACGCCCCTGACAAGGGCCAAACCTGCGTCAATGTGAGGGGGACCTCCTACGATTGCTTCGCCCTGTCGACGGAGATGCTGCGGCGCCTGATCAATGACCGCACCATCTCCTGCACGGTTCAGGACAAGGTGGCCGGCAAGGGGGCGAAGACGGCGCTGTGCCGGGCGGAAAATGGCGACGATCTTGCCTATGCCATGGTCGAACGCGGTTACGCCCTGGCCTACCGCGCGCTGACGCCGGAATATGTATCGATCGAAGCCCGGGCCACCTCGTTTCGCCGGGGTCTGTGGGCCGGGCGGGTGGAGGCGCCTTGGCTATGGCGATCCCGCAAGGAGGAGGAAAAGCTGGAAGCCGCGCGCAAGGGCAAGACGCCCCCTTCGTAAGCGCGGATCAAGACCTTGGCCCAAAAGCAAAAAAGCCGCTGGCATAAGGAGCCAGCGGCTTTTTGGGACCGGAGGATGGTGGGCGCGGCAGGGATTGAACCTGCGACCCCCGCCGTGTGAAGGCGATGCTCTCCCGCTGAGCTACGCGCCCATCCGTCGTCGGTGGAGCGGGCTTATAAGGGGGCAATCGGGACCTGTCAAAGGGAAAATTTCCAGCCGCCCGGTTTTTTCCCGCCATCACCTGCCGCAGCCCTTGCGGCCGCCCCTGTTGCGGACCATCTGGCTGGGGCCAGCCGCCGCCATCTCCAAGGAGCCGACCTTCATGCGAAAGCCCAGCGCCCGCCTGACACTTCTGGCCCTTGCCATCCTGGCCGCCGGCCCTGCCGCCGCGGCGGAAATGGCCTTGACCTACAGTCTGCATGTGGGGGGCGTCCATGTGCTGGACGCCGACGCCCGTCTGGGACTGGGCCCCGATGGCTATCAGGCGGGCATGGCGATGCAGACGGACGGAATCCTGGGACAGCTCGCCGCCTGGAAGACCGACATCCAGGCCCAGGGCGGCTGGGCCGGCGCCCTGCCCCGGCCGCACCGCTTTACCGCCCAGGGAAGCTGGCGGGACGAACCGCGCCTGACCACCGTGGATTACAACGCCGACGGACTTCCGGTCCTGACCCTGGCCGATCCGGCGCCGGAGAAGGAGCGTGAACCCGTGCCCGACGACCTGCGCCGTGGCACCGTCGACCCGGTATCGGCCATCGTCGCCGTTCTGGACCGGGTGGCAAGGCAGGGCGACTGCGATCTGACAGTGCCGGTCTATGACGGACGCCAGCGTTACGATCTGGTGTTCGCCACGGCCGGGGAAACCGTGCTGGACGCCAGCGACCTGTCGATCCATGCCGGCCGCGCCCTGACCTGCAGCGTCCGCTACAAGCCGCTGGCCGGCCGCTGGAAGCAGGCCCGGCCGCAACGTGACCGCGACCGGGAGGGGGCGACCCGCAAGGATGTCCCCGTCATGCTCTACATCGCCCCCGTCGCCGATGGCGGCCCGCCTGTGCCGGTGCGGCTGGAGATGGAAAGCCCATTGGGGGCCGTGAAGCTGCACCTGACCGGGATGCAGCAGGTGGAACAGGTCAGCGCAGGCGATCCAGCGCCGCCGGCAGGTCAGCGAACCGGTCGATGACCAGATCGGCCCCCAGCTGGTCCAGCGGCATGCGGGGATAGCCATAGGCGACGGCCACGGCCCGCACCCCGGCCCCGCGCGCCGCCCCCACATCATTGGCATTGTCGCCGACCATCACCGTGCCGGCGGCATCCGCGTCCAGCCGGTCCATGACCCACAGCAGCGGCGCCGGGTGCGGCTTGCGCTCCGCCACCGTATCGCCGCCGGCCACGGCCGTGAAGAAGCGGGCCAGCCCCAGCGCCGCCAGCAGATCGTGACTGATGGCTTCCGGCTTGTTGGTGCAAAGGCCCAGGCGGTGGCCCGCGGCCTGCAATGCCCCCAACGTCGCCACCACACCCGGATAGAGGCAGGCCGGATCGGCAGGCAGCGCGCCATAGATCGCCAGATACCGCGCTGTCATCTCCGCTATGCCATCGGCGGCCAGCGCCGGGCCGGTGGCGGCAAAAGCCCTTTCGACCAGCCGTGCCGCCCCGTCGCCGATGAAGCCATGCACGGTCGGCAAGGCCAGTGACGCCCGCCCTTCCTGCGCCAGCAGGCGGTTCAGGCCCAGGGCGATATCGGGGGCGCTGTCGATCAATGTTCCATCGAAATCGAAGATCAGGGTGGGAAATCGGGTGGTCACAGTCCTGTTCTCCATCGCTTCCGCTTGGCTTGGCTCCGGTTCTGTAGGATACAGCGGCAGCCACGTCCACCCTTGCCGACCGGCCCGACACGAATGACCCACCGTCCGCTCGCCTGCATCATCCTTGCCGCCGGCAAGGGTACGCGCATGAAGTCCGACCTGCCCAAGGTGCTGCACCCGCTGGGCGGGCTGCCCATGGTCAACCATGTGGTCAATGCCGCGCAAAGCCTGTCGCCGGAACGGATCGTCGTCGTCGTCGGGCCCGGCATGGACAATGTCGCCGCCGCCGTCGCCCCGCATGTGACCATGGTCCAGGAACGGCAGCTGGGCACCGGCGATGCCGTCATGGCCGCCATGGGCCAGCTGACAGGCTTCACGGGCGATGTGCTGGTGCTGTATGGCGACAGCCCCCTGATTACGCCGGCCACCCTGTCGGCCATGATCGCCGCCCGCCATGGCGACACCGATCCGGCGGTCGTCGTGCTGGGCATGCGCCCGGCCGATCCCGGTGCCTATGGCCGCCTGATCCTGGGTGCCGACGGGGGCCTGGAAAAGATCGTCGAATTCCTGGACGCCACGCCCGACGAACGCGCCGTCACCCTGTGCAATGCCGGCTTCATGGCGTTTGACGGGGCGCGGATGGCCGACCTTCTGGCCGGGATCGGCAATCAGAACGCCAAGGGTGAATATTACCTGACCGATGCCGTGGCCGTGGCCCGGTCCACGGGGTTTGCCTGTGCCGTGGTCGAAGGCCCGGTGGAGGATACGGCCGGTGTCAACAGCCGGGCCGAGCTGGCCGGCATCGAAAAGATCTTCCAGGCTCGCCTGCGCCTGGCCGCCATGGCCAATGGCGCCACCCTGCTGGACCCAGACACGGTCTATTTCGCGGCAGACACCAAACTGGGCCGCGACGTCACCGTGGGCCAGCATGTCGTGTTCGGCCCCGGCGTGACGGTGGAGGACGGGGTGGAGATCAAGCCCTTCAGCCATCTGGAAGGGGCCATCGTGCGCAAGGGCGCCATCATCGGCCCCTATGCCCGCCTGCGCCCCGGCACCGATGTGGGTGAAGGCGCCCATATCGGCAATTTCGTGGAACTGAAGAACACCAACATGGGGGCGGGCGCCAAGGCCAACCACCTCACATATCTGGGCGATGCCGATGTGGGTGGCGGGTCCAATATCGGGGCGGGCACCATCACCTGCAATTATGACGGCGTGCTGAAGCACCGGACCACCATCGGCCAAGGCGTGTTCATCGGCACCCATTCCACCCTGGTAGCTCCCGTCATCGTCGGCGATGGCGCCTATACGGCCGCGGGTACCGTGGTGACCCGGAACGTCGCCCCCGACGCCCTGGCCATCAGCCGCGCCCCGCAGGAAGAAAAGCCCGGCTGGGCAAGCCGCTATCGCGCCGCCAAGCTGGCCCTGAAGGCGAAGCTGGCGAAGAAGGGGTAAAGGTCCGGTCCCGTCAGCAGGAGGTTAGGTGCGGTTTGCATCAACTCCCTCAATGATCCGCACCGCCTCGCCCAAGCCATCCTCTGCCCGGACCTTGGCACCCAAGGAGGCGGCCCGACGGCGCATGTCGCAATCGTCCAGGGTGCGGCGGATGGCGGCGGCCAGCGTGTCCGCATCCAGATCGCGGTGACGGATGGTGCCGCCCGACACACCCAGCTTTTCAAGGCGCCAGGCCCAGAAGAACTGATCAGCCAGGAAGGGCACGACGACCGCGGGCACGCCCGCCCGCAACCCTGCCGCCGTGGTACCGGCCCCACCATGATGGACCACGGCGGCCATGTGGGGCAGGAGCCGGTCATGGGGGGCACCGTCCAGGGCAAAGACTTCCCTGGGCGGATTGTCGGGTCGCAACCCACCCCAGCCACCGGCCAGCACGGCCCGGCATCCTGCCTGCCGCACCGCTTCCAGGATAATGGACGTGGTCGCGGCCGGATCGCCCGGCATCATGCTGCCGAAGCCGATATAGACGGGGGGCGGTCCATCCGCCAGGAAGCGTGCCAGATCGTCCGGCATGCGCCAGTCAGGATGATCCAGCCACCAATAGCCCGTAACCTTCACCTGCGCTGGCCAATCGCGTGCCGGCGGCAGCACGGACGGGCTGTGGCAGAGCAGGACGGGCCAGCCTTCGCGGCGCATGCGCCAATAGGGACCGGCAAACGGAAAAGGCGGCAGGTCCAGCAGCCGGCGCCCGCTATTCACCGCCGGCCGCAACACCTGCCAGAACATCAGCCCGATCAACCAGGACCCCAGCCAGTTGCCGAACGCCTTGGGATTGGCCGGCGGTGGCGGGCCCAGCGGGCTGGGAAAGGCCCGCGTCGGGATGCTGGGCTGGGCATAGGCCTGGACATAGGGGATGCCAATCTTCTCCGACAGGCTGGCCCCCAGAAAGGCCGAAGCCCCCGACGGCACCAGCACGTCCGCCCCGCGGGAGGCGTCCAGGCCGGTGCGAGTCCAGGATTCAGCATATTCCATGCTCATGTCCCGTACGGCCTTGGCGACCACGCGCGGGCTGGCCCCCTCGGCGAACATCTGCTTGCCGGCCTCACCCAGATCCTTGCGGATATCGCCCGCCACGGACACGACCGAAATCGCGGTTCCGTCCACAAGTTGGGCAAATTCGCCATGGGTGATCAGAACGAGGTCATGCCCCCGGGCCGCCAATGCCGCCGAAAGCGCCGCGAATGGCTGCACATCCCCCTGCGATCCCAGGGCCGTTACCACAATCCGCACTTGGAAACCCCTTCCTATCCCTTTGCCCTCACTATGTCACAGCCCTGACGCGGGTTTGGCACCCCGTCGTTAAGAAGCCGGCAAAGATCAAGCGGTACAGTTAATGCATGACCTGGAGCAACCAGGGAAGGATGGAGGCAAGAATGTCCCGGTTCACCGCGATGGCACAAACAGTCAAGGAGCGTGCGGTCACGATCGCCCTGTGGACGGGGCTGCTGGCGGCGGCCTGGTCGCTGCCCGTCCTGGACCGCATCAAGGCGCATGAGGAGCATCAGCGCATGGAATCGGGCTATTACTACAAGCCCCAGCGCCCGCCGGCCGCCTATATGGACAGTGATGCAGCCGCGCAGCCCGAATAAGGAAACCACCAAGGGCGGGAGGACCGCCATCAGCCTCTCCACATAAAAATACTGGAAATATCGCCCCACGCAGGGGCCAAATCGAATATTCCTTTTATATCAAGCGTTTGCATTGACGTGGAAACGGCAGACCCGCCATCCTGCCCCAGCTTGTGAGCAAATGTCTGACCGCGTGTCGGACAGCCCCGGCGAGCGGCTTGAACCGCTTTTTCCTGAAAAGCACCATTTCATTGATAAATGGTTACCGGGCCCATTTTCCAACCCGGCGCCTGGACACGGCCATTTATTGACAGCGCAGTCAAACAACTGAACGCAGCCTTGTGCAGGACTGCGAAGGACGACGTGTGTCTTTGAAGAACAAGCACCCACGACTTGCGGGACTTCAAGAGAAAATGGGAGACAAGATGCAGAAACTGAAGCCATTCCCCACCTTGGGCGTATCGCTGATCGCCCTGTCGGTGGCGGGTCTCTGGGCGGCACCTGCTGCCCAGGCCCAGGAAAAGAAGGACGCCAAGGAAGAGACGATCCAGCTGGAGGAGATCGTCGTCACGGCCCGTAAGCGGGCCGAGAACATCCTGAAGACGCCCGTGTCGGTCAAGGCCGTCACGTCGGAAGAAATCGAACAGCGGGGCATCAGCAGCGTGTCCGCCCTGGCCGACCAGACGCCCGGCTTCAACATCAACAATAACAGCTCCGGCCGTGCCGACCGGTCGTTCCAGCAGTTGATCCTGCGCGGATTCACCCCGGCCACGACCGACAGCACGCCCGTCGCCACCTTCATCGATGGCGTGCCCGTCTCATCGGCCACGGCGGTGATGAGCGTATCGAATCCGGAACGGATCGAATTGCTGCGCGGTCCGCAATCGGCCTATTTCGGCCGCAACACCTTTGCCGGTGCCCTGAACGTCGTGAACAAGGAACCCGGCAACAAGGTGGCTGGCAGCATCACCGCCTCCGCCGCATCGCGCAACGCCTATCGCGTGCAGGGCGAACTGGAAAGCCCGATCGTGGAGGACAAGCTGTCCTTCCGCATCGCTGGCGATTACAACACCAAGGACGGTTCCTATCACAACGCTGCCAATCCGGATCAGACGCTGGGCGACCAGAAGTCCAGCAGCGGCAATCTGCTGATCGTCGCCACGCCGAACGACAACCTGACCATCAAGCTGTTCGGCCTGTTGTCGCATGATGATGACGGCCCGGCGGCCATGGGCGTGTTGAGCGCCAATCAGGTGAAGGACGCCAAGGGCAATGTCGTTTTGCCGGCCCTGTCGAACTGTACCCTGGGCGGCTACAACAAGTTCATCTGCGGTACGGCCCCGTCCCTGCCCGTCGGCATGCCGGCCGGAAATGTGACGGTTGATGATTATGTGCGCTCGCGTCTGGCCGTGACGACCAACCGGCTGCTGGACCCCGACGACAGCGTTGATGGCTATGGCCTGGTGCGCGATTATCAGCATTTCCACATCGCCGCCGACTATGACATCCCGGACACGGGGGTCACCATCAGTTCCCTGACCGGTTACAACCACGAACAGTGGGGCTCGCTGTCGGACATCGTCAATTATGACAGCTCCGGCATCGCCAATCCGAACTACACGGCCACCAATGGGCTGCGCTCCTATTACAGCTCCTCCTATCTGGTGGAAAATATCTCCAAGGATTTTTCGCAGGAACTGCGCCTTGGCTATGATGATCAGGGTGCCCTGCGCTTTGTGACCGGTGCCTCCTATCTGGTGGCGTCTGGCCGCCGCACCGTGGACGTGCTGGACAATATCACCCAGGCCACCGGCGTGACCCCGTCGGGCAAGTCGGAAAACAAGACGCTGGGCGGCTTCTTCGGCGTCACCTACGACCTGACTGACAAGCTGACGGCCAGCGTCGAAGGGCGCTATCAGATCGACAAGCTCTATGCCTATATTTCTCCCTTGAGGGACATCGTTGTCACGGACAGCACCTTTGTGCCTGCCGGCACCTACAAGGCCGGATCGAAGCTGGCGGAACGCACCTACAAGAACTTCCTGCCGCGCCTGATCGCTCAGTATGACTGGACCGACGACCTGATGACCTACGCGTCGGTGGCCAAGGGTGTCAATCCCGCCGGCCTGAATTCCGGCGTCATCACCTATACCGGCCAGAGCGCCACGATCGCCAAGACGCTGGGCATCGACCTGTTCGTGGAGCCGGAAAAGGTCACCACCTACGAGGTCGGCACCAAGGGTACCGCCATCGACGGCCGCCTGCGCTACACCTTCGCCGCCTATTTCTCGCAATGGCGTCAGCAGCTGAACCAGGTCATTCAGACCTTCGTGACCAGCACGGGCGGTTTCGGCAGCGTGTTCGGCACCATCAATGCCGGTTCGTCCGACATGAAGGGCGTGGAATTCGACGGCACCTACCGCCTGACCAACATGATCACGCTGAACGCCGCCGGTGCCATCAATGACAGCAAGATCAAGTCCTACAATGCCCCGCTGGTGACCTTCCTGGTCGGCACCACCGATTTCAGCGGCAATTCCCTGCCGGTGACGTCGAAATATTCGGCCTCTGCCGGCGTCACGCTGAATGGCGAAATCGATGGCTGGACGGATGGAAGCTGGTTCGCCCGCGCCGACTATAACTACAAGTCCGGCGTCTGGTCGGATGTGGCCAATGTGGCCAAGACCCAGGACGCCCATACGGTCAATGTCCGTGCCGGCATCACCAAGGGTGCGGTGTCGCTGGACCTGTTCGTCACGAACCTGTTCCAGTCGAAGGCCTATACTTCCATCAACGACAATATCCTGTTCGCGCCCAACGCCTCCTTCACCTATTCCACCTTGAATGTGGGCTTGCGTGAAAAGCGCAGCTTCGGGGTGCAGGCCAAGTACAAGTTCTGATTTTTTTGATGTCGCGGGGACAAGGTTGTCCCGATTTTCCAACACTTTAGGGACAACCTTGTCCCATACCGGTCCCGCGTCACAGCCCCGATGGACAACCCATCGGGGCGTTCAGGAGCGATCCATGCGAAAGCTTGTTCTACCGGCCCTGTCGGCCCTGTTCCTGGGCACTCTGCCCGCTTATGCCGCCGCGCCTTGCGAGGAGCGGACCTTCTTCCAGCCGCCGCTGGAATATAAGTCGGTGGAGGTTCTGCCCGACGGCCGCGTCACCTTCCGCCTGTGCGCCAAAACCGCCACCAATGTCACGGTCCTGCCGCAGGAGATGAACGGCGTGCCCACGGGCATGGATGGCAAACCGCCGGGCCTGCCCATGGCCAAGGATGCCGACGGCTACTGGTCGGCCACCACCGGGGCGGCCATTGATCCCGGTGTCTATACCTACACCTTCAAAGTTGATGGCCTGCGCCTGGCCGACCCGCGCGGTTCCCGGTTTGGCGAAGCGTTCGGCGGCGTGCAGTCGATCGTGGAAATTCCCGGTGCCGCCAAGGCCAACCAGTTCTACAAGGCAGAAGTGCCGCACGGGCTGGTGTCGCTGGTCGAATATCCCTCTGCCAGCCTGGGCATCCTGCGCCGCGCCCATGTCTATACCCCGCCAGGGTATGAGGCCGGGGGCAAGGAGCGCTATCCGGTGCTGTATCTGGTCCATGGCTATTCGGACAATGACGATAGCTGGACCCAGAAGGGCAACGCCCACTACATCCTGGACAACCTGATCGCGGCCGGAAAGGCCAAGCCGATGATCGTGGTCATGCCCTATGGCCACACGCCCCCGCGCGAGGGTGTGCAGGGCATGGTCAACACCGATTTTGGCGCCGACCTGCACAAGGACCTGATCCCCTTCATCGACACGCATTTCCGGACCCTGCCGGGGGCGAAGACCCGCGCCATGGCCGGCCTGTCGATGGGCGGGGCCCATACGATCCAGTTCGGGCTGCCGCGGCCGGATGTGTTCGGCGCCATCGGCGTCTTCTCCATCGGCATGCTGGGCGATGATCAGGCGGCCGAATACCGCAAGGCCAACGATGCCGCGCTGAAGGCCCGCGCCGCCCTGGGCGGCGGCCCGGTCTTCTACGCCATCGGCAAGGACGATTTCGTGATGAAGATGGCGCCCGCCTACCGCCAGATCCTGGACGATTACAAGATCAAATATACCTATGTGGAAAGTGGTGGCGGCCACACCTGGATCAATTGGCGCGACTATCTGGAGACCTTCGCCCCCCTGCTGTTCAAGTGAAATCCCGAGATACCGGCGGCATCCTGTCCGTCGCCGGTATCCGCACCCCGCGGGGTGCGGTTGGGCGGCCCCGTGCCGTCCGCTTCCCGTCAGACCGTTGCGGAACGGTCAGGGAAGCTTGGTTCTGGTAGTGTAACCCCAACTGAAAGCCCGTCGGTGCCTGATGCACCGACGGGCCTTTTTTTACTCCGCCGCTTCCAGGAAGCCGCCCGACTGTCGGTGCCAGAGTTGGGCATAGCGGCCCCCCAGGGCCAGCAGTTCGGCATGCGACCCTTCCTCCACCACCTTGCCGCCTTCCAGATACAGGATGCGGTCCATTTCGGTGATGGTGGACAGGCGGTGGGCGATGGCGATGACCGTGCGGCCTTCCATCAGGGTCCACAGCGCCTCCTGGATCAGATGCTCGGACTCGCTGTCCAGCGCGCTGGTCGCCTCATCCAGGATCAGGATGCGGCTGTCCTTCAGCAGGGCCCGGGCGATGGCCACCCGCTGACGTTCACCACCCGACAGCTTCACCCCCTGCTCACCGACGATCGTGTCATAGCCGGACGGACGTTTCATGATGAACTCGTCCGCATGGGCCTTGACCGCCGCCGCCCGGATTTCCTCCAGCGTCGCCCCCGGCTTGCCATAGGCGATGTTCTCGCCCACGGTGCGGTGGAACACGCCCGGCTGCTGCGGCACCTCCGCGATGCTGGCATTCAGGCTTTCCAGGGTGACATGGGCGATGTCCTGCCCGTCGACCAGCACGCGCCCATATTGCGGGTCGTACTGGCGGCGGATCAGCTTGACCAGCGTACTCTTGCCCGCACCGGACCGGCCCACCAGCCCCACCTTCTCGCCGGGCTTGATGGCCAGGTTCAGACCGTCAAACACCTTGGTCCCGTCGGCGAAGGTGAAATGCACCTCCCGCAATTCGATCCCGCCGGCCCGCACCCGCAGCGGCGGGGCGCCGACCGTGTCCGTGATCTCATGCGGGGATGAGACCAGATCCAGCGCTTCCGACAGGGTGCCCAACTCCTCGAAGAAGGAGAGCAGCCGGTCCGACAGGTGCCAGACCGTATTGGAAATCTGGAAGGCCAGCGTGAAGACCAGCGTGAATTCACCCACGCTCATCTTGCCTTCGCGCGTATGGCTGATGGCGACGAAGACCAAAGCACCCAGCAGGCCCACGATGGACAGCATCTGGAACAGGCGCATGGCCACCAGGAACCAGCGCAGCCGGCGGGAACGGTAACGTTCCTCGTTGATATAATGGCCCAGGAACGTCCGCTCGAACGCCGTGCGGGCGAAGCCGCGGATCAGGTCGGCATTGGTGATGGCATCGATGATGCGGCCGGACGAGCTGGACACGGCCGCACTCATCTTCTCCGACAAGGTGAAGCAATGCCGGGCCAGCCAGCCGGACACGGCGACATAGATCACCATCCACGCCGCCAGCACCGCGGAGAAGACGGGCGAGGCCGTCCACAGCAGCGCCAAAGCCACCGACAGCAGCACGATGACGCGGATGACGTCCCACATCATGATTTCGATCACATGCAGGATGGCATTGGCCCCCTGCTTGATCTTCTGGCCCAGCTTGCCGGCGAAATTATCCTGGAAATAGCGGGGGCTGTGCCCCAGCAGCCAGGAGAACATGCGCTTCTGCGCCAGCGCCCGGATGGAAGGCGAGGTGTAGATGTCGGTGATCTGATAGACGCGATACATGCCCATGCTGAACAGCCAGATGGCCAGCAGCAGCCCGAACCATTCCATCACGCCCAGGCCCAGCGCGGCGGCCGCGGGCGCGCCACCCGTGGACGAGGCCGTGAGCGCGTCGACCACGGCGCGCAGCGCATAGGGCTCGAACGCCTCGATCCCCTGCCCGATGGTCACGGCCAGGACCATCAGAGTCAGACGGCCGGCGAATTTCTCCCGGATCAGGCTCCAGATGAAGGAGAATGGCTTGGGCGACAGGGCCTTAGTCGGCTCCTGATCCTCCCAGGCGAAATCCCGGTCCTGACGGTCCAGATCATCAATACGCACAGCGCGCATACCGGCGCGCAACATGGCGGCGAACATTTTCCACCCCGATTCCGGCACGAGCCTTCTCGCGCCGCACAATACATCCGATATCGGAAGTGATGCGGGATGGTTTAAATTCTGTCAACGGGGAAAAAACTTGGGCGACGGATCAATTGGGCTTGGGCGTGGGAAAAGCATCAAGACTCCGCTCCCGAGACATTGTATCGACGCCGGCTCAACAATAGAGTATTTAAACGATCTTGAGCCACCTATGCGGGAGATGCGCCAAATGATTGAGGTTTTTGTTTCCAGGCCAAATTGGGCCCCCAATTTTATAGAGAAAAGATTAGAGAGCTTCTACACTCTCTTAATAACAATGGGCTTAAATGCAAATACCATTGGCAAGAATCACGCACCCCTTAAGACACCGTTTGATGAGGTAAAAAATTTAATGAACAAATGTCAGTGCACAATCGTACTTGGACTTCCCCAGATATTTATAGATTCTGGAAAAATAAAGGATACAAATTTATTAAATAAGAACATACTTCCAACTGAATGGAATCAGATTGAAGCCACAATGTCATTGATGCTTAATTTGCCGACACTTGCATTGATACATAAATCTGTATCTGGACGCGGGTTATTGGAGCGCGGTGCCTCAAATTTGTTTATCCATGAATTTGACGTAACCGCGAAGAATTGGATTGAATCAGTGGCCCCTGCGATTGAATCACTAAAGTCAAACATTGAGTAGCACGCAAACGCGCAATCAAGTGATATTGTCAATACCCTCCTTCAGAAGATGAAAAATGCCCCTCTGCCCAGTGGTAGAGCGGCACCAGCATGGCCCCCAGTTCCCGCCCTTCCGGCGTCAGGACATAGCCGTCCTCCAGCGCGATCAGCCGCGCCTCACGCAGTTCCGTCAGTCGCGTGTTGAGGACGGAGGGTGAGATATCGGCGCAGCGTTCGCGCAAGGCACGGAAGCTCACCCCCGGATGCAGATGCAGTTCCCACAGGATGCGCAACGCCCAGCGCCGGCCCAGCAGGTCCAGCAGCACCATGATGGGCCGCCCGCTTTTCGATCCCCCTGGCAAGGTCATGCTCCTCCACCTGCAGCGCGCTATGATTTCCGTAGCAAACCGCCCCATCATGCGCTACGAATTATGTAGCACACTCCTGATGGCTGGAGAATCGTCATGTCCGCGCGTCTCGCCCCCGCCACCGCGCCCTTCCATCCCACCATCGCCGCCCCGATCGACCGGATGCGGCCGCCGGGCGCGGCGCCGCTGCGCCTGTTCACCACATTGGCCCATAATCCGCGCGTGCTTTCCCGCCTGTTCGCGGGTGGTTTGCTGGATGCGGGCAGCCTTTCCACCCGTCACCGCGAACTGATGATCCTGCGCATCTGCGCCCAGGCGGGAGCCGATTATGAATGGGGCGTGCATGCGGCCCTGTTCGCCTCTGCGGCAAACCTGACGGCGGATCAGGTGGCGGCAACCCGGCGGGAGAACCCGCTGGGTCCCGACTGGGACGAAGACGACTTGATCGTGATGGACAGTGCCGATGCGCTGCATACCGCCGGCGACCTGACCGATGGCGAATGGCAGCGGTTGGCGGAACGGTTCGAGGCGGCGCAGATCGTGGAATTGCTGGCGCTGGCTGGCTATTACCGCACGATCGCCCTGTTCTGCCGTACCCTGCGCCTGCCCCCCGAACCGTTCACCGCCCGGAGCGACCTGTAGCGTTGCAGGCACACCATGCCGCATCCGCGCAACATTCACGCATGTTTCTGTTGCACACCGGCGCAGGCGGGTCCAAACATGGGCGAATGACTGGGGGCCCGTCCGCGCCTGGGCCCGGTGGATGGCCGCTTCGATGAATCGCAGGGATTTGCTCCGTTTCGCCTTGGGTGTGTCGGCATCTGTCCCGATGGCATCGGTCACGGTGCTGCCTGTTTCCACCGCCCACGCGGAAGCGGCGGAAGCAGCCAAGTCCAAGGCCCCGGGCCGCAAACCGCGCCCGCCGCGCCTGGTCATGCTGGATCCCGGCCATGGCGGTCATGACCCCGGCTGCATCGGCGCCAGCGGTACCTATGAAAAGAACGTCGTCCTGGACATCGCCAAGGAAGTGGCGCGCCAGGTAGGCAAGTCCCGCGGCTGGCAGGTCGAACTGACCCGCGATGGCGATCGCTTCATCGATCTGAAGGAACGGGTGCGTCTGGCCCAGTCGGCCAAGGCCGACCTGTTCATCTCCATCCATGCCGACAGCGCCCCCAACAAGGGCGCACGCGGCATGTCGGCCTATACGCTGTCCGACACGGCCAGCGACGATTTCGCGGCCGCCATCGCCCAGCAGGAAAACGTCGCCGGTGGCCTGGGCCTGGACGTGTCCAATCTGGATGAGAAGGTGGCCGGCATCCTGGTCGATCTGGCCGCGCGCCACACGGTGACGGCAGCACTTCACGCCAAACAGTCGATCATCCAGGGCGCCGGAAGGCAGATCCGGCTGCTGGAAAACCCGATGCGTTCAGCCAATTTCGCGGTCCTGAAGGCGCCGGACATTCCGTCCGTGCTGATCGAGACCGGCTTTCTGTCCAATCCCCAGGATGAGAGCCTGCTGCGCGACGCGGCAGCACGGCGGAACATCGCCGGCATCCTGGCCCGTGAGCTTTCCGCGGTGATGACCGCCGCACCCTTCGCCTGAGGCCCCATGACCCACCCCGCCGGGACAGACAGAACGGCATCCCCCGGCCCGGTTCTCACCACATTTCCTCTCTAATATCCGGCCGACACGACATGAAGGAATGGTGCGGCTGCGGGAGATTGAACGATGGGGCAGATGCGCCTGATGGCGCCGACGGGCGTGGGTTTGCTGCTGCTGGCCGGGCTGGCCTTGACAGCCGGCTGCGCTACGGACAGTGGCAACAAGCCGGGACCGGTTGCGGCGGCTGCGACGGCCGCCAAGGTTGACGACGACGCCGTCCGGCAGGCGATCGAACAGAAATGGGATGCCGCCGGTGACCTGGACAGCCGCCTGCGGGTGGAGGTGCGCGACGGCAAGGCTCTGCTGGCGGGCCGCGCCGCCAACCCCGACGAACGCGTGCAGGCCGTGCGCCTGGCATGGCAGGTCCAGGGCGTGAACGAAGTCATCAACGAGATCGGCATCGGCGACGAAAGCAGCCTGACCGACAAGGCGACCGACATGTGGATCACGGCGCAGCTGCGCACGGCCCTGCTGACCGATCCCGAGATCACGTCGCGCAATTACACGATCGAGACCGTCAATCAGGTCATCTATCTGATGGGCCGGGGCCGGTCGTCAGTGGAACTGGAACGGGTCCGCAATCATGCGCGGGACATCGCGCGGGTTCGCCAGGTGGTAAGCCATGTCGAAGTCCCGTACTGAGCCCGCGTCGATCTGGACCGGGCTCTGGCTCTCGGCCACCCTGTCGCTGGTGCTGATGCTGATGCCGGTCGCCGCGTGGGCGCAAAGCAGCGACCAGAACGCGCAGGCCAACCGTCAGTTCGTGCAGGCCATGCAGGCCATCCGCCAGGCCGACCAGTCCTATGATGAAGGTGAACAGGCCAAGCTGTTGCAGCAGGCCGACGCGCTGCTGGCCGACATCATCACCCGCCTGCCGGAAAGCACGCTGGCCGTCCAGCTGATGACCAACCAGTTCATCGGCGATTTCGACTATGTCGAGTTCAAGAACCGGCTGCGCGGGCTGGTCTGCACCGACCCGAAATCGAATGCCTGCCTGCTGCACCGGATCGAAGCGCTGGTGACGCCGATCGAATATCCCATCGCGGCCCCGCGCTGGGATTGGCTGTCGCTGGCCGTGGCCCATTACCATATCGGGTCGAAGGACCGCGTGCGGCCCATCGTGGCCCCTTTCGTCCAGGCTCTGCGATCGGGCGGAGCCAAGGGTGATGTCAGTCAGGATCTGTTCGTCAGCCGCACCCTGGCGCTGACGGGCGAGGTGGATCGGGCATTGGCCATCACGCGCGAATTCGCCGATTGCTCCACCCGCGTCTATAACCTGTCCGACATTACGGAGGCCCTGGTCTGGCGCGGCGACATGGCGCGCGCCACGCAGGTGGCCGAGGAGGTGACGGAATTCGCCCGCACCCAGGGCTGCGCCTGGGAACTGGGTCTGGTGGCGCAATCCCTGCTGCGCGTCGGGCTGGAGGCGCGGGCCCGCACCCTGTTCCTGAATACGGTGGAGGAACAGTTCAGCCGGTTCAAGGACCGCCGCGGCAATTGCTGCCCACCGGAACTGGCGGTGGCCGCCGGCGACCTGGGCGATACCAATCTGGCGCTCGGCCTGCTGCGCACGGTGCAGGAGGAAAGCCCCTGGACCGTTCCCCAGGTGCTGGGAAAGCTGGAAGCCCGGGGCGAGAAGGTCCTGACCCTGACCTATGCCGATCAGCTTCAGGATAATGACCTGAAGGCTGAGACCTATGTCGAGCTGATCGACGGGGCACTGAAGGCGAAGGACCGGCCGCAAGCCGATGTCCTGTCTGCCCGGTTAGACAAGACGGTGACCGACACCCGCACCCCCATCACCCTGGTCCAGCGGGCCCGTGCCGACAAGCTGCTGTTTGACGACAGCCGCTGGCGCGGCGCCTTCCAGGCGGCGCTGCAGGAAGCCGAACGCGGCACAGGCCAGCGCCGGGATCTGGCCGTGCCCTTCCTGGCCGCGCTGCTTGAGATCGAAACCGGCCTGCCAATGCTGGAATAAAGCCGGCAGGGAACAGGAACGGGGCGCCGTCCGGACTCACCGTCCCTGCCCCGGATCCTCCACCCGATGCAGCCGGGCCATGGCCGTCTGGGCCACGCGCAGGGTCAGCACCTTGCGCCGTGCCGCCGCCAGCTTGGCCAGCGGCGATGCCCGCAGGATTTCTGCGCCGAACGCATCGGCGATGATCAGGCCGCATTCGGCCGGGATCAGTTCCTGGGGAAATTCGGCATCGACCGCGAAATAGAACCGGTCGCAGAATTCCAGATATTCCGGCCATTTCTGGTCGGTCTTGAAATCAACCGGTCCGCTTTTCACCTCAATGATGGTCACTTCACCATCATCGGCCAGAGCCAGGATGTCGGCACGCCGACCATTGGCCAGCGGAAATTCCACCAGCCCGCGCACACCCCGTTCGGCAAGCATACGACGCACGCCACGCGTAATGGCGGCCGCCGCGTCCGATGCGGGACGCGGCAAAGTCACTGCCAGCAGCGGCGGCGTCACGGTGGCGCCATCCGATCCGGCCGCCATCGCAGGCCCGTCGGGCGAGGGAGAGATCATGCTCATGAGTACGGATCATGAACAAATCTTCTTCGTCCGGCAAGCCCGGATTGGGCCCGGCGGTCACTGACAATCCGTCGGAGCGGATCAGCAGCGAAGGCTGAGGACGGACTGACCAGCCACGGAGGATGCGCGGATCACGGGCGACAGACCAGCCATCAGCAACCGGTTGCGCACGCCTTCCACCGTCTCGGTGGGTCGTGTCAGGGTGATCCGGGGATCGCGATGCCCCAGCGCGCGGCACCGGTCCACAGCAGCGAGGATCTGGTTGGCCAGGACCTCGACACCGTCGAACGCGGCGTCATTGGCAGGGGGCGGCGTCTGGATCGCCGAGGTCTCAAAACTGGTGGGCATCACGGCAGCCACCATGCCGTTCGCCGGATTGAGGGCTCCGGTAGCCACTGCGGGATACATGCAAGGTCCCTGGGTTCGAGCAGCTGACGACTTCGCCGTCAGCAAGCCCTTTATTACGTCAGAGCTTGTTAAAAAATAGGCAAGACACTGTATGGGTTTTGCGCAGCTAGAATGCAAAATATGCATAGACGAACCCCACCCGCGGCAACGGGCCAAATTGGCGGCATTCCGCCATCTGATACGGCTGGCGGCACCTTGATTCGACCCGGGGGCTCCCCATCCTTATGCGAACATGATGGCACGGTTCCTGCGTGCTATTGAATAGAGGGCGGAAGCGGGCTTAGGCTGGAGACGAGCTAGGTTGTCCCGAACTGACGCCTGGGATTTTGACATCAAGGATCGCGCGCGTGGCTGCTCGGTGGGGTCGGTCGTCCTTTACGGCCTTTAATGCTGTACTCCTGTCGTTCGTGCTGGCCGGCCCGTCGCTGGCGCAATCCAATCCGCCACCGGTCAAGTCGATTCCGGAAAGCGCGGTGGCCCGTTACCTGACCGGCCGCATCGCCCAGAATGCCGGTGCCTGGGACGTGGCGACGGCCAATCTGGGTGCAGCATTGCGTCAGGACCCGGAAAACCCTGCGCTGATGCGCCGGACCTTCCTGTTGTCCCTGGGCGAGGGGCGGCAGGAAGAAGCGCTGGCGCTGGCGCGTCGCATGGCCGCGTCGGAACAGGGAGGCAGTTTTGTGGCCCACGCCCTGCTGGTCGCCGACGCGCTGCGCGCCGGGCGGTTGACGGAGGCTGCGGATCGCGTGGGCAAGCTGCCGGCCGACGGCATGGCCCCCTATATCGGCCCACTGCTGCAGGCCTGGATCGCCGTGGCGCAGGGGGACAGCGACAAGGCCATCAAGGCGCTGGACCCCCTATCCGCCCATGACGGGTTCCAGGCGATCCGGACCCAGCAGCTGGCCTTGATCGAGGATCTGCGCGACAACCGTGACGCCGCCTTTCGCCATTATGCGGAAGCCGCCAACCAGGGCACGCCGCTGCGCCTGACCCTGCTGATCGGCAATTTCCAGGAACGGGCCGGCGCCAAGGATGCGGCGCGAAAGCTGTACAGTTCTTTCCTGAATGCCAATCCCGGCAACATGCCGGTGGAAGAGGCGCTGGCGCGGCTGGATCGCAGCGGCCCGACGCCGCGTCTGGTGGACGGGGCCGCCAGCGGCCTGGCCGAAGCCCTTTTCTCCCTGGCCAGCGCCCTGCACCAGGAAGGCGCGCTGGAGATGGCGCTGCTGTATGGGCGGGTCTCCCTGCTTCTGAACAGCAGCCAGCCACTGGCCCGCATCCTGGTGGGCGACATCCTGTCGGCCCGCGACCGGGATGAGACGGCGTTGACGGAGTACCGGACCATCGGCGTTGCCGCCAGTCCGGCCATGCAATGGACGGCCCGTCTGCGTCAGGTAGAGGTGCTGCGCGAACTGAAGCGCAGTGAGGACGCCACCGCCCTGCTGGAAAAGATGGCGGCGGAGCGGCCGGATCGGACGGACGCGCTGCTGCGGCTGGGCGACATGCACCGCATCGCCAAGCACAATGACGCGGCCCTCGCCGCCTATGACCGGGCGCTGGCGCGCGTGAAGACCCCCGGCCCCGGCGACTGGGCCCTTCATTATGCCCGCGCCATGACGCTGGACGCCAAAGGCGACTGGCCGGCGGCGGAAACGGCGCTGAAACAGGCGCTGTCCCTGCAGCCGGATCAGCCCAGCGTGCTGAATTACCTGGGCTATTCCTATGTCGACCGCGGCACCCGCATGGAAGAGGGCAAGGCCCTGATCGAAAGGGCGCTGGCCGCCCGGCCGCATGACGGGTTCATCACCGACAGCCTGGGCTGGGCCCAGTTCAAGCTGGGCAAGATGGATGCCGCCGTCGACCTGCTGGAAAAGGCCCTGGAACTGGAACCGGCCGACCCGTCGATCAACGACCATCTGGGCGACGCCTACTGGGCCGTGGGCCGCCGGGACGAGGCGCGCTTCCAATGGACCCGCGCCGCCCAGCAGGCCGACAATGACGGCTTGCGCAAGTCAGCGCAGGCCAAGCTGAAGAACGGGCTGGAAACGGTGAAGGCGGAAGGGACGGCACCGTAAGCGCCCCCTATCCCAGCAACACGCGGGCCTTGTCGCTGTCGGTGACGATCTGGTCCTTCAAGGCCTGGAAACTGTCGAACTTCATCTCCGGGCGGATGAAGTGCCGCAGACGGATGCGCAGATGCCGGCCATACAGGTCGCCGTCGAAATCAAACAGGTGCGCTTCCAGCCGTTCCGTCACCCCACCCACGGTGGGGCGGCGGCCGATATTGGCCACCCCCTTGTGCCAGACCGTGGCCCCGCCATCATCCACCCCGGCCAGCACGGCATAGACGCCCAGGCGCGGCCGCTGATAGGGGCCCAGTTCGACATTGGCGGTGGGGAAGCCGATGGTGCGGCCGCGCTTGTCGCCATGCTCGACCCGCCCCTCGATCTCCCAGTCATGGCCCAGGATGGCGGCCGCCTGCTCGACATCGCCGGCCTCCAGATGCTGGCGCACGCGGGTGGAGGAGTAGACGGCCTGGTCGGGCCCGAGGACGGGCCGCACCTCTGTCACCGCGAAACCGTGGCGTTGCCCGGCTTCGGCCAGAAAGCGCATGTCGCCGCCGCGCTTGTTCCCGAAGACGAAATCGTAGCCGGCAACGACATGGCGCGCCGCCAGCCCGTCGACCAGCACCTGCTGCACGAATTCCTCCGCCGTCAGGCGGGAGAAGGCCTCGTCGAAATGCACGTCGAACAGCGCATCCACGCCCAGCGCCTCGATCAGGCGCGCCTTGATCCGCCAGGGCGTCAGGCGGAAGGGCGGGTCGTCAGGACGGAACAGGCTGCGCGGATGCGGCTCGAAGGTCAGCACGGCCGCCGGCACATCCAGGGCACGGGCCGCCTGACGTGCCGTTTCGATCACGGTGCGGTGACCCAGATGGACCCCGTCGAAATTGCCCAGCGCCACGGCACAGCCGCGGATGGCGGCCGGAAGGTCAGTGGTGTGGCGATAGATCAGCATGGGGGCATTCGAACCGGAAAGGCGGGAACCGCCATGCATATAGTCGGGAAAAGCAGCGGCGGTCCAGAGCCTGGGGCGCATTGCCGATCAGACCCCGGGCCGCCGTCCATTCTCGCGTGTCAGCAAAATTGGCCGATCACTCCGCCGCGGTCAGGGGCGCAATGGCACGGGCAGGCACCATGACCATGGCGTCACCGTCGATAACGACGCGGTCACCGACCGTGCAGATGGTCGACAGCATGGCCCGGCGCTTTTCGGGGACCAGGCTGGAAACGGTCACCGTTGTGGTCACCGTCTCGCCGATGCGCACGGGCGAACGGAACCGCAGATTCTGGGACATGTAGATGCATCCCGGCCCCGGCAGTCGCGTACCCAGGACCGTGGTAATGAAACAGGCCGACAGCATGCCATGCGCGATGCGTCCGCCGAACGGCGTCGCCTTTGCATATTCTTCGTTCAGGTGCATGGGATTGGTATCGCCGGAGATGCCGGCGAACATGACGATGTCGGTTTCCGTAATGGTCCGGGCATAGACACCCTTCATGCCGACATACAGATCTTCAAAATAGAAGCCGGTCAGGTCGGCAGGGTCCAGGCCGGAACGGCGGGCAACGTTATCCATCGTGATAGATACTCCCACGCTTGGCGGCACGGCTTGGGCCACCTATTGTTGCTGTGCCGCACCATAGGCCGGTGCGGCCGGCGGGTCAAACCGGTGAGAAGGATTGGAACAGCAATGGATAGTGTCATGGTTGGTGCCGTATCGGCAGATGGCGGTTGGTCGCATGAAGCGCTGATGCGCCCTGACGGCACCCGGCTGCGCCTCTCCCGCTGGCGCCCCGCAGAGGATGCCCGGCCCGCGCCAGGGGCACCGACCATCCTGATTCTGCCCGGCAGAGCCGAATTCGTGGAGAAATATGCCGAACTGGCGGGTGACCTGACCCGGCGCGGCCTGCATGTGCTGTGCCTGGACTGGCGCGGCCAGGGTGGATCAAGCCGGCCGCTGGCCGATGCCGGGATCGGCCATGTCGATCGGTTCGATCAGTTCCTGGATGACCTGGCAGCCTGCCTGCCCCGCCTGATGGACGGGGTGACGGGACCGATTGTGGCGCTGGGCCATTCCATGGGCGGGCATATCCTGCTGCGCTTCCTGGCCGAACGGCCCCACCCCTTTGCCGCAGCCATCCTGTCGGCCCCGATGCTGGGCGTGCAGACGTTCCCGCTGCCGGAGGCGGGCGCCCGATGGCTGGCACGACGGGCCGTGGCGTGGGGACGGGGACACCGTTATGCCCTGGGTCAGGAGCCGTGGGCGGCCGATCCCGCGCCCGACTTCGCCAGCAACAAATTGACCTCCGATCCCGTGCGTTTCGCGCGCGGCCACGCCCTGTGCGTGGCGGACCCGTCCATCGCCCTGGGTGGGGCCAGTTGGGGCTGGCTGGATGCGGCTCTGACGTCCATCCACCACCTGTTCACCCATGATCGGCTGGAAACGGTGCGGCTGCCGATCCTGCTGCTGTCGGCGCGGGCGGACGGCATCGTGCGGCACGATCGGCACGATCTGGCGGCGCGTCTCCTGCCCGATTGCACCCTGGTCCCCTTCCCCGGCGCCCGCCATGAACTGCTGATGGAAGCCGACAGCATCCGTGACCGGGTGCTGGCCGCCATCGACGACTTCCTGGGCCGGACAGGGTTATCCGCAACGAAGCGCTGAAGGCGGCTGGCGTGGACGGTAGCGGCCGGTTATCTTGCCCGGCATCAGGCCAAGGGACCGGACCGTCTTCATGAATATCAGCCGCTTCAATATTTCCACCCGTATCTTGGCGATCATTGCATTGCTGAGCGCCCTGACAATCGGCGTGGGCGTCTTCGCCTCTACCCGCCTTGTCACCACCGAACGCCAATATTCAGCGCTGATCACGGGCCAGTCGGCGGCCGGGATGGAGGTGATCCGGGCCGTGCGCGAAATGACGGCGGTCAGCCGGCAGAGCTATAAGCTGCTGGCCCTGAAGGGGGAGAAGCCGATCAAGGATGCGCATGAACGGGGCGTCCGCAATTTCGGGCAGACCGCCGGTCATTTCGATAACGTTATGAAAGCGGCGCCGCAATATGCCGACCGCATCCGCGACCTGCAGCAGGACTTGACCGCCAGTCAGGCCGTATTCGCGGACATCGCCCCCCTGGTCACCGCCCAGCGCACCGACGAGGCGCTGGTGCTGGTTCAGACCAGGTTTGATCCGATCATGGATGGGGTCCGCGACAAGGCGTTGAAGCTGTCGGATGATCTGCGCGACGCGATGAAGAAGGAATCGGCGGATGCATCCGCCGACGCCATCCTGTCGCGCAATCTGGTCCTGGCGGTCATGACCGTCGGTATCGCCGTCCTGGGCGGACTGGCCTTCTACATCTCCACCTACACCATCGCCCGGCCGGTGGAGGCCGTGACGGCCGCCATGGCGCAGGTGGCGGGGGGCGATCTGGCTGTCACCGTTCCCGGCCTGGGCCGGCATGACGAGATCGGACGTCTGGCCGGTGCGCTGGAGACCTTCAAGGCGAACGCCGTGGCGGCGCAGCGGCTGTCTGACGAGGTGAAGCAGGCGGAAGCCCGGGCGGCGGCCGAACGGCGCCAGGGGATGTTGGCGCTGGCCGACAGTTTCGAAGCCGGGGTGCTGGGCATTGTGGAGCAGGTGGCCCGCGCCGCAACCGAATTGAACGCCAATGCCCGCACCCTGTCGCAGACGGCCGAACAGGCACAGGGCCAGACCGGGGTGGTGTCGGCCGCCACGGAACAGACCAGCGCCAATGTGCAGACCGTTGCCGCGTCGGCGGAGCAGATGACCGGCGCCATCGGGGAAATCACGCGGCAGGTCGGCACCTCTGCCGGGATTGCCCGCAACGCCGCCGACCGCGCCGATGCCACCAACAGCACCATCCAGAGTCTGGCGGCGGAGGCCGACGCCATCGGCGCCGTGGTCAAGCTGATCGCAGAAATCGCCAGCCAGACCAACCTGCTGGCACTGAACGCCACGATCGAGGCCGCGCGTGCGGGTGAGGCCGGCAAGGGCTTCGCGGTGGTGGCGTCGGAGGTGAAGAACCTGGCCAGCCAGACCGCCAAGGCCACCGAGGACATTTCCCACCGCATTGCCAGCATCCAGGAGGCGACGGGCCATGCCGTGACCGCCACCGTGGAGATCACACGCACGATCACGGAGATCAACGAGATATCCACGACCATCGCGGCTGCCGTGGAGGAACAGGATGCCGCCACGCGGGAGATCGCGCGCAATGTGCAGCAGGCGGCCCTGGGCACGCAGGAGATCGCCGGCAATATCAGCGGGGTCAGCCGGGCCGTGGAAAGCACCAGCATCAGTGCGGCGGACCTGGCAAAGGCGGCCGGCGGTCTGTCGCACAGTGCTGACAACCTGCGCCAGCAGGTCGATAGCTTCATTGCGCGGGTCCGGGCCGGTTGACCGGCCCCGCGCACCGGTGGCGCAAAAGGTTATGCGAAGCCCGGTTGCCCTGCCAACGCTGTCACCCTAGGTTAACGACAATCAAATTCGAGGTGGAGGTGGGCATGCGGCTGCGTTCATTGGCGTTCCTGTTGGGAATGCTGTTGGCGCCGCTGCCGGCCGGAGCCGAGGAGTGGTCCTTCACCACCCTGGAATGGCCGCCTTTCTCCGGCAGCCTGCCGGACGGCGGGGCGATGACCACCGTCCTGCGCGCAGCCTTCGCCACCCAGGGCGACAGATTGACCATCACCATCCTGCCGTGGAAGCGGGCAGTGTCGACGGCGATGCAGCCGGATAACGGCCATGTCGGCTTCTTCACGGCCACGGCGACCGAATGCGCGGCAGCCGGCGGCATATTGTCCGAATTGCCCATCGGCCGTTTCCGTTACGCCCTGGCCGAACGTCAGACCAACCCGATCAGATGGGGGCATCCGGCCGACCTGCAGAATCTGCTGATCGGCATCGTGGATGGCTATGATAACGGCCCCATCATCGATGGGCTGCGCGGCAAGGGCACATTGCAGGTGGATGTGGCCGCGTCCGATATCGCCAACCTGCGCAAGCTGCAGGCCGGCCGTATCGATGCGGCCGTCGTGGAAGTCTCGCAGTTTGCCTTCCTGAAGCCAGAGCTGGAGCGCAACATCAAGGGTAGGGGCTTTTCCCCGCTGTCGCTGAGCGCGCTGCCCATCGGGCCGCCGGAACCGCTGCATGTCTGCTTCAATGGCAGTGACCGCGGACGACGCGCGCGGGTAAGCCTGATGCGCGGGCTGCAGCGGATCGACCGGGAGAAGGTGGCAGAACGTTACATGGAAAACCTGCGTCAGGATGGGGCCGCGTCGAACTGACGGGCCGTCGCCGGATGGCGACGCCGGCGATTGAGGGGCACGAAAGCGTGACCATCGGTCATGATTTCGTGCCCCTGGTATCACAGCACGGTCAGCATGCTGGCCACCAGTGGGTGGCGGACAATGTCGGCATCGGCAAGACGGACGACGGCAATGCCGTCCACCACTTCCAGCCGCCGGGCAATCTCCGACAGGCCGGACAGGCCATCCAGCAGGTCCGACTGGTCCGGATCACCCGTCAGGACCATGGTGGAATGCCAGCCCAGGCGGGTCAGCAGCATCTTAATCTGGGCATAGGTGCAGTTCTGCGCCTCGTCGATGACAACGAAGGCGTTGTTCAGCGTCCGGCCCCGCATATAGCCAACGGGTGCAATCTCGATCGATCCATCGGCCATCATGGCCTTCAACCGCTTGGCCCCCAGCCGGTCGGACAGCGCGTCATAGAGCGGCCGCAGGAACGGGGCCATCTTCTCGTTCATATCACCGGGCAGGTAGCCGATGCTCTCCCCGGCCTCAATGGCGGGGCGGGACAGTATGATGCGGTCGACCTCCCCCTTGTCCAACGCCGCCACGGCAGAGGAAATGGCCAGATAGGTCTTGCCCGTACCCGCGGGGCCGAGTGCCAGCGTCAGGTTGTGTTCCTTGATGGCCTGCATCAGCAGGCCCTGCCCCGCGCTCATCGGCTTGACGGTGCGGACATAGGACTGGTCGCGCCGCTCCTCGTTCCCGCCCAGCGGGTCCCAGCCCGTGGACTGGCGGGGGAAGAGCGGGTGGACCTTGCTGTCGCTGCTGCTGGACGCGGGTTTGGACTGGCGCTTGGCCATCTGGCATCTCCTCACTATCGGCTAGGGACGGAAAAAGTCCTGGTGAAGCGGGAACGCGGCAGGCAAAGACCGGGCAACAAAAAACCGCACCCTCGGTCTGAGTGGTGCGGTTGGTGACGATCCGGCCTGGTGGTCGATCCTGCGGGGGGCGGATCATGCGGCGCCGGACGGCCTGCTGCCGCGGCGCTGATGGAGAATGCTGCAAGGCAATATGCCGCTGACACTATCCGATCCATCCCCTGATTTGGGTCGACGGGGCCACGATACCCCATAATATCGTAGGCGTCACTAGCCTTTGCGGGCGAAACGAAAGCTTCACACAATATCTGGCGGCATACATCTTTTGCGCAAGCATTCCGAGTCGCCTTTTGCGGGTGCGAACAGCGGATCGCCACCCGCCCGGGCACCCTGGAAATACGTCTCCAAAGGCCCAGCGTCGCTGTCCTGACGGGTCGTTTCCAGCGATATCAACGGTATGGCGGAAGGTATCGCACAGCACGCAGCCGATGGCGGGCCGCACATCCGTCCCTCCTCGGAATAGATATTGTGTAACCTTGCAACCTTGTCGCAAGATGTGGCCAATGAAATCCTTGACGGCGGGTCAGCTTTAGGGCTTGAACGACGTCATCAGGCAGAACGCGGCGGGGCCACGGGCGCAATGGTTGCGACCGGTTCCGTTTTTTGCGTTCAGGGGACAGGTGGGGTCTGAACCGGACATGAGCATGCAGGTCGCCTATAGGGACGCGCCATTCCAGTTGCGCGGCAGCACCTTCACCATGATGGTGCTGAAGGTCAGCGACCCCCACAATCCCAACTTCTTCCCCGTTCTGTCGGGCAAGATCGCGCAGGCGCCGAACTTCTTCCGCCATGCGGGCGTGGTGCTGGACCTGGACGACCTGCCCGCCGGCGCTCCGTTCGACATGGATGCCTTCTGCAAACTGCTGAAGAATCTGGGTCTGATGGCTGTGGGCCTGCAGGGTGGCAGCAAGGAACAGCAGGACGCCGCCCTTGCGCGCGGCATGGCGCTGCTGGCTGCCCCCCGCGGCAAGGTCGAGACCTTCGATCCGCTGGCCGGCACGGGCCGCAGCCCCGCGCAGGGTCTGGCCAATGTGCAGATACAGCCACAGGCACCTGCCGCCCCGACACCGGCGCCCGTCGCCATGCCGGAGCCGCCGGCCCCCCAGCGCAGCACCATGGTGATTGCGGAGAATATCCGGTCGGGCCGGCAGATTTACGCCCCTGGCGGTGATCTGGTGGTGATCGGTTCCGTCAGTCCGGGTGCCGAGCTGCTGGCCGACGGGTCGATCCATGTCTATGGGTCGCTGCGCGGACGGGCGCTGGCCGGGGTCAGCGGTGACCAGTCGGCCCGTATCTTCTGTCAGAGCCTGGACGCCGAACTGGTGTCCATCGCCGGACTTTACCGCGTGTCGGAAGACATCGGCCAGGATATCCGCCGTCGTCAGGTTCAAATCTACCTGAACAATGGCTATCTCCATATCGATCCGCTTGCGTCCTCCGGGACGTGACGGAATTTGTGATCAACCTTTGACCTTGGGAGACGCCTCTTGGCCAAGATCATTACGATGACCTCCGGCAAGGGCGGCGTGGGCAAGACCACTTCGAGCGCCGCCTTTGGCACCGGTCTGGCCCTGCGCGGTTTCAAGACCTGCATCATCGATTTCGATGTCGGTCTGCGCAATCTGGACCTGATCATGGGATGCGAACGCCGCGTGGTGTTCGACTTCATCAACGTGATCAACGGGGAAGCACGTCTCAGCCAGGCACTGATCAAGGATAAGCGGGTGGAAAACCTGTATATCCTGCCGACCAGCCAGACGCGGGACAAGGATGCGCTGACCCAGGAAGGGGTTGGCAAGATCCTGGATGAGTTGAAGAAGGAATTCGACTACATCCTGTGCGACAGCCCGGCCGGCATCGAAAAGGGCGCCCTGATGGCGCTCTATTATGCCGACCACGCCATCATCGTCACCAACCCCGAAGTTTCTTCCGTCCGCGACAGCGACCGCATCCTGGGCGTGATCCAGGCCAAGTCGCGCCGGGCGGAAATGGGGCTGGAGCCGGTGCAGGAGCATCTGCTGGTCACCCGCTACGATCCGGAGCGCGTGGAAAAGGGCGAGATGCTGAAGGTGGAGGATGTGCTGGACATCCTGGCCATTCCGCTGCTGGGCATCATTCCGGAAAGCCCCGCCGTCCTGAAGGCATCGAATGTCGGCATGCCCGTCGTTCTTGACGACAAGTCGAATGCCGGCCTCGCCTATGCCGACGCCGTCGGCCGTTTCCTGGGCGAGAAGATCGAGCATCGCTTCGTCAAGCCCGAAAAGAAGGGCTTCCTGGACCGCCTGCTGCGGAGGACCGCATGAGCCTGCTGGATATTTTCCGCAAGTCCAAGCCGCCCACGGTGGCGGCCCAGGCCAAGGAGCGGCTGCAGATCGTGCTGGCGCACGAACGGTCCGGCCGTGACAGCCCCGACTTCCTGCCCGCCTTGCAGCAGGAACTGCTGGCCGTCATCAAGAAGTATGTCAATATTGATGACGACAAGGTGGCGGTGAAGCTGGAGCGCGAAAGCGGCTGTTCCATGCTGGAAGTGAATGTCGAGCTGCCGGCTCCGGCCAAGCGCGCGGCTGCCACTGCCAAGCCGATGGTGAACTGATCGGCCCGCCTCCCGCCCGCTTGCGACCGACGGTAATGCGCGCTTGCCGTGCCCCCGCACAGCGGGCATGGTGCGATCGCAAACTGGCGTCGGAACGGGATGGTGGTGTGGCGGCGATCTGGCGCCCCCTTTTGCAGCGGCTGCTGCTGGTGCTGCTGGTGATATCGTCCCCCGCGTCGGCAAGGGCGGGCGATCGGCTTGTCGTGGCATTGTCCGGCGGGGCGACCACAGCCGACCCGCATCATGCCCGCACAGGCGCCGATTTCCAGTATTTCGAGCATCTGTACGATACGCTGGTGACGCGCGACGGTTTCAATATCGCGCCGCGGCTGGCGACCAGTTGGACGGGCAGCGCCGACTACCGAAGCTGGTCCTTCTCCTTGGCCCCCAATGCCACCTTCGCGACGGGGCGTCCTGTTACCACGGCAGACGTGGCTTACAGCCTTTGCCGCCACCAGACGCTGGCTCGCGCCGCCGGCCGCGATCTGCTGGGGCTGAGCCAGATCTCGCAAGCGAAGGGGCAGGTGACCCTGACCCTGGATGAGCCATACCGGCTGTTGCCCGCTGCCTTGTCGCTGCTGTTCATTGTGGCCGCCCCCGACGATGCCGGTGGCGGACCGCTGGGCTGCGATCCGGAACGCGTGAAGCCGGTGACCAAGACCAGCCTGCTGCCGGGCAGCGGCCCCTATGTGGCCGCAGCAGAGACGCCGGCGCCGGGTCAGGCGGTGCTGGTACCCTCCCCCCATTGCTGGTCGGAATGTCCGGTCTGGCAAAGGCTGGTCCTGTGGACCCTGCCGGATGCGCGCGACCGGCTGCGGGTGCTGGTCACCGGGGCTGCCGACATCATGGAGGATGTGGCCCCGGCCCAGCTTCCCTACCTTTCCTCCGTCAAGGGGGTGCGGCTGACGGAGCTGCCAACCGACCGCACATTGCTGCTGACCTTCAATCTGCGGCCCGACCTGGTCGATGGCACCCGCAACCCCTTGTCCGATATCCGCGTACGGCGCGCCATCGCCATGGTCATCGACCGGCATCTGCTGGTCGAACGCGGGCTGGAGGGTTTCGCCGGCCCTGCCTGGCAACTGGCCCAGCCGGGCATGGAAGGATATCTGCCAGACCGGCCGCACCGGATGGTGGCGCAGCCCGAAACGGCCCGCGAACTGTTGGCGACTGCCGGGTATGGTTCCGGCCTGCGCCTGAACCTGCTGATGCCCGTCACCCGCATCACCGACCGGCCCCGGGTGGCTGATGCACTGGCCGGCATGCTGCGCGCCATTGGCATTGAACTGTCAGTCACCGCCATATCGGCCACCGAGGTGCGCCCGAAGGTGGCGGCCGGCGATTTCCAGATGATGTTTTCAGGCCTGGGGCTGACGGCGGGATCGGCCACGGAGGGTTATGTGGCCGTCGCGGGCCCGACAGAGAAGGACAGCACCACGAACCCCAGCGCCTATCGCAACGATGCGCTGCTGGACCTGCTGCATCGGGCGCGCGGGGTCGACCCGCGCGATATCCCCACCCTGTCGGCACGGGCGACGACCATTCTTGAAAATGATCTGCCCATGATCCCCCTGATGCATATCCGCGATCTGGTGGCGCACCGCGCCGGCCTGTCGCTGCACGCCCGTGACACGGCCCGCGCCTTTGGCCGCATCACCGGCGTTGTCACGGCCGATGCGGGTGCCGTGCAGCCCTGAGCCGCTCATCCCTTGCGGGGGGTGAAAACATGCGCGGCGGCCGGGAAGGCCCGCGACCGCACCTCCGCCGCGTAGTCGGCCGCCGCCGCCGTCACGGCCTCGCCCAATTCAGCATAGCGCTTCACGAATTTGGGCGTGAAGCCGCCGAACAGGCCCAGCATGTCATCCGACACCAGAACCTGTCCGTCACAGGCAGCACTGGCACCGATGCCGATGGTGGTGACGGGCACCTGCTCGGCAATCTGACGGGCCAGCGGTTCCACCACCCCTTCCACCACCAGGGCAAAGGCGCCGGCTTCGGCCACGGCCCGCGCATCCCCAAGTATCTTCTGCTGTTCGGCATCCGACCGGCCACGCGCGCGGTAACCGCCCAGGGCATTGACCGCCTGCGGGGTCAGGCCGACATGCCCCATCACGGGGATGCCACGCCGGACCAGGAAATCAATGGTCTCCGCCATTTCCTCCCCGCCTTCCAGCTTCACCGCCTGCGCACCCGTCTCCGCCAGCACGCGGGCGGCGTTGCGGAAGGCCTGGGCCGGGCTTTCCTGATAGCTGGCCCAGGGCAGGTCGACAATGACGCAGGCCCGCTGTGAGCCACGCACGACAGCCGCACCATGGTTGATCATCATGTCCAGCGTGACGGGCAGCGTGCTGTCCAGCCCGTACAGCACCATGCCCAGGCTGTCGCCGACCAGCAGGCAATCGCAATGCGGGTCCAGCAGCCGGGCCATCGAAACGCTGTAGGCGGTCAGCACCACCACCGGGTCACGGCCCTTACGGGCGGCGATGTCCGGTACGCTGATCCGCTTGATCTGGGTGGTCGCACTCATGGTTTCCCCCTCCCGCGCTGTTTCTTTTGTTGCGCTGCGGCGCAACCCCTACACCAGTTGCGGGGCGAGGTAAATCAGGGGCGCGGAGTCAGGCCATGGCCATGACGCCGGTGCGCCGGCCCAGCGCCATGGGCGGAGGCATGGGCGACGGCGTCTGCGCCTGATCGCGCACGCGGCGCACCACCTTCTTGTAGGCCCCGCTTTCGATCTGGCGGATTCGCTCCTTGCTGACGCCGTACTGCCGGGCCAGGGTCTCCAGCGTCACCGGCTGCTCGGACAGGTTACGGGCCGTGAAGATGTGCCGTTCCCGCTCGCCCAGCTGGGTCAACGCATCGCGCATCAGGGCACGCCTGGCCGACAGCTCGCCCTGCTCCACCAGCATATCCTCGACGCTTTCGCTTTCGTCGGCCAGCAGGTCGATCGCCTCGCTGTCGCCCTCCTCCCCCACGCTGACGTTCAGCGAGCTGACGGGCGTGGCGAAGCGATGCTCCATCTCGCGCACATCCTCCAGACTGGCCCCCAGTTCCTCCGCGACACGCACCGCCTCGGCATCGTTCATGATACGGTCATGGATGCCCAGCCGCCGCTGGGTCTGGCGCAGGTTGAAGAACAGGCGCTTCAGGGTGGCGGTGTTGCCGCCCTTGATCAGGGACCAGTTGTGCAGCACGAAGGACTGCACCTCGGCCCGGATCCACCAGAGGGCATAGGTCGCCAGCCGGAATCCACGGCCAGGATCGAAACGCTGCACAGCCTTCACCAGGCCGATATTGGCTTCCGACACCAGATCGGCGATGGGCAGGCCGGATCGCGCGTAACGCCCGGCCACTTTTACCGCCAGACGCATGTGGCTTTTCACCAGCTGGTCGAATGCACGGCGGTCATGTTTGTCAGCCCAGTCGCGGGCCAGCTGCGCCTCCTGTTCAGGCAGCAGCATCGGATAGCGGTTGGCCTGGGCGGTAAAGGTCCGAAGAAGCTCGGGACTCTCGCTGAAACTGGCCATTGTCTGTCTCCCTGGGCGACCCACACCCGGTAACCGGGGGCACGCCTCCCATCTTAGAATAATTCTAAGATAAGGCGTGGGAGCGGTCCCCGCAAGACGGCCAGGGGTCATATCCGCAAGGACATAGCGGCCCGGCACGCCGGACAATGCTCCAGCTCAGAAAACACCGCATGGCCGGGTTTGCTCCCTCACCCTTTGGGGGTGCCCGTCCCGATCGCGGCCAGGGCGTCCAGCACGATCCCTTCGGTCAGTATCTGTGGCAGGACAACGGGCTCGGCCTGACCGGGCAGATAAAGCAGGTAGAGCGGCACGCCACTGCGCCCGTGGCTTTCCAACACGCGGGCGATGGTGGAATCGCGATTGGTCCAGTCGCCTTTCAGATAGGCAATGCCCTTGTCCGCCATGGCCGCCTTTACGGCGGTGGTGGACAGGGATGTCCGCTCGTTCACCAGACAGGTCACGCACCAGGCAGCGGTGAAATTCACGAAGACGGGCTTGCCCGCCCCCGTCAAGGCCGCCTGCTTTTCCGCCGTCCAGGTTTCGTAGCCCACAGCGGCCTCCGCCTTGGCGGTGCCCGTCGCCGGGGCCGCCAGGGGCGCGGCGTTCAGGACCCCGCCCACTGCACCAGCCAGGGCCAGCAGTGCCACCAGCGTGCCCAGCAAGCGCCCCGTTCCCCGCGACAGCCGGGTCAGTCCGTAAATCCAGGCGGCCAGGGCCAGAGCCACCATGCCGGCCAGCACGGTTGCCAGCGTAGCCGGGCCCGCCTGGATCGACAGCACCCAGACCAGCCAGGCGGCGGATGCGTAAAGCGGGAAGGCCAAAGCCTGCTTCACCCGCTCCATCCACACGCCCGGACGCGGCAGACGGCGCAGCAGCACCGGTGAGAAGGACAGCGCCAGGAACGGCAGCGCCATGCCCAACCCCAGAGCCAGAAACACGCTGATCGCCACAGGCCAGGGCTGGGTGATGGCATAGCCAAGCGCGGTCCCCATGAAGGGCGCCGTGCAGGGCGTGGCGACCACGGTCGCCAGTACACCGGTGAAGAAGCTGCCGGCAAGCCCGTCGCGCCCGGCGAGGCCCTGGCCCACGCCCATGACGCTGTCGCCCAGGGTGAACACGCCCGACAGCGACAGGCCCAGCAGCAGCATGACATAGGCCAGGATGGAAACGACGACCGGGTCCTGAAGCTGGAACCCCCAGCCGATGGCCGCCCCGCCGGCCCGCAGCGCGATCAGCGACCCGGCGACGGCGGCAAAGCACAGCAGAACGCCGGCCGTATAGGCCAAGCCATGCCGACGCGCATGCCTCGGACCATGCTTCATCAGAGCCAGCGCCTTCATGGACAGGACGGGGAAGACGCAGGGCATCAGGTTCAGGATGGCCCCGCCCAGCAGGGCCAGCAGCAGAGCCGACAGCAGTCCCGTCTTCGACGCGCCGCCATCGGCCGGCATGGCCGTCCCCGATGCCGCGGCCGCCTCCACCGCGAAGGCATGGTGTACAGGCTTGCCGTCCAGCATTTCCGTGAAGGTCAGGACCCCTGTGACCGGCCCGGCCGGCAGGGCGCCGCCCGGTGTCAGGGTCAGGCTCAGCCCCTTGGCATCCAACAGCAGGGGCTGTTCGGCATTGCTGGACGCGACCTTGTAATCATGGGGGAAGAAGAAGGCATCGCGGATGCTGCCCTTATCCAGGCCCGGCGCCTCCAGCAGCAGCCTGTGCGCCTTCTCCCCCGCGACCAGCCGGACCGTATAGGGGCTGGGCACGGGAAGGCTGGCGCGGGCGGCGGCGAACAGCGGGGCCGCTTCCGCCGCCGGTGCCGCGGCTGCCACGATCGGCACATCCAGGGCCAAGTCGCCCGATTCGGGAATACAGATATCCTCGCAGACCAGCCAGTCGGCCTTGGCCGTCAGCCGGACACGGCTGCCGACGGGGGCGTCGGCCGGTACCGTCAGGGGCACCAGCAGATGCACCTGATCCTCGTAACCGAAATTGACCAGCGGCCCGATGGGAAAGCGCTTGGGCGCGGGCCAGGTGATGGCGTCGGCCTTCCACCCGGCCGGCAGCGTCCAGGCAATCTCTGTCGGGATGCCGCTGTCGCCGGGATTGATCCAGTAGGTATGCCAGTGCGGCCGGATATTCTGGGTCAGGGCGGCCCAGACGGTCTGGCCCGGCGCCACGCCGGCACTTTCCAGCGTGAGATAGGTCTCCACATTCTCGGTCTGCACGATATTGCTGCGCACGGGCGCGGCCCCTGCGCCGGAAATCGCGGCCAGCAGCAGGACGGACAGCACGGACAGACCCAGAATCTTCATTTCGAAACCATGTTCTCGGGCGGCAACAGCCCCGATATGTAGTGCGCCATCCGTGCCACGGCCAGTCGGCATTTCGGCCGCGTCGCGATTGCGCACCGATATTGCCCGGATCACGCGGTGCGGGTACGGTCGCAACCCCGCCCCGCGCCGCCGGCAACTTGCCGGACCGACGCGGGTGGCCCCATCTTCGGTACCTGAACCAGAAATGCGCCGTCCCCCGGCCGGCACCGCCCCCTTGAAGGAAGCACCCATGGCCACCCACCGTTCCAAGGTCCTGATCATCGGCGCCGGCCCGGCCGGCTATACCGCCGCCATCTACGCCGCCCGCGCCAGCCTGGAACCGGTGCTGGTTCAGGGCATGACGCCGGGCGGCCAGTTGACCATCACCAAGGACGTGGAAAACTACCCCGGCTTCGCCGAGCCGGTGGAAGGCCCCCATCTGATGGAACAGATGCGGGCCCAGGCCGAACGTTACGGTACCAAAATGTTTTACGACATCATCACCGATGTCGATTTCACGCAGCGGCCCTTTGTCTGCAAGGCCGACAGCGGCGATGAATTCGTGGCCGACGCCGTGATCATCGCGACGGGCGCCCAGGCCCGCTGGCTGGGGGTGGAGGGCGAGCAGCAGTTCCAGGGCGCCGGCGTGTCGGCCTGCGCCACCTGCGACGGCTTCTTCTTCCGCGGCAAGGAAGTGGCCGTGATCGGCGGCGGCAATACCGCCCTGGAAGAGGCGCTGTACCTGACCCACCACGCAGCCAAGGTGACCCTGATCCATCGCCGCGACAGCTTCCGTGGCGAACGCATCCTGCAGGAACGCGTGGCCACCCACCCCAAGATTCAGGTGGTCTGGGACAGCGTGGTGGAGGAAATCCTGGGCAAGGGCGGCAGCAGCTTCACCGACCCGCGCGCCGTCACGGGCGTGCGGCTGCGCAATGTAAAGTCCGACGCGGTTTCCGACCTGGCCCTGGACGGCGTGTTCGTCGCCATCGGCCACGACCCCGCCACCAAGGTGTTCAAGGGCAAGGTCCGTATGGATGACGAAGGCTATATCGTCACCGACCCGGACAGCACCCGCACCGACATTCCCGGCGTGTTCGCGGCCGGCGACGTCAAGGACAAGATCTACCGCCAGGCGGTCACCGCCGCAGGCATGGGCTGCATGGCTGCCCTTGAAGTGGAAAAGTTCCTGGCGGGACATTGATTCGACAATCCAGCAAGGATTGGCGATCAAAACAGCAGGGATGGGGACCGGAGTCGGCGGTTCCCAGCCCTGCTGACAACCTTAACCTGGCCGAAATCGACGGCTTCCCTCCCCGAACTGTTGCAAGAACAATACGATAGCTTGCGGTAAATCGACAATTTGGTGACAAGCCCTAGCTTTGGCAGCGGGGCCTGTATATCATCCATGCGTCGAGCGCATTCCGTGTTCGACCAACAGACGGGGCGCCAGGGACGTCTTCCGGCGTTCGGCAGTTGCGCCACTATCTAGGGACGGGTCCATGGACTGGGACAAGCTTCGCGTCTTTCACGCTGTGGCGGAGGCGGGCAGCTTCACGCATGCGGGGGAAACCCTGAACCTCAGCCAGTCGGCGGTCAGCCGGCAGATCAGCGCGCTGGAGGAAAGCCTCCATGTGCCGCTGTTCCATCGCCATGCGCGCGGGCTGATTCTGACGGAACAGGGCGAGTTGCTTTATCGCACAGCGCGTGAAGTTTTCGCCAAGCTCTCGATGACGGAGGCCATGCTCTCCGAATCGAAGGAACATCCGAAGGGCCCGCTGAAGGTCACCACCACCATCGCACTGGGGTCCACCTGGCTGACCCCGCGGGTGAAGGACTTCCTGACCCTGTACCCGGACGTGCAGCTGACCCTGCTGCTGGACGATAATGAGCTGGACCTGTCGATGCGTGAGGCGGATATCGCCATCCGCCTGTCGGCCCCGCGTCAGCCCGACCTGATCCAGCGCCACCTGATGACGGTGCGCGTCCATCTTTATGCCCACAAGTCCTACCTGGAAAAGCGCGGCACCCCCCAGACGGTGGCCGAACTGGACCAGCACGACCTGATCGCCTACCCGAACGAGGCGCGGGCGCCGGTTTCCAACATCAACTGGGCCCTGCATGTCGGCGACCCGCCGGGTGGCGAACGCCACACGGCCCTGCGCGTCAACAGCCTGTACGCCATGTTCCGCGCCGTGCAGTCCGGCCTGGGCATCGCGTCGCTGCCCGACTACGTCGTCGACGGCCAGTCGGACATCGTCCGCGTCCTGCCGGAAGTGTCCGGTCCCCGCATCGACGCCTATTTCGTCTATGCGGAGGAGCTGCGCCACTCGAAGCGTATCGCCGTGTTCCGCGATTTCCTGGTCAAGAAGGTCGCCGAGACCTTCCCCGCGAGCCATGCGCAGAACGCATAACTCAGCTTTGGCTTCACCCCTGGTATAATCAGCCGAGATGCATAAATCTTAGGCCATCGCTGCTGCGACGCAGCAGCGATGTTTCACCCCGATTTACCCGGTCGGGGTTGGGTCCTTGACCCAGCGTCTCCCAGACGTGAAGCCTCCCTGTTCAACTCGGCCGGAAACCCTATGGTTTTCCGGCCGTTTTTTTTGATCATGTGGCAGGCGCAGGCCCAACCGGGAAGGCATGTGTCTTTGCCCATTTCCTTGGCGCCCCCTGCACAGTTAAGCTGCACCCATGGCGATGAATGGAATCAGCAACGGCCGCACCGGCTCCTACACTGCCCCGGCCCCTCCCCCACCGGAGGGATCGCCGGGCAAGCAGTCGGCAGCACCTGCGCCAGCCCCACCGCCGCCGCAGCCGGCCCCGGCTCCCAAGCTGCCGGACAAAAGCCTGCCACCCGTGCCGCCCGTCACGCTGGACCCGATCCAGCCCACGGTGCTGCGCGGCTATCTGCTGGATGTCCGCGTCTGACGCCTGCGCTGACACCAAGTTGTGATGAGTAGAGCTTATCGCAACTTGGTATGGCGGCTACTGCCGCCGCGCCGCGCGTGCGGCGTAAGCCCAAGCCAACCGATGTTGGCGCCGGCGATTGAGGGCATGATAGCACGTCACAGATTCGCGATTACGCGGTCTGCTTCTGCTTGTTGGGATTATGCACGCCGATGGCCGGCGGATCGGACAGATCGCCCTCATGCGGCTTCACGTCAACGATCGTATAGCCATGTTCTTCCGAGAATCGGGTCTGCACCTTGCGGCGGGCCCTGGCCTGATCGGACGCGAAGAAGAAAACATAACGCCCTTCGTCCCACAGCCGCGTGATGTTGGACGGCTCCAGCGTCGATGCCGCCTCCGGCCGGCGCCGGACACAGATGATCCAGCCCGTCTCTGACAGGCCGCGCCGTTCATCCATCACCAGGACACGGCGATCCTCCGACTCCAACTGCTCGATCATGCGCTGAAGATGACCGACGCGATGTGACATGGCCTGGGCTTCCATATCGTCCTGGCCGGCTGTCAGGCGCTGCCCTAGGCTTTCCCGCGCCAGGGCCCGTATTTTCTGGCTGAGCGCAAACTGGCGCCGCCGCAGCTCGATCATCGCCCGTTTGGTTTCCTTGATCGTGCGGTTGGCCTTCAGCACCGTCGGCTTCACCGACAGAAAGACGATCATTACCCCCAGGGCCATGGAGAATATGCTCATACCGCCTCCATCTCCGCTGGGGCATGTGCCGCAGCGCCCGCGTCCGCCCCTTCGCCTTCTTCCCCCTTGGGCGCGGCAACACCGGTCAGGGGTTGGGCAAAGACGGCCTTGAAGCCGGATGCCTTGGGATAGACCCTTTCGAACTCCGCCCGGGCTTCCTCCGGACCGCGGGCCCAGACATGCACGGGACAGGGCTGAGCCCAGCTGCTGTCAAAGAACGGGTGCTTTTCCCCACGCTTGACCTGATGCGACACCGATGTGTTCAGCACCAGGAATTCATAGGGCTTGTTGGGGAATTGCTCCGCCCCGATCATGCGCACGAAGCGATGGGGGCAGTTCTCCAGCTCCCGCACGCGGGCCTTCAACATCTTTTCCTGCCGTTCCGCGCCGAACAACTGCGACGCGGCCCCGGCAGCAAGGTTCTTGCGGGCTTCCACCCGGTTTGACAGCCCGGTGACGATACGCGCATAGCGGGCCAGACGGGTCCGCAACATGTCCTCACCCGCCTGGACGCGCATGACCTTGGAAATGATATGGGACCCGATAGAGACAACCAGATTCACCCCGACCGCCGCGAGGAACGTGACCACAGCAAATTGGACCAGCGCGATGATATTGGTCAGCACCTGGGGCCCCGGGGAAAATTAACAGCTTAATATTGTAGTGAAGTTTTCAAACATGTGAAAGAGGGCAATATAAGCGGCAGAAATTGTTTGCCCGGGGCGGTGCCAATTCAGTGATCCCGAGCGAATGCGCTAATGCTTGTGGAAAATAGTGCCAGACGACCATAGGTCTTGTATTCGCGAGAGCACAGGGCCAATGCCGCGACGCAACAGGACGGGTCGCACTTGCCCTTTGCAGCGCATTATGGGCCAATGGTTCTCTCCTTTTGCCGGGATGGTCGACATGGAACAGCGCATCTCCCTGGTCACATTGCGGGTGGCGGATGTCGCCCGTTCGCGCGCCTTCTATGAAGGGCTGGGCTGGCAGGCCGGCAGTGCCAGCCAGCCCGGTTTCGCCGTCTTCCAGGCGGGTGGGATGGCGCTGGCCCTGCTGGATGCGGCCGGATGGGACCGGGAAGTGGCAGCGGATGCCGGAAAGGTGCCGCCCGGCCCGACCATGCTGGCCCATAATGTACGCAGCCGGGCCGACGTCGATCGACTTGTCTCCTTCGCACTGACCCAGGGCGGGCGGCTGGTGCGCGCACCGGCGGAACAGTTCTGGGGCGGCTATAGTGGCCTGTTCGCCGACCCCGACGGGCATTACTGGGAAATCGCCCACAACCCGTCCTGGCCGCTGGCCGAGGATGGCGGCCTGACACTGGATTGAGATCCGGGCATGGACATCCTCTTGAACGGCGCCGCCCTGCGCGCCGACGCATCGGGCGCCCTGTTCTGGCCCACACGCGGCTGGCTGATGCTGGCCGACCTGCATCTGGAAAAAGGGTCGGCCTTTGCCCGGCACGGACAATTCCTGCCCCCTTATGATACGGCCGCCACCCTGGCACGGGTGGAGTCCCTGTGCGCACAATGGCGGCCGGCCCGCGTAATCTGCCTGGGCGACAGTTTCCATGACCGCGATGCCGCGTCGCGCGTATCGGACAGCGACGGCAGGCGCATCGCGGCGCTGACGCGGGACCATGACTGGATCTGGATTGCCGGCAACCATGACCCGGCCCCGCCGCCCGGCTGGGGGGGGACGGTGGTGAGCGAGGAGTTGCGGGAAGGTCCGCTGGTCCTCCGGCACGAAGCCGTAAAGAACCCGGCCCAGGCCGCCGGTGAATTGTCAGGGCATTACCATCCGAAGGCGGCGGCCATTGTGCGCGGCAAGCGCATTAGCGCCCGCTGCTTCGCAGGCGACGGGCAAAGGTTGATCCTGCCAGCCTTCGGCGCCTATGCGGGAGGATTGAACGTGCTGGCGCCGGCCGTTGCAGGGCTGCTGCGCAATCCATTCCAGGTCTGGATGCTGGGCACAGGCCGGCTGTTCCCCCTGCCGTCCACGCGGCTGGCGGCCGATGCCGCTACGCGACGCGACATGGCTCTGCGCGGCTGATCTGGCGGCCACCCGTCAACCCGGCCTGGACCGTGCGGCCGGACCGTCAAGCGTCAAACATCTGAAATATATCCGCATCGGGATAGCGTGTGCGGTGATCCAACCCGGCCGCCTGCGCGTATCATCATCAGATCGCCCCTTAGACAACCCGCACATATCGCCGCCGATGCAAGACCAAGCACCGATCATCGTCTGGTTCCGTCAGGATTTGCGCCTAGCCGACAATCCGGCCCTGGCCCGCGCGGTCGCGTCCGGCCGACCCGTGCTGCCCGTCTTTGTGCTGGACGATGTCACGCCCGGCGCGTGGAAAGGCGGTGGCGCCAGCCGCTGGTGGCTGCATCACAGCCTGGCGCACCTGTCGGCCGATCTGACCCGGCTGGGCTGCCCCCTGTTGCTGCTGCGTGGCCCGGCGGACGTGGTCCTGGCCGATCTGGCGACCCGGACCGGCGCGGCCGAGATTGTCTGGAACCGCTGTTACGAGCCGTTCGCCGTCCAGTGCGAATCGCGCCTGAAGGTAGCCGTGAAGGGTCGCGTGGAGGTGGCCAGCTTCAATGGCTCCCTGCTGAACGAGCCATGGCAGGTACTGACCGGACAAGGCTCGCCCTATAAGGTTTTCACCCCCTATTGGCGGGCGGCCCTGGCCGTGACGGCCCCGCCCCAGCCCCTGCCCGCGCCCAGCAGCCTGCGCCCCTGCGCGGACCGGCCGGCCGGCGATGACCTGGCGGATTGGGGTCTGCTGCCGACGCGGCCGGATTGGGCTGGTCCGTTCCGCGCGGCCTGGGCCGATGGTGCGCGTGTGGGAGAGGTCGCAGCTGCCGCCCGCCTGACAACCTTCCTGTCCAGCGGGGCCGCCAACTATGCCGCCGGCCGCGATGTGCCCGGCATCGACGGCACCTCCCGCCTGTCGCCGCATCTGCATTTCGGAGAAATCTCCCCCCGGCAGGTCTGGCACGCGGCCCGGATGGCGGCGGCAGCAGGACCGGAGGGGTTCAAGGCCCAGATCGACAGCTTCCTGCGGGAAATCGGCTGGCGGGAATTCTGCTATTCCCTACTCTACCATTTCCCAACCCTGCCCGAACAGCCGTTGAACCCGGCCTTCGAAACCTTCCCCTGGGGTAGCGATCCCGCCGCCCTGTCGGCTTGGCAACGCGGCCGCACCGGCTATCCCATCGTCGATGCCGGCATGCGGCAGCTGTGGGCCACGGGCTGGATGCATAATCGCGTACGCATGATCGTCGGGTCCCTGCTGGTCAAGCATCTGTTGCTGCCCTGGCAGGCCGGGCAGGACTGGTTCTGGGACACGCTGGTCGATGCCGATCTGGCCAACAATGCCGCCGGCTGGCAATGGATCGGCGGCTGTGGGGCCGATGCCGCCCCCTATTTCCGGGTTTTCAATCCCATGACCCAGGGGGAGAAATTCGACCCCGACGGGCGCTATGTCCGGCACTGGGTACCTGAACTGAAACAGTTGCCGGACAAATATATCCATGCACCCTGGACGGCGCCGCCCCTGGTGCTGCGGGGTGCCGGGGTGGTGCTGGGCAGCACCTATCCCGCCCCCATCATCGACAATGCGCTGGGCCGCCAGCGCGCATTGGACGCGTTCGCCGCCATGCGCGCGGCGGCTGAACCGAATTGAAGGAAGGACGTTCTGGGATGAAAATCGCGGTCATCGGTGCCGGCATCTCCGGTCTCAGCGCCGCCTGGCTGTTGAACCGGCACGGCCATGATGTCACCTTGTTCGAACAGAATGACTATCTGGGCGGCCATTCCAACACGGTGGATGTGCCCGGCCCCGATGGGAAGATGACGCCCGTCGATACGGGCTTCATCGTCTTCAACCAGGCCACATATCCCAACCTGCTGGCCCTGTTCGCCCATCTGGGCGTGCCGGCCATGCCCTGCACCATGAGCTTTGCCGTGTCGCTGGACCGCGGCAAGCTGGAATATTCGGGCAGCAACCTGGCCGGCATGTTCGCGCAGAAGCGCAACATCCTGTCGCCCACCTATCACCTGATGCTGCGCGACATCGTCCGCTTCTATCGCGAGGCGCCGAAGCTACTGCGCGACCCATCGGCCATCGGCATGACGTTGGGCGAATATCTGGATGCCGGGCGCTATGGCCACCGCTTCATCTATGACCATCTGCTGCCCATGGGGGCGGCCATCTGGTCATCGACCATTTCAGAGATGCTGTCCTTCCCGGCGCACAGCTTCATCCGCTTCTTCCAGAACCATGGCCTGATGAAGATCAAGAACCGCCCGCAATGGTACAGCGTCAAGGGTGGCAGCCGCACCTATGTCCGGGTGCTGGCCGAAACGCTGGCCGGGCGCTTCCATACCGACCGCGCCATCATTGCCCTGCGCCGGACGCCCACCGGCGTCATCCTGCGCGATACGGAAGGGGCGGAACTGACCTTCGACCAGGTCATCATCGGCGCCCATGCCGATCAGGCCCTGACCATGCTGACCGACGCTGACGAGGAGGAAAAGCGCATCCTGGGCGCCTTCCGCTATCAGTTGAACCGCGCCCACCTGCACCGCGATCCGGCCCTGATGCCCAAGCGGCCCAAGGCCTGGTCAGCCTGGAACTATCTGGCCCACAGCACCCGCGACCGCAATGCCAAGGTGGCCGTCACCTATTGGATGAACGAGCTGCAGGGCATCGATCCGTCGAACCCGCTGTTCGTGACCCTGAACCCCATCCAACCGCCGCGCCCGGAATACCGGATCAAGGAATTCATCTACGATCACCCGATGTTCGACGCCGCCGCCATCCGCGCCCAGGGCGAGGTCGGGCGCATCCAGGGTGTGCGCCGCACCTGGTTCTGCGGCGCCTATCTGGGCTATGGCTTCCATGAGGATGGGCTGTCCGCCGGGCTGGCCGTGGCAGAGGCGCTGGGCGCCAAGCGTCCGTGGAGCGTCACCGACGCCTCCCCCGCCGGACGCAATGCCAAGCCACTGAAGCCCTTCAAGGCGGCCGCGGAGTGACCGTCATGGACATGGACGATGCCGGTACAGGTCACGCGCTTTACCTCTGCCGGGTCTTCCATGCGCGCTTCCGGCCCTTTCGGCACCAGTTCAGCTATGGCGTCTACTCGCTGCTGCTGGACCTGGACCGGCTGGACCGGTTGCCATGGCCATTGACGCATAATCGGCCGGGCCTGCTGTCCGTGCAGGACCGGGACCATGGACGGCGCGATGGCAGCGCCCTGCGCCCCTGGGTGGAGGGGGTGCTGGCAGAAAAGGGCGTGCATCTGGACGGGGGCGCCATCCGCCTGTTCTGCTTTCCCCGCGTGCTGGGCTACGCCTTCAACCCGCTGTCGATCTATTTCTGTCAAGGGCCCGATCGGGCGCTGCGCGCCATCATTTACGAGGTGAAGAACACCTTCGGTGACCAGCATTGCTATGTCGTGCCCACGCCGGAGGGGCTTTCGGCAACGGGGGAAGTTCTGCATGGCCATGCCAAGGAATTCCACGTCTCCCCCTTCTTCGCCATCGACGGCGCCTATCGTTTCCGACTGTCGCCGCCCGGTGACAGCATCGCAATCGATATCCGCTATGGCGATGCCGACGGCGACCTGCTGGTCGCCACGCAGACGGGCCGGCGCGTGGCCCTGACCACACGCTCCCTGATGTCCGCTATCGCCCGCCATCCGCTGGTCACCCTGAAGGTGATCGCCGGCATCCATTGGGAGGCGCTGAAGCTGTGGCGCAAGGGCGCCCGGTTTCATCGCCGGCCCGATCCGCCCGTGCGGCGGAACCCGCTTGCCGAAACGACGCCCCGATCCATCTCAACCACCGCCCAGACAATGGTGGAGCCATGACCGAACAGACCGAAAGCCATCTCCTCGGCCTCAGCCAGGACGCCACCCGCTACCGGCCGTCGCGCATGATGCGCCTGCTGCTGTCGCTAGCCCCGTCCATCCGGATCGGCTCCGTCACCATCGTGCTGCCCGATGGGCGCAGCCACCGTTTCGACGGATCGGAAACTGGACCGCATGGCGTGCTATATGTGCGCAACGACCGGCTGGCCCGGCGTATGCTGCTGGGCGGCAAGCTGGGCTTCTGCGAAAGCTATCTGGAAGGGGACTGGACCAGCCCCGATGTCCCCGCCCTGTTCGAAATGGCCCTGCGCAACGAGGCGGAGCTGGACCGTGCTATGAACGGCAAGGCCTGGGTCAGGGCGCTGAATTTCCTGCTGCACGCGGCCAAGCCCAACACCAAGGGCGGGTCGAAGCGCAACATCGCCTATCATTATGATCTGGGGAACAGCTTCTACGACCGCTGGCTGGACCCCAGCATGACCTATTCCTCGGCCGTCTATGCCGATCTGGCGCAGCCGGAAGACCTGACAGCGGCACAGATGCGGAAATACGAGGCCATCGCCCGTCGCCTGGACCTGAAGCCGGGCCAGCATGTGCTGGAAATCGGCTGCGGCTGGGGCGGGTTTGCCGAATATGCGGCCAAGGTGGTGGGTGCCCGCGTCACGGGCGTGACCATCAGCCGGGCCCAACATGACTACGCCGTCGCCCGCATGGCGCGCGCCGGCCTGTCGGACCGGGTGGATATCCGCTTGCAGGATTACCGCGACATCCGCGAACAGTTCGACGCCGTCGCCAGCATCGAGATGTTCGAGGCGGTGGGCGAACGCTATTGGCCCACCTTCTTCAATGCCGTGCGCGACCGGCTGAAGCCGGGCGCCAAGGCTACCTTGCAGATCATCACCATCGGCGAGGACCATTTCGAGGGCTATCGCAAGGGCGCCGACTATATCCAGCGCTACATCTTCCCCGGCGGCATGCTGCCTAGCCCGACGCGCCTGAAGGCGGAAGTGGAAGGCGCAGGCCTGCGTTTCGACAGCACCGACAGCTATGGCCTGCACTACGCCCGCACCCTGGCGGAATGGCAGGAACGGTTCCAGGCGGCCTGGCCGGAGCTGCAAAGCCAGGGGTTCGACACGCGGTTCAAACGCATGTGGGAACAATATCTCTGGTACTGCCAGGCGGGGTTCAGCGTCGGCACCATCGACGTGGTGCATGTGGGCATTTCGCGTGGGTAACATCCCATGCCGTTACTGAGGCGACAGCTTCTGGCCTATGGGCTGCCGGCCCTGCCGCTGGCCATGCTGCTGCTGCCCACCTACATCTATATGCCGTCCGTCTATGCCCAGGCCGGGGTTCCCCTGGCTTCCATCGGGCTGGTCCTGCTGCTGTCCCGGCTGTGGGACGGGGTGACGGATCCGCTGGTGGGGATGCTGTCCGACCGCACGCGCAGCCGTTTCGGCCGACGCAAGCCCTGGATTGCCGCCGGCCTGCCCCTGACGCTTCTGTCGCTGTGGTTCCTGCTGGTGCCGGGCTCGACGGCGACGGCAACGCATCTGCTGGTCTGGAGTTTCGCCCTGTTCCTGGGCTGGACCATGATGATCGTGCCGCTGACGGCCTGGGGCGCCGAATTGTCGGGCGATTATCATGAACGCACACGCATCGCCAGCTATCGAGAGGCGGCGGGAGTTGTCGGCACCGTCCTGGCCCTGACCCTGCCCTTTGCGGCCGGGTTGGGGGCCGCGGGCCAGGAGGCGGGTGCCCTGCGCCTGCTGGCGCTGGCGATCCTGGTGGTCTTGCCCCTTTTCACAGTGTCGGCGCTTTGGCTGGTGCCGGAACCGTCGGCACCGATCACCGCGCGTCCCCTGTCCGGACGCCGCGGGCTGCGGATCATTTTGGCAAACGGGGCTTTCCGGAAACTGATCCTGGCCTATGTCATCAATGGCATGGCGAACGGCCTGCCGGCGCAACTGTTCCTCTTCTTCGCCCAGCATCGATTGCAGGCGGGGGAACAGGCCGGACTGCTGCTGCTCTGCTATTTCACATCAGGTCTGGTGGCGGTGCCGCTGTGGTTGGGATTAAGCGCGAAATACGGCAAGCATGTCGTCTGGCGCTGGGCGATGGTGTGGAACATCGCCTGGTTTCTGCCCGTGCCCCTGCTGGGACCCGGCGATGCAGACTGGTTCCTGTTGGTCTGCGTGATGACAGGTTTGTCGCTGGGTGCGGACCTGATCCTGCCTTCTTCCATGCAGGCCGACGTCGTGGATCTGGATACGGCCCGCACAGGCCGATCGCGGGCCGGTCTGTTCTTCGCCTTCTGGGGATTGGCGACAAAGCTGGCGACAGCCTTGGCGGCCCTGGGCCTGACGCTGGCGGGCCTGTTCGGTTTCGACCCCGTCACGGGCGGCACGGAACAGGGGCAGACAGCACTTCTGCTGCTCTATGCGGGCGCGCCGGTGGTGCTGAAGCTGGTTGCCGTCGGCTTGCTCTGGCACTGGCCATTGACGGTGGAGCGGCAGGCGGCCCTGCGCGAACGCATCGAAGGGCGCCGGTCCCGCGCCTGACTGCCCACCCCCTCCCCCTGTCGTGGAGACCGGAATGTTCCGTCGTCTTTTCCTTCTGGCCGGCTTTTGCCTGGCCCTTGCCGGGTGCAGCAACATGAAACCCGAACAATTCGCCAATCAACAGCCCGCCCTGGCCCTGGAGGATTATTTCCAGGGACATACCCGCGCCTATGGGCTGGTGGAAGACCGGTTCGGCAATGTGAAGCGCCGCTTCACCGTCGATATCAAGGGGGACTGGGACGGCAAGGTCCTGACCCTGACCGAGGATTTCCTCTGGAACGACGGGGAGGTGGAACAGCGCATCTGGCACCTGACCCGTCAGGGCCCCAATGACTGGGAAGGCACCACGGCGGACGCCATCGGCACGGCCAAGGGCCGGCTGTTCGGCAATGCCTATAACATGGTCTATGATTTCAATTTGAAGATGGATGACAGCCGGCTGAAGGTGCGGTTCGACGACTGGATGTTCCTGATGCCGGACGGGGTGCTGTTGAACCGGGCCACCATGTCCAAGTTCGGGGTGCATCTGGCGACCGTCACCATCGCCTTCCGCAAGGACCCGCCCCTCCAGGCCGCCGCCCGCGCCGCCGAGTGATCAACGGCGCTGGGCAACCAGCCTGCCCCGTCACACCTTCTTGCCGTTGATCTTCACACTGGCCAGGCCGGAACTGTCAATATGGCGTTCCCTGGCCTCGCCTTCGAAGCTGACGGCACCCATGCCCGACACGCTGACATCCAGCCGATCAGCATCGCCGCCTTTCAGGGAAACGTCGCCGACACCGCTGACCCGCACCGAGACGGGTCCACGAACGCCGGCGACGTCCACGTCACCAAAGCCGGTGATGCGGATATCGGCCCCCTGTCGCACGGTTCCGATATCCACATTGCCGGCCCCGGCAATGGCAAGCTTCAAACTGCCGGCAATGTCACCGGTTTCGATATCGGCGGCACCGGCCACATCGATATCGGCACTGTGCAGTTGACCCGTATGCAGATCGACCGCCGCCTTGATCTTCGCCGTCAGCGGCGCATCCAGATCGCCCGCATCGAACTTCCCGATCATGTCATCAATATGGACGGGTGTGCCCTTGGGCAGCACGATGGTGATGACGACGTCATTGTCCTTCAGCTTCCAGTCGCGCTTTTCCTTTTCCGCCGGCTTGGCGCGGGCGACCAGCACCCCGCCATCCTGGACCTTGGCCGACAGCAGCGGGAATTCCCGGTCGGTGGCATCGATGGTGACGGCGATATCCTTGGCGGACGGGTCGACGCTGACCTTCACCTCGCCGATGACATCATGGATGGTCAGCTTCGATGCGTTGAAATGCTGCGGGCCGCTGGTTTCGGCAAAGACCGGGGTGGCCAGGGCAAAGGCCAGGATGGCACCGGACAACAGCAGGGATTTATGCATGGGATGCCTCTGAAGCAAGGGTCCAGGCAGGCAAGCCGGGGGCGTCTTCCCCGCCGCACAGGCGGGGAACCGCGTTCAACCGATCAAGCCGCCAGATACAGGGGGAAAGGGATTGCTCAGCCGGCCTTGCCGGTGATGCGGACCTTGCCGGAGCCGGATTGTTCGATGCTCTGGTTCTTGGCCACACCATCCATCAGCACAGAACCCGAACCGTTGATTTCCACGGCCAGCGGATCGGCCACACCGCCATGGATGCTGATGTCGCCGGACCCGTTGATCTCGGCATTGACGGCGCCATTGGCATGGGCGACATCGATCTCGCCCGATCCGTTGATTTCGAACTCCGCCTTGCCGGCGGTGCGCCCGGACTTGACCGAGCCGCTGCCATTGATCTCGAAATTCACGTCGCGGTCGACATCACCCAGGGTGACATCACCGGATCCGTCGATGCTGATGACAGCCGTGGTGACACGCCCCACATTCAGCTTGCCCGACGACATGCCATCGACGGACAGGGCACCGCGCAGATCGCCCACCGTGCCCTCACCGGAGAAATCGTCGATATCCAGCTTCGTGCCGGCGGGAACGGTCAGTTGCACCGTCACCCAGTCATCCTGGTCGCGCCAGAAGCGTTCCCGCGGGTGATCTTTCTGCACGATGCGCAGATCGTCACCGTCCAGTTTGACGGTGACCGTGTCCAGCCAGCGCGACGGGCCGCTGACGCTGGCGGTCACCTTGGATGCGCTGGCGTCGACCTTGACCTCCAGGCGCCCGACCAGCCCCTCGACGGAGACCTCCCGCGCGTTGAAATCCTGCGGACCGAAGGCCAGCGCCGGCAGCGCGGTCAGGGTCAGGGCGGTGGCGAACAGGATGGCGTTCAGCTTCATTTGTCGGGCTCCCCGTGGGCTCGGTATGGTTGCCCCTGTTACAGCAACCACCGTGCCAAGACGGGAAAGCGCGGATTTCCAAGGGGGCATCCTTGACGCCCTGGCAGAAACGGCGATGAAGTGGCGGGATCGGCGATTATGCAATGGCCGATCCCGCCACCCGTCATCCGGCGATCAGCGCCGCCCATTCTTCTTCCGACAGGATGGTCACGCCCAGTTCCTGGGCCTTGGCGGCCTTGGATCCGGCATCGGCGCCGACAATGACATAGTCGGTCTTGGCACTGACCGAGCCGGCGACCTTGGCGCCCAGCGCCTCCGCCTTGGCCTTGGCTTCTGACCGGCCCATGGTGACCAGGGTGCCGGTGAAGACCACGGTCTTGCCCGCCACAGGCGAGGTCGCAGCGGCGGCCGGCGGCACATATTCCTCCGGCTTCACCTGCACCAGCAGGGCCGCCAGCGCATCCAGATTATGCTGTTCCAGGAAGAAATCGATCAGGTCGTCGGCCACGCCCATGCCGATCTGTTCGATCGCGCACAGTTCGGCATAGGCCTCGCCCACCAGTTCGGGCTTCTTCTCCTCACGCTTCCCTGCACGCTCGGCCGCCGCCTGCACCATGCGGGCCTGCCAGGTTTCCACATTGCGGTAGGCGCGGGCCAGCAGCTTGGCCGTCGCCTCCCCGATCTGACGGATGCCGAGTGCGAAGATGAAGCGGTCCAGCGCGATGGTGCGGCGCGCCGCGATGGCGGCGAACAGCTTTTCCACCGACTTCTTGCCGAAGCCGGTCATGCTGATCAGCCGGTCGATGCGCTGTTCCTCCCGCGCTTCCAGGGTGAAGATATCGGCCGGCTGCTTGATGCGCCCCTGCTCGAAGAAAAGCTGGATACGCTCCATGCCCAGCCCTTCAATGTCGAAGGCATTGCGCGACACGAAATGGCGCAGGCGCTCCACGGCCTGGGCCGGGCAGATCAGGCCGCCGGTGCAACGGGTGATGACCTCCCCCTCCTCCCGCACGGCGATGGAGCCGCATTCGGGGCAATGGTCGGGGAAGGCGAAGGGCACGGCCGTATCCGGCCGCTTGTCGGGCACAAAGCCCACGATCTGCGGGATGACGTCGCCAGCGCGCTGCACGATGACCATATCGCCGACGCGGATATCCTTGCGCTCGATCTCGTCCTTGTTATGCAGGGTGGCGCGGCTGACGACCACGCCGCCGACATTCACCGGTTCCAGTTCCGCCACAGGCGTCAGGGCGCCGGTGCGGCCGACCTGGATGCTGATGGCGTTCAGGCGCGTCGTCGCCTGTTCGGCCGGGTATTTATGCGCCGTCGCCCAGCGCGGGGAACGGGAGATGAAGCCCAGCCGTTCCTGCAGGGCGAGGCTGTCCACCTTGTAGACCACACCGTCGATGTCAAACGGCAGGTCCGGCCGCTTCTGGCCGATCTCCCGATAATAATCCAGCAATTCGCCTGCGTCGATGCAGCGGCGCGACGGGGTGGACAGGGTGAAGCCGAAATCTTCCAGCCGCTGCCGGCTGTCCCACTGCGTCGGGCCCAGCGGTTCGGACAAGGCCCCCCAGGCATAGGCGAAGAAACGGAGCGGACGGGCGGCCGTGACGCTGCTGTCCAGCTGGCGCAGGCTGCCGGCAGCGGCGTTGCGCGGATTGGCGAAAATCTTGTCGCCTTTGTCCGCCTGGGTCTGATTCAGGGTCAGGAAGTCGGCGCGGGTCATATAGACCTCGCCCCGCACTTCAACCAGATCGGGCGCGGCACCGTTCAGCCGGTGCGGGATATCACGGATGGTGCGGACACTGGCCGTCACATCCTCCCCCTCCGCCCCGTCGCCGCGCGTGGCCGCCTGGGCCAGCACGCCCTTTTCATAGCGCAGGGACAGCGACAGCCCGTCGATCTTGGGCTCCGCCACGAAGGTCACGGGCGCATCGTCGGCCAGGTTCAGGAAGCGGCGGATGCGGCCGACAAAGTCGGTGACGTCCGCATCCTCGAATGCGTTGGCCAGCGACAGCATGGGCACGGCATGCTTGACCTTGCCGAAGCCGGCACCGGGGGCCGCCCCCACCGTCTGGGTGGGGCTGTCCTCCGTGATCAGTTCGGGAAACCGCGCCTCCAGCGCGGCCAGACGTTGTTCCAGCTTGTCATAGTCCGCGTCCGACAAGGCGGGTGCGGCCTTGTTGTAATAAAGCTCGCGGTGATGCCGGATTTCCGCCACCAGGGCTTCATGCTCGGCACTGGCCTGTTCCAGCGACAGATCATCGATGGCGGTCAGGTGATGGGGGGACGGCATCTGCGAAGGCTCTCTGGCGAAGGGACGGCGAATGCCGTTTTACGAGAGCGTGAACAGGCAGGCAACCGCCGTCGGCGATCTGATGATGGCATCAGCACGGCAACAGGTTTGCCGGTTCCATGTCGCGCAGAGTGTCGGGTGTGGCGGCCCCCTGGAAATAAGCCAGGGCGAACAGGTCCAGTTCCAGCGAAAGGTTGCGACGGCCCATGCGGCGCGCCACCTTGGCCACCAGATCCTCCAGCACCACACCTTCACGCTGACAGATGTCGGCCAGCGCGTCCCAGCATTCCTCACTGACGCATGCGGACAATTCACGGCCGTCGACCATGAATACCCGCCGTTCCAGCCGGTAGGACAGCTGATCCAGAATGCGCATCAAATGTTGCAAGGGACGCGACCATGCCAATGGTTGCCCGACCACGCAATCATACAGCCGAACAACGTTAATGGCAAAGGCAAGATCGGCTTTTCGTATACATTAACCAATTGGCCGCAGGTCATAGAACCGGGTCAGCCGCCGTTGCGGGCCTCTTTCAGGCCATCGCGCGCCAACTGGTCGGCGCGTTCATTCTCCGGGTGGCCGGCATGGCCCTTGACCCAATGGAATTCCACCTGATGGCGGGCCACCAGATCGTCCAGCCGGCGCCACAGATCCTCGTTCTTCACAGGGTCCTTGGACGCCGTGCGCCAGCCATTCTTCTTCCAGCCATGGATCCAGGTGGTGATGCCGTTCTTCACATACTGGCTGTCGGTATGCAGCCGGATGGGCACCGACCGCTTCAGGGATTCCAGCGCGCTGATGGCGGCCATCAGTTCCATGCGGTTATTGGTCGTGTCGGGTTCTCCGCCCTTCAGTTCCTTTTCGACGCCGTTCCAGCGCAGCAGCACACCCCAGCCGCCGGGACCGGGATTGCCCGAACAGGCCCCGTCGGTATAGGCGTCGACAAACTTGTCGCCCGGTTCCACGTCGCTCACGGCCGGTCCAGCCCGTAATCGGCGAAATGGCGGATCTGTTGGTGGAAGCGCAGCTTGTGCAGATATTCCAGCGGATCCTTGCGCTTGACCATGGCGCCCGCGGGCGTATTCAGCCAATCGTAAAGCCGGGTCAGCAGAAACCGGATGGCACTTCCGCGCGCCAGCAGGGGCAGCGCCTCGCGCTCGGCAGCGCTCAACGGCCGCACCCGCTCATAATTGGCCAGCAACAGCCGCGCCTTGGTGACGTTGAACGATCCGTCCGCCTCGAAACACCAGGCATTCAGGCAGATGGCGATGTCGTAGGCCAGCAGGTCATTGCAGGCGAAATAGAAATCGATCAGGCCCGACAGCTTGCCATCGCTGAAGAAGACATTGTCGGGAAACAGGTCGGCATGGATGATGCCGGCCGGCAGATCGGCAGGCCAGTTGGCTTCCAGATAGTCCAACTCACCCGACAGCACATCGGCCAGGCCGGGCTTCACCTCGTCCGCGCGGGCGCGCGACGCGTCGAACAGCGGCCGCCAACCGGCCACCGACAGGGAATTGCGGCGCGACAGGCCGAAACCGTCGCCCGCCAGATGCAGCCTTGCCAGCCCTTCACCCAGGCCGGCGCAATGGTCGGCCGTGATGCGGCGTGGCCACATGCCCTTCAGGAAGGTGACAATGACGGCGGGGCGACCGCACAAGTTGCGCAGTGCCTCCCCATCCCGGCCCGCCACGGGCTGCGGACAGGTCAGGCCGCGGGCGGCCAGATGATCCATCAGACCCAGAAAGAAGGGCAGGTCGGCCGGGTCCACCCGCTTTTCATAAAGCGTCAGGATGAAGGGACCGCGATCGGTCACCAGCAGGAAGTTGGAATTCTCCACACCCTCGGCGATGCCCTTGCAGGACATCACAGCGCCCAGATCATACTGGGCGACGAACGCGCGGACATCCTCGTCGGAGACTTCGGTATAGACGGCCATGGCCGATGGGTAGCCGGTTCCGCCGCCCCGGTCAATCGCCCAGACGCCGCACCATGGGCAAGATGAAATCGCGCGCGGTGGCCGCCCCGGATTGCGAATTGGCGAATTCCACCACTTCATCGCCAAACCAACCAAAGCCCCACGCCGCCCCCACAACGGACACCGGGAGAAATGGCAGAAATCCGCCATTCCAGACTCCCAGAAAGCACTTGGCACGCCCCTTGCTGTAAGAGAGGCATGGCCGCACCGGCCACCGAAATTCGAACCCGATGGAGACGACAATGACCACGATGACCTTCTTCGCCAACCGCGCCGCCCGCAACGCCAAGCTGACCGGCAATGTCGACCTGTCCAGCCTGACCGAGATGCTGCCGGTCCTGCTGGCCGCCCTGGTCTGCGTCGTCGCCCTGAACACCCTGGTCTGATCCGGCGCGACACCCTTCCAACCCCCTCTGTTTTCCCCGTCAGAAGGAGCCCCGAAATGGGCCTGATCGACCGCCTCGGTGATGTCATCAATGCCAACCTGTCCAGCCTGCTGGACCGCTCGGCCGACCCGGAGCAGACGCTCAACCAGGCGATCCGGGAGATGGAGGACACGTTGTCCGAAGTGCGCTGCGGCACCGTGCGCATGATTGCGGAAAAGAAGGAACTGGCCGCCAACTGGCGCGCTGCCGAGTTCGAGATGCTGGAATGGGAACGCAAGGCGGAAATCGCGCTGGCCCATAACCGCGAGGACCTGGCCCGCGCCGCACTGGGCGCCAAGGATGAAATCCGCCGGGCTGCCGCCCCGGCAGAGGCCGAGATCAAGGCCCTGGAGGCCGCCATCGTCCGCATGACGGAAGATGCCCGCGCCCTGGAGGACAAGCTGGCCGAGGCGCATGCACGGCGCCGGGGCCTGGCCGCCCGCTATCGCGGGGCTGTCGACCGGCTGCGGGCCCGCACCACCCTGTACGATGGCCGCCTGGACGAGGCGCTGGCCCGCAGCCGCGAGCTGGAACGCGAGATCGACCATGTGGAAGCCGCCGGCGACGCCTTGTCCATGGGCCGGCCGCGCACCCTGAAGGATGAATTCGCGGACCTGGAAAACCGGGGTCGCCTGGATGACGAACTGGCCGCGCTGAAGAAGCGCATGGCCGACCGCGGCGGAGCCGCGAACTGAAAAACCGTGGCGGAGCCGCGAACTGACAACCGAGAAGTACCCCTGGCGCCCGGGGATTGGCGACAGGATTGACGACACCATAGGAACGATGGAGAGAAACGTGAGCCGCTATAACCGCCATTTCGACCGCTTCGCCCAGCGCTTCCAGGGCGGCAAGCTGTACAAGAACAGCGTCAACGGCATCATCTTCGGCGTCTGTGCCGGGGTGGCCGAATGGCTAGGGGTCAAGGCACTGGCGGTGCGTATCGCCGCCGTGCTGGGCCTGATCTTCCTCTCCGGCCCGACGATCATCGCTTATTTCGTTGCGGCGCTGATCCTGAGCAATCGTCCCACGGCCCGCTATGACCGCTATGCCCGCGCCTTTGGCGAGGATTACGGGTCCTGGCGCCGCTGATCCGGGGGGGGATCGGGGGACGGATCGGGCGGGGCAGAGCACCCCGCCCGATTTGTTTTACGCAGGTCGGATTAAGCCTCTTGGTCCTCGTCGGTCATGATCCCCTTCAGCGCCTGCACCAACCCAGCGCGATCCGCTGACACCTGCCCACCGGTGACCATGTCCTTGACCAGGACCCCACCCTTCGCCTTCTCATCCGCACCCATGATGATGGCGTAACGGATGCCGGCCTTGTCGGCATATTTGAACTGCTTGGCCGGCTTGTCGGGCGACAGGTAGATTTCCGTGTTGATGCCAGCCGCGCGCAACTCCGCACCGATCGACAGGTAGTCCGTCAGCAGGGCGGGGTCGAACTGGGTGACCAGCACCTGCACGCAGCTGTCGCCATCCTTGACGATGCCGGCCTGTTCCAGCGCATAGAACAGGCGCGTCAGGCCGATGGAGATGCCCACGCCCGGCAGCTTGGACTTGGTGTAGAGCCCAGCCAGATTCTCATACCGCCCACCGGAGCAGACGGAGCCCAGCGAGGGGTGATCGGTCAGAAACGTCTCATAGACCGTGCCCGTGTAGTAATCCAGGCCACGGGTGATAGCGAAGTTAATTCCAAAATTCGTGTCAGGAACGCCCATCGCTTTCAAGCAGCTGACTACCTCTTCCAATTCCAAGATACCGGAATCAAGAGTAGCATTGCCCCCTCCGATTCGTAAAATTCTAGCATTTTTAAGCATCTCCTCGGGTGACCCGGTAAGTGACACCAGAGTTAAAAGTCCCTTCGCTTTATCCTCCGATAGCCCAATTTCGTCGGAAAGGAGCCTTCTCTTAACTTCGTCAATACCAATTTTATCCAGCTTATCGATTTCACGGAGAATCAAGGCTCCCCTTTCCGAACCGGCCTCTCCCATCGCCTCCATATAGCCAAGGAGGATCTTTCTATTGGAAATGTTGATCTTGAAGTTACCGACATTCAGTTCCGTGAACACGGAATAGATGACGGCCGGCATTTCCGCATCATAGGCGACGGGCAGGCTGTCCTTGCCGATCACATCGATGTCGCACTGGTAGAATTCGCGGTACCGGCCCTTCTGCGCCCGTTCGCCGCGATAGACACGCTGCATCTGATAACGGCGGAAGGGGAAGGCCAGGTCGCGCTCATATTGCGCCACATAACGGGCCGTCGGTACGGTCAGGTCGAAACGCAGGGCCAGATCGGGCTTGTGCCCCTGTTCGATGGCGCCCGTCGACTGCACGAAATAGACCTGCTTTTCCGTCTCCCCGCCCGACTTGGACAACAACACGTCCGCCACTTCGAACACCGGCGTTTCCACGGGGATGAAGCCGAACCGTTCGTAATTGCGGCGGATGGTGTCCAGCATGCGCTGGAAGGCGATCTGCCGGCGCGGCAGCAGTTCCATGGTGCCGGCAGGCGTGCGGGGGGCGATCAGGGCCATCGGTCAGGTTCCGGACGGAATTGCAAAAAAGGCTGCACGCCTTTTACCCAGGTCACACGGCGTCCGCCACCCTCAAAGCCGCCGGGCGGGCCATGCCGCTTTGGACCCTGCCCCAATCAGCCAGCCAGCCGGCCGCCGCCTCCCCATCGGCAAAGGGCACGATATCCAGCCCCGGCAACAATCCACGCAGGATGGAGGGAATGGCCTCATATCCCGGACGCAGCAGATGAGCACAGGCGATCGTGCGCCGCCTGCCCATCAGGGCCGGAATATAGAGCGGCAATTGACGGATGCAGGCCCAATCGATCGTGCCGGTGAAGTTACGCATATCCACGAGAAAGCGGTCATTCTCGCCCAACCAGCCCTGTTGATGGCAAATCTCCACCGCCGTCACCAAATCAGAAGTCGGGGCCTCGCCCGAAATATCGACGACGATCAGGCCTCCGCTGAAAGAAACGGATATGTGTCCCGTCCGATGCCCGACCGTAAACATAGGCTTCTTCAATCCGCTCAAACCGAAAGGCGGGGTGATTTAAATTTAGTATACGAAAATGTCAATAAACGCGTTAACTCCCCTATCAGGGGAACAGGCACGGGTCACGGTCGCCGTAACGCGAATACCCGATCAATGGCACTGCCCGACAGAACCGTCACCGCAGATCCGGCCATCGCTCCACACCGCCTTCGACAGATCGGCGTTACGCAGATCCGCCCCATCCAGCCGGGCCCCGGTCAGGTCGGCGCCCTTCATCACGGCCCCAACCAGCTTGGCATTGCGCAGGTCCGCACCCTTCAGGCTGGTCCCGACCATCTCGGCGCGGGTCATGTCGGCCTCGATCAGGCGGGCACCGTCCAGAACGGCGCCATCCAGGCGTGCAGACAGAAACTTGGCGCGATAGGCATCAGCATCGGTCAGGCGCGCCTGGGACAGGTCGCTGCGCTGGAACGTGGCCTCACGCAGCATGGCGCCATCCAGCACCACGCCCTTCATATCCCGCCCGTCGAGATAGCAGCGGCGCCAGTTGACATTGGGTGCGGCCGGGTCGGTACACGCGGCAAGGGCGCTTCCCGCGGAAAGCAGGGCCACGGCCAGTACCAAGGCCGGACACCGAAGCGAAAGGCGGTAAACCCGCCCGGAAGGGCTATTGCTCATGGATAAAGAGATAAGGTGCCCCCGCCCATCTGCCAACAGGCAATCGTCAACGCCGGCTGAGGAAAAGAGCGACCAAGACAAACACGGACCAAACTGCTAATCAGAAGGGAACTGGTGAACCGGTGGTTAACGACGGCTCGGGCCCCGGCCAACCAAGGCAAGACATAGATCGGGATCGCGCGGGGATAATGGCCTTACAGCGTTTTCTGGACCGCTCCGGTATGGTCCGCTGGTTTTGGGCGCCGCTGGTCGCGACGCTTATCCTGTCCGCGCTGTGGGTTGGTCTGTCGTCCGCCTTGGCCCGGCGTCCCTTGGCCCAGGATGGCGTTCTGGACCTGCGGAACTGGGACTTTGCGCGCGACGGTCTGGTCGATCTGGAAGGGGACTGGCAGTTCTGGCGCGACCGGCTGGTGCAGCCGGCGGACATCATCAATGGCGCCACTCCGTCACCGGCGCTGCTGGCCGTGCCCGGTCGCTGGACCAATCAGAAGGTCGGCGATGTGCCGCTGACCGCCGAAGGCATCGGCACCTACCATTTGCGGGTGCTGCTGCCACCCAACGCACCGCCGCTGGTCATGCGCCACAATCAGCGTTTCGTGGCCTGGAACGTCCTGGTCAATGGCCAGCCGGCCCTTTTCGCCGGCAAGGTCGGCCTTGATGACCGTTCCACCAGCAGCGTGGGGCAGAAGGCCATCGCCGCCGTCTCCCCCGTCGACGGCGTGCTGGACATCACGGTGCAGGTGGCGGCATTCGGTGGCTATGGCGGCATCCCCCGCGCCCTGCTGCTGGGCGATGCGGACCGCATGTATGGTGACTGGCAGCAGGAACTGGCGTTCCGCACGGCCTTCCTGTCGGTCTGCCTGTCCATCGGCCTTTTGTATCTGATCCTCTATGTCCTGCGCCCGCGCGACCGGGAGTGTCTGGTCTTCGCTGTGATGTCGGTGGCCATTGCCCTGGTGCAGCTGACATCCAATACGCCGCTGGGCAGCGAAGTGCTGTACACCATGCCCGGCAAGCTGCTGGCCTTTCTGAACAATGTGATGTTCCCCTTCGTCTGGCTGTCCTGCCTGGCCAGTGCCGCCCTGCTGTTTCCGGGCGCGATGCGGCGGGGAATGGCTTGGCCATCGATCGCCTTCATCGTCGCTGTCCCTGTCGCCAGCCTGTGGACGCTGGAATTTCCCTGGCTGTTGACCTGGACGGCAACGATCGGCCTGATCCTGGCGATGATGACCCTGCTGGGCACCACCCTGGCTGCCGGGGCACAACGCCAGCATCTGGCCCTGCCCATGGCGCTGGCCTGGACTGTGCTGGGTTTTGCCAATCTGGCCCTGGTCCATCGCGTCGGGTTCACGGGCATCATGGAAGCCGGATATTGCTTCATGCTGTTCCTGCAGGCCGTGCTGCTGATCGACCGTCTGCGCCATCTGCTGGATCAGGCAACGCAGTCCAACGCGCGGCTGGCCGCACTGAACGGCGCGTTGGAGGGTCAGGTGGCCGACCGCACGCGCCATCTGTCGGAAACCGTGGACCGGTTGCAGCATGCCCAGGCCCGGCTGGTGCAATCCGAAAAGCTGGCCAGCCTTGGGCGTCTGGTGGCCGGCGTCGCACATGAGGTGAATACCCCCGTCGGCACCGCCCTGACCACGGCCACGCACCTGTCGCAACAGGTTGACGCTGCGGAAAAGGCCATGGCCAACGGCACCCTGACCCGCCGGCAGCTGGCCGATTTCCTGACCGAGGTGAAGGAGGCGGCGAGCCTGTTGACCTCCACCGTCGAACGCACGGCCGCCGTCGTGCAGAGCTTCAAGCAGGTGGCCATCGAACGCACGGATGAAGGGCGCCGTCGCCTGGACGCGCATGACCTGCTGACGGAAATCCGCCCCGCGCTGGAGGTGCGAACCGACGCGCCGCATGTGACGTTGAAGATCGAAACCCGACCGGGGCTGGTGCTGGAAACCAATGCCGGGGTGCTGGGCCAGGTGATCGGACAGCTTCTGTCCAACTGCATGGACCATGCCTTTCCGGACAAAAGAGCCGGCATCATTCGTGTCGCCGGCTGGCTGACCCCCGACGGCTGGCTGGAACTGGTGGTGGAAGATGATGGTATCGGCATCGATCCCGACATCCGCCCCCGCCTGTTCGAACCGTTCGCCACCACCGGAAGGGCTGAGGGACGGACGGGTCTGGGCCTGCACATGGTCTACACGCTGGTCCATGGGCCGCTGGGCGGCACCGTCGAGTTGCTGGACCGGCCCGATGGCGGCACCTGCGCCATCATCCGCCTTCCCTGCACCCCCGCCAGCAGCGGCGATGCCCCGGCCCCCCAACCCCGTAATGCCGTGGATACGGAAGCCGCAGCCAACGGCGACGGCATGCCTGCCATCATCACATAAAGATATCTTTATGTTTGCATGCGTAGGGACGCCGGGTTAGAACCGGTGAACGGGCTTTCACGCCCGGAACCGGTGTTGAAGGGGGGTGTGTCATGACCAGATCGGAACGGTTGTCGCGGCTGCGGGACATTGCGCGCCAGCGTATCCTGGTGATCGACGGGGCCATGGGCACCATGATCCAGCGCCACAATCTGCAAGAGGAAGATTACCGGGGGGTGCGGTTCAAGGACTGGAACCGCGACGTGAAGGGCAATAACGATCTGCTGTCCATCACCCAGCCCAAGATCATCTATGACATCCATGCCCAGTACCTGGATGCCGGCGCGGACATCATCGAGACCAACACCTTTAATTCCACCAGCATCTCCCTGGCCGATTACGGCATGGAGGAACTGGCCTATGAGCTGAATTTCGAAGGCGCGAAGCTGGCCCGCCAGGCAGCCGATGCGGCCGAAGCCGCCGATCCGACCCGCCCCCGTTATGTCGCCGGCGCGCTGGGCCCCACCAACCGCACGGCCAGCATCAGCCCCGTGGTCACCGACCCCGGCTTCCGCAATGTCGATTTCGACGAGCTGCGTCTGGCCTACAAGGAACAGACGGCCGGCCTGATCGATGGCGGGGCCGATCTGCTGATGGTGGAAACCATCTTCGACACGCTGAACGCCAAGGCGGCCCTGTTCGCGATCGACGAGGTGATGGAGGAAAAGGGCCTGGACCTGCCCGTCCTGATTTCCGGCACCATCACCGACCGGTCGGGCCGCACCCTGTCGGGCCAGACGACGGAAGCCTTCTGGAACAGCCTGCGCCATGTGAAGCCGTTCAGCGTCGGGCTGAACTGCGCGCTGGGTGCGGATCTGATGCGCCCCTATATCCAGGAACTGTCGCGTATCGCCGATGTCTATGTCTCGGCCTATCCCAATGCCGGCCTGCCCAACGAGTTCGGCCAGTATGACGAGAAGCCCGAACATATGGCCGCCGACCTTCAGGGCTGGGCCAAGGATGGGCTGGTGAATATTGTCGGCGGCTGCTGTGGGTCCACGCCCGACCATATCCGCGCCATTGCCGAAAGCGTGAAGGGGCTGCCGCCGCGCGAGCCGGCCCATCCGGAACCGGCCATGCGCCTGTCGGGTCTCGAACCCTTCACCATGCCAGCCTTTTAAGGCGGGGAAGGATCAGGTGCCCGCTGCTGTCGCCCAGGGATCAATCAGGTTAACGCCCGCATCGGCGAAGTGGCGGATGTTGCGGGTTGCCAGCGTCGCGCCATGGGCGAGGCAGATGCCGGCGATCATGGCATCCCGATGGTCCACCACGACCCCTGCACGCTTGCGGTTGCCCTGCAGGACCGCTGCCCGCCGTGCCGCTTCTTCCGATAAGGTCAATACTGGCTGGATCAGCATCTCTGACAACAGAACTCTGGTTCTTTTGGCCAGTTCGTCGCGCCGCCGGCCCGCATCGAGCCGTTCCACGCCCATCCACAATTCAAAAATGGTGATTGTCGTTGTCACCAGTTCATCAACTCGTTGCGCATCCAACCAGCGTATGATTGCGGGATCCGCCACTTCCGCAGTGACGGCGGAAATGACGTTTGTGTCCAGGACGATCACGTTGAATAGTCCGGTACCTGCCAGTTGCTGCCCCGCAGTTCCTCTATCTCCCCGTCCCGGAATCCATATCCAGAGCCGGCGAACAGGGCCGATATCCGCGTCCCTATGCCGGGCTGGCGGTCGGGTTTCGGTGGCAGCACGTCGTCCTGCACGGTACTCGCCACGTCGACAAGAATGGCCTGCACCTCGTCATCCAGCGAGCGTCCGTGCTGCTGCGCACGGGCCATCAGTCGCTTCAGCGTATCTGCATCCAGCTTCGTTGTCAGTATGCCTACATGACCCATCGCCACCTCCCGGTCGACCCCATCCGTGATATAGCACGCCTGCCCCCGCCTCCCAAGTCCTCCCCCCCCCCGCCAAAGCCCCCGAGACCGATCATGACCACCGCCCCCCGCACTGCCAGCTTCATCAATGTCGGCGAGCGCACGAACGTCACCGGTTCGGCCAAGTTCAAGAAGCTGATCCTGGACGGCAATTACGAGGCGGCGCTGGACGTCGCGCGGGAACAGGTGGCCAACGGCGCCCAGATCATCGACGTGAACATGGACGAGGCGATGCTGGACAGCGAGGCGGCGATGGTCCGCTTCCTGCGCCTGATCGCGTCGGAACCGGACATCGCCCGCGTGCCCGTGATGATCGACAGTTCCAAATGGAGCGTGATCGAGGCGGGGCTGAAGAATGTCCAGGGCAAGGCCATCGTCAATTCCATCAGCCTGAAGGAAGGCGAGGACCTGTTCGTCGCCCAGGCCAAGAAGATCCGCCGCTATGGTGCGGCCGTGGTCGTCATGGCCTTTGACGAGAAGGGCCAGGCCGACACGCGCACCCGCAAGCTGGAAATCTGCAAGCGGTCCTATGATGTTCTGGTGAACAAGGTCCGGTTCCCGGCCGAAGACATCATCTTCGACCCCAATGTCTTCGCCGTTGCCACGGGCATTGAGGAGCATAACAACTACGCCGTCGATTTCATCGAGGCGGCGCGCGATATCCGCCGCGCCTGCCCCGGCGCCCACATCTCCGGCGGCCTGTCCAACGTGTCGTTCAGCTTCCGCGGCAACAACACCGTGCGCGCGGCCATGCACAGCGTCTTCCTGTATCACGCCATCCCGGCCGGTATGGACATGGGCATCGTCAATGCCGGCGAATTGCCCGTCTATGACGATATTCCGGAGGAACTGCGCGAGCGGGTGGAGGATGTGATCCTGAACCGGCGCGAGGATGCCACCGACCGCCTGTTGGAAGTGGCCGACAAGTACAAGGGCGGGGAGAAGAAGAAGGCCGCCGATCTGGCCTGGCGCACCCGCCCCGTCACCGAGCGCCTGGCCCATGCCCTGGTCCATGGCATCGACGAATTCATCGACATTGATGTGGAGGAGGCGCGGCTGGCGGCCGTTCGTCCCCTGCATGTCATCGAAGGCCCGCTGATGGATGGCATGAACATCGTCGGCGACCTGTTCGGTGCCGGCAAGATGTTCCTGCCGCAGGTGGTGAAGTCGGCCCGCGTCATGAAGAAGGCCGTGGCCTGGCTGCTGCCCTATATCGAGGCGGAAAAGGACGGGGCCAAGTCGGAACCGGCGGGCCGCGTGCTGATGGCAACCGTGAAGGGTGACGTACACGATATCGGCAAGAACATCGTGGGCGTGGTGCTTCAGTGCAATAATTTCGAGGTGGTGGATCTGGGTGTGATGGTGCCGTGTGCCCGCATCCTGGAGGAAGCCAAGGCCCATAACTGCAACATCATCGGCCTGTCCGGCCTGATCACCCCGTCCCTGGACGAGATGGTGTTTGTCGCCAAGGAGATGCAGCGCACGGGCATGAAAATGCCGCTGCTGATCGGCGGGGCCACCACGTCCAAGGTGCATACAGCCGTCAAGATCGACCCCAATTATGACGGCCCCGTCGTGCATGTGCTGGACGCCAGCCGGGCTGTCGGCGTGGCGCAGAGCCTGCTGAACGCCGATAACGGCCCGCTCTACAAGGCCACCATCAAGGCCGACTACGCCCAGATGCGCGAGGCCCATGCCCGCAATCAGCTGGCCCGCGCCCGCCTGCCCTTCACCCAGGCCCAGGCCAACGCGTTGAAGCTGGACTGGGCCGCCTATCAGGCGCCGCAGCCGCTGAAGCCCGGCGTGACGGTATTCGAGGATTATGATCTGGCCGAGCTGGTCAGCCGCATCGACTGGAAGCCCTTCTTCCAGGCCTGGGAACTGCACGGCAATTTCCCCGCCATCCTGGAGGATGCGAAGGTGGGCGAGAGTGCGCGCGCGCTGTGGGCCGATGCCCAGGTCATGTTGCAGCGGATCGTGGGCGAGAAGTGGCTGTCGGCCAATGCCGTTGTCGCCCTTTGGCCCGCCAACAGTGTCGGCGACGATATCGAGCTTTATACCGACGAGACCCGCACGGCCGTGCTGGACCGGCTGCATATGTTGCGCCAGCAGATGGCCCGTGACCCCGGCCGCGACCGCGCGCACCTGTCGCTGGCCGACTATGTCGCGCCCAAGGGCAGCGGGGTGGCCGACTGGGTGGGTGGCTTCGCCTGCACAGCCGGCATCGGGCTGGAGGAACGGGCCAAGGCGTTCGAGGCCGCGCATGATGATTACAGCGCCATCCTGCTGAAGGCGCTGGGCGACCGTCTGGCGGAGGCCTTCGCCGAACGCCTGCATGAACGCGTGCGCACCGAATTGTGGGGCTATGCCGCGGGCGAGAGCCTGAGCAACGAACAGCTGATCGCCGAGGAATATCGCGGCATCCGCCCCGCACCCGGTTATCCCGCCTGCCCCGACCACACGGAAAAGGCCACCCTGTTCCGCCTGCTGGATGCCACGCGCGTGGCCGGCATCACCCTGACGGAAAGCTTCGCCATGGTGCCGACGGCCGCCGTGTCGGGCTGGTACTTCGCCCACCCGGATGCAAAATATTTCGGCGTCGCCAAGATCGAACGCGATCAGGTGGCCGACTATGCCGCGCGCAAGGGCATGAGCCTGTCGGAGATGGAACGCTGGCTGGCGCCCAACCTGAACTATGACCCCGACGCGGCCGACCGGGCGGCGGTGACCGCGGCCTGACGCCCGCCACCCCGCCCCCAACCGGAAAAAAGCGCCCGACAGGATTACCCACTTGTCGGGCGCTCAGCACATCCCCCGTCTACCGCTGGCACGCTTGCACCCACGAACGGGCATGATTATTCTCGCGCCCCGGGGCATGCCGTATTCTGGAGGTTTTCGTGAGTGGTGTTGCATCTGTCGTGGGCCTGATCAGTCACGATATCATAAGTGGCCGTATCGCCAGGTCCGATCTGACAGATAATTCCATCACTGTCATGGTCAACGGACAGCCCAAATTTTCTGTCGATTTATTGGCGGGTTCGCACGAATACCATACCGTTCGTGACCAGGGCAGCCATATTGACTTTGAACTGAAAACCAACCTTCCCCTGGGTCCGGAAACGCTGACCATTGAGGTTGTGGACGGCCAGGGCAAGCTGCTGCCCGGTGGCAAGGCGGTGCTGAAGCCGCTGACCACGCGCGTCGTTTCCGACTATATCCAGGAACTGAAGGTCTGGCTGGACAAGCGGTTCAGCCGCGCCGGCTTCGTGGATGGCTGGTATTATGGTCACCAGCCCGTCTATGGCTTCCGCAAGGGCCATTCGGAACCGAACTGGCATGATCGCTATATCATCTCCTACGCCATCATCCGCAAGCTGGCCCATCTGAGGTTCGCTTCCTTCCTGGATGCCGGCGGGGCGGAAGGGTACAAGGCGGCGCTGGTGAAGGATGTGTTCGGCGCCGACGTCACCTCTTGCGACCTGTCGCAGGAGGCGTGCAACCGCGCCCAGGATCTGTATCAGATCAAGACGGCGCAGATCGACCTGCACAAGCTGCAATTCGCCGACGAAAGCTATGACGTCGTCCTGGCCAGCGAGACCATCGAACATGTGTTCGATCACACCCGCGCCATTGATGAATTGCTGCGCGTGGCCAAGAAGGCGGTCATCATCACCGTGCCGCATGAAACGCCGGAGCAGGTGGCCGACGCCGTGAAGCGGGAAGAGCTGCACGGCCATATCCATTACTTCGACACCAAGAGCTTCAATTATCTGCGCGAACGCGGCTATCAGGTCTATGCCGAGCCGATCCTGTCTTTGCAGCGCATGCGCCGGGCCCTGGCCGTGCTGATGGAAGCGGATATGGAGCGGGTGCGCCATTATCGGTCCCCCCTGGCCCGCCTTCTGGTCCGGCTGACCGCCTTCCTGTTCAAGCCGATCTTCAACCAGAAGGTTGCCAGCGCCTTCATGGAAGGCGACCACGCCTCTGCCGCCGCCGGCCGCTATGCCGGCGTCGTCGCCGTCATCGTCAAGGACCCCGCCGCCTGGAGCGACCAGCCGCTGCGCCCCGTCAGCATGGAACACGTCACCGGCTTCGCCACAGCCCCGCTGACGGTGGACAGCCCGGTGCGGCCTGCGGTGGTTTGAGGGGGGGCGGGGCGGCAATTAGGTTTCCAGCCGCCCCCGCCTTCGCCTGCACCGCCTTGCCCGCCCTATCGCAAGATGCCATATTGATGGGCGCAACTTGCGAGAGGATTACCATGACCGACCTGACACTTCAGGATCGTCAGTGGGAAATTGTCGGCACCCTGCTGGGTTTGGCCGAGCAACCCTCGTCCGACCTGGATGCCGTCCGTCTGGTACGCAAGCGGTTCCAGCCCGACGTGATTGCCCGCCTGGACCGGGCCGGGATCGACATGGGCGTGCTGCACCGGGTCATTCCCCGCCGCACCCTTGAACATCGCCGGCAACGCCAGGAGCCCCTGACACAGGGGGAAAGCGAGCGCGCCTATCGCGTCGCCAGCATCCTGGCCCTGACGGAAAGCGTCATGGGCGACCGGGATCGGGCGCTATCCTGGCTGACCGCGCCCAAGCGCAGCCTAGGCGGCGAAACCCCCATGGACCTGCTGGACACCGAACCCGGCGCGCGGGCCGTGGAAGAACTGCTTTACGGCATCGATGAGGGCTATTTCTAATTTTACCTGCATCAGTCAGGCACGACACAACCGATCATGGATTTCAAACCCATAAAGCGAAGAGAAGAAAATGATAAGTATCAATGATGACAATCTACGCATACTTCAAACAAAAGCCAGAGAAAGGACGGTTAAAACTCAAAATATAGAGTATGATCTGGAAACAATAGTTAAGAAAATAAAGGGCAACACCATAAAATTAAATCCAGAATATCAGAGAAATCATCGTTGGTCGGATGAGATGTCATCAAGACTCATTGAAAGCCTGATCTTAAACATACCAGTTCCCACTATATACATATCTCAGGATATAGACGTGGACACCGAAGGAGAGGATACGGCCAGATATACTGTTATCGACGGCCAACAAAGGTTATCCAGCATAAAGAGATTCATGGAAAATAACTTGACTTTGACCGGACTAGAAATGCTTGAGGAATTAAACGGGTATAAATATGAAAATTTACCGCCATTCTTAATTCGAAGGCTCGAGGAACGCACTATAAAGTGCCTTCGCATCGATTCCACAGCGGACTCACAGGTTAAGTTCGATATTTTTGAGAGACTTAACTCAGGATCAATTCAACTAGAACCCCAGGAATTGCGGAATGCTATTTTTGGAGGAATATTCAACGACCGCCTAAAAGAGCTTGCCAGATCTAGCAATTTCCGGACATTAATTAATGTAGATCAGAGCAATCCTGAAGCCAATAATCGCGTGAAGACGATGGGAGACGCAGAGTTAGTGCTTCGTTTATTTTCATTCTGTAATGGCGGATACTTAGATTACAAGAAGGGATTCATGCAGTTTCTCACTTTTAAGATGAAATCCTTCTCTGCGCTTTCGGTTGATGAGATCAAAGAAATGACGTCCAATTTCCATCGGACAATGGACGTGTGTTTGGACATATTCGGAGCCTCTGCCTTTACCAAATATAAATTTGAGGGCAACAGGAGTAAAGTTACATCAAAATTCAACGCATCAGTATATGACGCGATTGCAGTTGGAATTTACGACCTTAAAAACTCTTCACGCAATATCAATAGGGGGTTGTGCCGCGAGAGGACTATGCTTCTATTTCAAGACAAGGACTTCTATCAGTCGGTCTCTGGCACAACAAATGACTCGAATAAGGTGCGCCATCGCATCAACGCATTCAAAAATATACTAAGTCAGTGCATGATATGACCAACACATTTCTTTCTGAATTTTTTTCAGAGGTAGAAGCAAGACTGTCGGAGATATACAGTCTTCTCGCTGTTGCACATGAAAAATTTGGAAAGGATGGGAGGGCTTACGATGCCATCTGCAGGTCATCATGCGTTATGCTCGTCAGCCACATGGAAGGTCTGTGCAAATCACTATCCCGTGCAATAATATCGGACTTGAACAAGTTTACAGAATTCTCTAAGATGCCAATGAAAATTAAACGAGAGTACTGTGCGCAATTCATTAGCTCTGATAAGATTGATGAAAAGCAAATAAACTCAATTATCACCAAATTAATCAACCTACTTGATAAAGCCAACCCAAAGGTAGAGCTGGATCTGTTCTCAAACAAAAACAAAAATCCAACACCAAATTTTCTGCGGTCACTCGCCAATTTATTTGGGATTGACGATGCGTTTCTCTATATTGCCGATTCTTTTGTGGATGGCATATTCTCCACAGACAGCGTAGATGAAATAAAGGAAATTGGCAATAAATTGTGCAAAATTGCTAATAATGGCGCTCAGCACTATCCATATAAATTCGAATTAAACACAACATCTCTAGATGAAAAAGCCGCTCTCCCAAAAAATTCAGAATCACTTTCTGAGGCGTTTATATCACAAATACTAACAACTAGACACAGCATCGCTCATGGAGATGCGATGGAAAACAAAAGGTCGCTAACCGAGATTGAAAGAGATATGGAGAAGACAAGATGCATAATATACGCGTACTCCATAATAATGGCCAGTAAATTATAGATCAAATTCTTAGTAAATCTGCACCTAAATACTGAATTAAGAAGAATAACTTAAGCGACTCTAATAAGAAACGAGCCTCCCTATGCGACTTATCTCTATCACTCAAGGCGGTTTCAAGATCGGTATCCTGAAGGACAAGCTGGGCCAAACCCCGGATTTCCTGGAACCGATGGACGCCGACGAGATTGAGCGGTGGGAAGGTGGCGTTTGACGGCCATCCTGTTGGACGGGCCTGGAGCCTGACGGGGGATGGAAGGCTGAGCAAGGCGGCATTGACCGCCATCGCACAGGCCAGCAGCGTCTGTGTCAGTGCCGTCAGCTTCTTTGAAATTTCGCAGAAGGTACGGCTGGGCAAATGGCCGGAGATGGCGGCCCATGCCGCTACCCTGCCCGACCTGCTGGTGGAACAGGGCGGGGTCGCCCTGCCGCTTGATCCCCCCATTGCCTTTCCGCCGATGGGGTTTTCGACGGGCTGGTCCAACGGGTCTGGTAACCCGCCCCCTCACCGTTCCTGCAAGCGCGGCATCAGTTCGACGAGGTTGCAGGGGCGGTGGCGGTTGTCGAGCTGGTATTTCAGGATCAGATCCCAGCCGTCGCGGCAGGCGCTGGGGCTACCCGGCAGGGCGAACAGGTAGGTGCCGCGGGCAAGCCCGCCCGTGGCGCGGGATTGCAGGGCCGAGGTGCCGATCTTCTGGTACGAGAGCATGCGGAACATCTCGCCAAAGCCGGCGATGGTCTTTTCAAACAGGCTCTCGAACGCTTCCGGCGTCACGTCGCGGCCGGTCAGGCCGGTGCCGCCGGTGGAGATGACGACATCCACGGCCGGATCGTCGATCCATTGCCGCACCTGATCGACAATGGCGCGGACATCGTCGCGCACGATGGCGCGGGCGGCCAGATGGTGGCCGTCGCTGGTCAGCCGTTCGACCAGTGTGTCGCCCGACTTGTCATCATCCAGGCCACGCGTGTCCGACACGGTCAGCACGGCGATGTTCACGGGCAGGAAACGGCGGCTTTCATCGATACGGGCCATGATCTTTCAACTCCTCACGTCCGACAGGTCCGGCGATCGGTTCCGACCGCCGCGCAATACTCCTCAGGGCCAATCCAGCAGGGTGGCGCCTTCCTCCACCTCCAGCCCCGACAGGTCGTTCAACAGGGCGGCCGGCTGCACCCACCAGCCCGGCCGCATGCGGTGCAGGATGGCGGCGGCGGCGACGGCGCGGTCGGCATCGGTATAAAGCCCGAAACAGGTGGCCCCGCTGCCCGACATGCGCGACAGCAGGCAGCCCGTGGTGGAATCCAGCGCCGCCAGCACCTGGGTGATGATGGGGGCCACGGCTTCCGCCGGGGCGGACAGGTCGTTCTGCCGCCCGTCCTTCAGCGCCAACGCCAGTTCGCGCACATCGGCCACGGGGCCGGGCAGCCGGGCGGGGGCGGAGAAATCGCCGCTGCGCGCCTTGAACACGGCGGGTGTGGGTACGGCGACGTTGGGATTGACCAGCACGATCCAGCAATCATCGGGCAGATCCGGGGCTGGCGACAGTTCCGTGCCCGTGCCGCCGAAATAGGCGGTGCGACAATCCAGGCAGGCGGGCACATCCGCCCCCAACCGGGCCGCCAGTTCGGTCACCACGGGGGCATCGACCGGCACATCCCACAGGGCGCAGAGCGCGCGCAGGGCCGCACCGGCATCGGCCGACCCGCCGCCGATGCCGGATGCCAGCGGCAGGTTCTTGGTCAGCTTCACCGTCACATGCGGCTTGCGGCCCAAGGCAGCGGCCAGGCCCTTCACGGCCTTGGTCACCAGATTGCTGTCCGTATCCTCCATCAGCAGCCCCATGGAATAGGGACCGTGCAGCGAGAGGCTGAAATAGGGAGTGCTTTCTACCTCCACCAGGTCATGGGCAGTGGCGAAGGTCACCAGACTGTCCAGCAGGTGATAGCCATCCTCACGCCGCCCCAGCACATGCAGGTACAGGTTCAGCTTGGCGGCGGCGACGGCGCGGATGACGGTCATGGACAGGCGATTCCAACGGGTTGTTCCCTTGATGGCCCCAGCATAGCGGTTGCACCCCGCTGAAACCACCCCGTTACAATTTTTCCCATGCCGGTCGGAAACGGTCCTGTACTCTTCTGCCCGCAATCCGGGGCGTTGCCGGAATGAAGGCGGCGCCCGCACATAAAAGCCAAGAAACAGGGACAGCATGAACAAGCCGCACCGCCGCCCGAAATCCCTCCGCCCGCTGCTGGGCGCCTCTGCCCTGGCCCTGGTCGCCCTGCTGTCGCCACTGGGTGCGTCGGCGCAGACCGCACCGACCGCCGCCGCCACCGCGCCGGCCAAGGCGGATGAAAGGTATGTCTGGGACCTGACGCCCATCTTCGCCGATCAGGCCGCCTGGGACACGGCGCGCAAGCAGGCGCTGGCCGACCTGCCCTCGCTGGAGGCGCTGAAAGGTACCTTGGGCAAGGATGCAGGCGGCCTGCGCGCCGCCCTGGACCGGCTGTCGGCGGTGGGACGGAATGTGGAGAAGGTGGCCGTCTACGCCTATCTGCAATATTCCACCGACACCCGCAATGAAGGCTTCCAGGAGCGGCTGAACCTGTCGCAGGCATTGGCGTCGCAGGCGCAGGCCGCCACCGCCTGGCTGGCGCCGGAGGTGCAGGCCATCGGGGCGGACAAGATCGACGGGTTCATCAAGGCCGATCCGGGTCTGGCCAAACATGCCTTCCGTCTGCATGACTTCCTGCGGCTGAAGGCCCATACGCTGACGCCGGAGACGGAAGCGGCGCTGGCCGCCTATGGCCCCGTGCTGGGCGCGGCCAGCAACACCTATTCCGCCCTGGCCAATGCCGATATCGACTGGCCGGAAATCACCCTGCCCGACGGGACGAAGAAGAAGCTGAACCAGGCCGGATACCAGGCCCTGCGTCAGCATGCCGACCGTGCCGTACGTAAGCAGGTCTTCGACAGTTTCTGGGGCAAGTTCGGCCAATATGCCACGACCATGGGCAACACGCTGGGCACCCAGGTGCAGGCCGACACGATCGACGCCAAGTTGCGGGGATATCCCACGGCGGTCGCCGCCTCGCTTTCGGTGAACGACATCCCGGAAAGCGTCTATCGCACCCTGGTGGCGGAAGCGAACAAGGGCCTGCCCACGCTGCATCGTTATTTCAAGCTGCGGCAGAAGCTGCTGAAGCTGCCGGACCTGCATTATTACGACATTTATCCGTCGGTCGTGGCGCTCGACAAGAAATTCACGCTGGAGGAGTCGCGCACCATCACGCTGGCCGCGACCAGGCCGCTGGGCAAGGATTACACCGACCGTCTGGGCGTACTGACGGCCAAGCGGACGATGCATGCCATGCCGGCCGACGGGAAGGACAGCGGCGCCTATCAGTATGGCGTCTACGACGTGGACCCTTATGTCTTCCTGAACCACCAGGACGATTACAATTCCCTGTCCACCTTCGCCCATGAATGGGGCCATAGCATGCATTCCGACCTGTCGGCCCATGCACAGCCCTATGAACTGGCGGGATATTCCCTGTTCCTGGCCGAAATCGCCTCGACCACGAACGAGATGCTGCTGACCGACCATCTGGTCGCCAAGGCCAAAAGCAAGCAGGAAAAGCTGTTCTATCTGGGCCAGTCGCTGGAAAACCTGCGCGGCACCTTCTTCCGTCAGACCATGTTCGCCGAATTCGAACTGGCCACCCATGATGCCGTTGAACGCGGCGAGGCGCTGACCGGGGCCAAGATGAAGGACATCTATTGCGGCCTGCTGAAAAAGTATCACGGCGACGCCGAAGGGGTGATGAAGATCGACGAGGCCTATTGCGCCGAATGGGCCTTCATCCCGCACTTCTACCGGCCCTTCTATGTCTATCAGTATGCCACCTCGATTTCCGCCGGCACCTATTTCGCCGAACAGATCGTCAAGGGTGGCGCCAAGGCGCGGGACAATTACCTGTCGGTGCTGAAGGCCGGCGGATCGGAATATCCCTATCCGCTGCTGAAAAAGGCGGGCCTGGACATGGCGACCCCCGCCCCCTATCAGGCACTTGTGCGGCGCATGGACCAGACCATGGACCAGGTTGAAAAGCTGATGGCGGAGTAAGGACGGACCTGAGCCCCGCCCCCCTGGGGCAGGCCACGCGGACCGGCCTTCAACCGGTCGGTCCGCGTGGCCCCGTTTCTATGCGCCCACCACCCCCTGGGTCGCCCAGGCGACCATGGCATAGCGCGCAGCCTTGCCCAGCGTCACCAAGGCAGTAAACAGACCCAGCCGCACGCCCAGACTGCCCGCGGCCACGGTCAGCGGGTCACCGATCACGAGTGCCCAGGAAAACAGCAGGGTCCAGACGCCATAGCGGGTGAACAGCGCTTCCGCCCGCGCCAACTGCACCGCCGTCACGGGGAACCAGCGGTGGCCCACGAACTGGCGCAGGCCCCGCCCCAGGGCCCAGTTGATCACAGCGCCCAGCACATTGCCCGCCGTCGCCACCAGGATCAGCAGCCAGACAGGCCGGCCGCCCTCCACCAGCAGGGCAACCAGCGCCGCCTCCGACCCGCCGGGCAGCAAGGTGGCCGCCGCCATCGACAGGCCGAACAGGCCCCAGAGGGCAGGATCGGTCAGCACTGCAATCAACATGTTACCCGAGGTCGGCACTTGAGGATGCCCTTGTAGACGCTCCGGGCCGGGATGTCCCAGCCTGTATCGCTTGCGCATTGCCGCACGGGACGGCGCCCGTCTATCATGCCGCCACCATGACCGACCTTCTCCCCGATCCCGTCCCCGCCCGTCCCGGCACCAACCTGCCCGAACAGAGTGTCAGCGACCTTGCCCGTGCCGTGAAGCGCACGGTGGAGGATGCGTTCGGCTATGTCCGTGTGCGGGGTGAGATCAGCCAGCCGAAGCGCCATTCGTCCGGCCATCTCTATCTGCGCCTGAAGGATGATGCGGCCGTGATTGAGGCCGTGTGCTGGAAGGGCACCGTGGCTCGCCTGTCGGTGCGGCCGGAGGAGGGGATGGAGGTCGTCTGCACAGGCAAGCTGACGACATATCCCGGCCGTTCCCAGTACCAGCTTGTCATCGACAGCATGGAGCTGGCCGGCGAGGGCGCCCTGCTGAAGATGCTGGAGGAACGCAAACGCCGGCTGGCCGCCGAAGGGCTGTTCGCACCGGAACGCAAGAAGCCGCTGCCCTTCCTGCCACGCGTCATCGGCGTTGTCACCAGCCCCACGGGGGCGGTGATCCGCGACATCCTGCACCGGCTGGCCGACCGCTTCCCGCGCCATGTCCTGCTCTGGCCCGTGGCGGTGCAGGGCGACGGGGCCGCCCAACAGGTGGCCCGCGCCATCCAGGGCTTCAACAGCCTGCCCCCCGGCGGGCGCGTTCCCCGCCCGGATCTGATCATCGTGGCGCGTGGCGGCGGCAGCCTGGAAGACCTGATGGCCTTCAACGAGGAGATCGTGGTGCGGGCGGCCGCCGACAGCCGCATCCCCCTGATCTCCGCCGTGGGGCACGAGACGGACACGACCCTGATCGATTTCGCCTCCGACCGCCGGGCCCCCACCCCCACGGCGGCGGCGGAAATGGCCGTGCCGGTGCGGGCTGAACTGCTGGGCCAGGTGCTGGATGATGAACGCCGGCTGCACCGGGCCATGACCCGCGCCCTGGATCAGCGCCGCACTGTTGTGCAGGGGCTGGCCCGTGGCCTGGGCGATCCGCAAAGCCTGCTGGAAGGGCTGACGCAGCGGCTGGATGACCGCGGCGAGCGCCTGATCCTATCGATGCGCGCGGGTTTCGACCGCCGGTCCACAGCCGTGCGGCAACTGGGCCTGAAGCTGCGCCACCCGCGCGAGGTGCTGCGTCTGGCCGCCATGCGGCTGGACGGGGTGTCACGGGCCCTGCGCAGCGGGCTTGAAACCTCCATCCGCCTGTCGGAAGGCCGTTATCACCGTATCGCCGACCGGCTGTCGGACCGGGCGCTGCGCCGGTCCCTGGCCGATGGGGCAACCCGGCTGGCCGAGCTTCCCGTCCGCCTGGACCGCGCCCACAGGGCGGGTCTGACGGCGCAGGCCGACCGGCTGTCGCAGTTGGGACGGCTGCTGGACAGTGTCTCCTATCGCGGGGTGCTGTCGCGCGGCTTCGCCCTGGTCACCGATGCCGACGGTCAGCCGGTAACGAAGGCGGCCGGGTTGACCGACGGGCAGCAGGTGACAATCGCCTTTCAGGATGACAGCCGGGCAGCGACCATCGGCGGACCGGGCACGGCAACACCGCCCACCCCGGCCCCGAAGCAACCAAAGCCGACACGCCGGCCGGCAGCCGGATCGCAGGCCAGCCTGTTCTGATTTTGCCCCCGAACCTATCCGAGCGCAGTACGCCCTGCCCCTTCCCTATCCGGCAGCGGACCTTATGCTGGCTGCATGGACGATCTGTTCGATACGCCGCAGGCCGGCGCCTCCCGTACCCGCTCGCTGCTGCGACGCGGCGGTCCCGGCTGGTCGGTTGCGTTTCTGGGCATGATCATGGCTTTGGCCCTGGCCGTCATCATCTTCATTGAACTGTACCAGGATCGGCAAAGTGCGCGCATCCAGGCAGAAGCGGCCGCCACCAATCTGACGAACGCCATCGCCCGCGAGATTGAGCGCAACGTCAATCTGTACAGTTACGTGCTGACATCCCTGCGCGACACGGAGATGTCAGAGGGGTTGCGCAGCGTACCGACGGACCTTCGCGACATGATCCTGTTCGCCCATACGGCCGTGCCGAAGGAGACGGGCGTATTGTTCATCACCGATGCCGAGGGCACGATCGTTTCCGAATCCAGCCGGAATGAAATCCGGGGGCAGAGCCGGGGTTGGCGCCCCTACTTCCAATTCCATCGGCTGAATAACGACCGGCAGATGTTGATCAGCGGTCCTTATTCCTCCGCCACGACGGGCGACCCGGTGGTGGTATTGTCCATGCGGCTGGACAATCCGGACGGCAGCTTCCGCGGTGTCGTCGTGGCATCGATGCTGCTGTCCTATTTCGATGAACTTTTCGATAACATATTTCTGGAACCCGGATCAGAGCTGACCCTGTACCTGGACAATGGTGTCATCCTGGCCCGCAAGCCTTTCGATCCGGAAGTGATCGGGCGCGACCAGCGGCAGAATACCTACCTGCAGGCCGCGGCGAAAACGCCGTCTTCCAGCTATGATGAACGGGATACTATCCGCGGTGACCACCTGGTAACCTCCACGGCGATCAGCCATTGGCCTCTGCGCATCCACCTGTCCCAGCCCCATCGGGTGATCTTCCATTACTGGCAGACCAAGGCGTTTATCATCGGTATCACGGCGACGGTTCTGACCTTCGGCATTATCGCCATGATCTTGATCGTCCATCGCGAAGGGTCACGCCGCGCGCGGATGCAGGCGGCGCTGGCTGAAGCCAATGTGCAGTTGGAACGCATCGCCACCACCGATCCGCTGACCGGCATCGCCAACCGGCGCGTGTTTGATGAAATGCTGCATCGGGAAGAGGCGCGATCAACGCGCATGCCGCACGATACCGCCGTGCTGATGATCGATATCGATCTGTTCAAGTCGTTCAACGATACCTATGGCCACGGTGCGGGTGATGCCACCCTGCGATCGGTGGCACAGGCCATTGCACGCGCGGTGACGCGGGGCGGCGATCTGGCTGCGCGCATCGGCGGTGAGGAATTCGCCGTTCTGCTGACGGATACCGACCAGGAGGGGGCCTATGCCGTGGCCGAGCGGGTTCGCACCATGGTCGGAGCCCTGGGCATCCGGCATGTCGGCAGTCCCCACGCGCATGTGACCGTATCCGTCGGCGTGGCCTGCACCGCCGGCCGACACAACTGCCTGTCCGTGGGTCACCTGCTGGATCTGGCGGACGAGGCGCTGTACCAGGCCAAGAATAATGGCCGCAACAGGGTGGAGATCAGCCGCCCGGCTGTCGCCGCATAAGCATCATGCCAGGTCCCGGTGACCAGGGCGGTCGCCAGGGGCGGGATCAGCCGGCGCAAAGCAGAAAGTGGATGCGGGCCTGGCTGTAGTCGCGCTCGTCCAGCACCTCGAACCGCGGTGGTGCGATGAACACATCGCCCGCCCCGACTTCCACACACACCAGCGCCCCTGGCGCCAGCCAGCCCGCGGCGGCCAGGCCGGAAAGGGCCGGGGGGGCCAGGTCCTGGGCATAGGGCGGGTCCAGAAAGGCCAAGGTCGCGGCGAAGGGGGGTGCGGGTGGCCGCGCCGCGTCACCCAGCACGAACCGGCAATTTGCCGTCTCTCCCAAGGCATCCGCGTTGCGGCGGGCCAGATCAAGCGAGGCGCGGGATTTGTCCAGAAAGGCCGCACGCGCAGCACCACGCGACAGCGCTTCCAGCGCCAGGGCGCCGGTGCCACAGAACGCGTCCAGGACATCGGCCCCGTCCAGCACGTCGCGCCCATCCCCCGTCCAGTCGCCATGCGACAGGATGTTGAACAGGGACTGACGGGTACGGTCACTGGTCGGGCGGACATCGCGGCCGCCGGGGGCATCCAGCCGCCGTCCGCGATGCTTACCGGCGACGATCCGCACGCGGCGCCCCCTTCGGGCTGGTGGGCTTGCTGGCGGCCGGCCTGGCCGGCGCACCCTTGGCGGCCACAGGCTTGGCGGCAGCGGGCTTTGCCGGTGCCGGCTTGCCTTTGGCCGCGCGGCGGGTGGGGGCCGCATCATCGGGAATGTCGCCACCCGCCAGCGCGCGATCCACCTTGGCGACTGCGCGGCGCGCGCTCTCGCTCAACTGCGCGGCCGGGCCCCGCTTGGCTGCGGCGGGGGCCGGCATCTCCTCCCGCGGGGCGGCGGGCCGCTTGGACTGCGCGGGCTTCGGCCGGCCCCCGACCAGCCGTTCCACACTGTCGCGCGCCTTGGCGGCCGACGGGCGGGCCTTGGCACCCTTGGTCGCGGCCGACGGCGCGGATGCCGCCATGGCTTTGGGCAGGCGATCGTACCGCATGCGCGGGGCGGTGGTGCCCGCAGCAGTCTTATCCTGTGCTTCCGCCGGTGCCTCCTCCTCCGGGAAGAAGCCCGGAAGCTGGTCGCGCAGCACGCGGCGCGGCACTTCCTCCACAGCGCCACGTTCCAGCTTGCCCAGCTGGAACGGGCCATAGGCGACGCGGATCAGACGGCTGACCGGCAGGCCCAGCCATTCGAAGACACGACGGACCTCGCGATTCTTGCCTTCGCGCAGACCCACGGTCAGCCAGGAATTATAGCCGACCGTGCGGTCGATGATGGTCTCAATGGGGCCATAGGCCACACCATCGACAACCACGCCATCGGCCAGCTTCCTCATTGTCTCCGGCGTCGGCACACCATGGACGCGGATGCGGTAGCGGCGCAGCCAGCCCGTGGCCGGCAATTCCAGATGGCGCGCCAGCGCCCCGTCATTGGTCAGCAGCAGCAGCCCTTCCGACGCCAGGTCCAACCGGCCGACGGAGATGACACGCGGCATGGTGGCGGGCAGATGATCGAAGACGGTGGCCCGCCCCTTCTCGTCCCGCGCCGTCGTCACCAGCCCGTCGGGCTTATGATAGCGCCACAGGCGCGTCGGTTCCGGTTCCCCGACGGTCTGGCCGTCGACCTGGATACGGTCACCATCGCGGACCAGGAAGGCCGCCGTGTCCAGGACATGGCCATTGACACGCACCCGCCCCTCGGTGATCCAGCGTTCGGCATCACGCCGGGAGCAGACCCCGGCGCGGGCAAGCCGCTTGGCAATGCGCTCCCCGCCGGGCAGGTCGGTGGCGCCATCAAGTTCGGCATCGTCGGCGGCGTCTTCGACGGCCACCTGATGCAAGGGGTCATAGCTGTTCTGGGACATGGGGTCGGACTTTACGCGCAAAGGCCATGTTGTCGCAAGCAGACCCCCGCCTTGACGGGCGCGACCGTACCATGCAGCCTTGCGCACATCATGTCCGACCCGATCATTTCCCCATCCCCCATGGATGCCGCCTTCATCGAAGCGGAGAAGGCCGCCGCCCGTGGCGAGGTGCCGGTGGGCGCCGTCATTGTCGATCCGGTCACGGGCGCCATCCTGGCCGCCGCCGGCAACAGGACGGAGGAACTGTCCGACCCCACCGCCCATGCGGAGGTACTGGCCATCCGCGCCGCAGGCGCGGCCCGGGGCAGCCCGCGCCTGCCGGGACTGGATCTCTATGTAACGCTGGAGCCCTGCGCCATGTGCGCGGCGGCAATCAGCTTCGCCCGGCTTCGCCGCGTCTATTTCGGGGCGTATGATCCAAAGGGCGGGGCCATCGACCATGGGCCCCGTTTCTTCCAGCAGCCGACCTGCCACCATGCGCCGGAAGCCTTTGGTGGGTTTGGGGAGAAGCGGGCAGCGTCCCTGCTGCGGGATTTCTTCCGGGACCGGCGGCAGACCGCCGATGAACGGCCATAGACGAAAGAGGATTGGATGACCGACGCCTTAGCCAAGAACGTCCCCGCCATTGTCGTCCTGGGCGATGCCGGTCCGGCTGCGGAAAGCTATCGGCCGGAGGAATACAAGATCCTGTCCGGCGATCCCGACCAGACGGTCAGCAACCGGTTCAGCAGCGCCGATGGCCGATTCCAATGCGGAATCTGGACCGGACAGATCGGGTCCTGGCGGGTGACCTTCACCGAGAACGAGTTCTGCCAGTTGCTGGAGGGCATCGTCACCGTGCGCGGCGATGATGGATCGGTCCGCACCTTCCATCCGGGCGACGCCTTCATCATGCCGGCGGGCTTCACCGGCGTGTGGGAAGTGGTGCAGCCGGCCAAGAAATACTATGCCGTCTACGAATGACGGCATCATGGGGCGACGTCAGACGGCGTCGCCCAGCCAGCGTGAGGTGACAGGCTCCAGGCCGCCGCGCCAGCGGGCGACTTCCTCGGCCACCTGTTCCAGGGCGCGCTGATCGCGGTAGCGTTTGCGGGCCCGGTTATTGTCGCCCTTGGCCTGCATGGCCGCCAGCCGGGCCGCGACGCGGGGGTCACCGATGATGACCTGACGCCAACGGTCCAGCCGGATTTCCGCGGTGCAATCGACGATCGCCTGCGTACCGGGACGGCGGCCCAGCTTGATCGCCGCCGGTGTCAGCCGGGCAGCGACCGACAGGGACACATCCTCCGGCATGCCGGGGAAGACGGCCTTCACAGCCTCGGCGATGCTGTCCTTCAGGTCGGCGCCCCGCTGACGATCATCACGGGCCGTACGCTTGGCCGACACTTCCATGCGGCGGCGACTGTGCGCCATGACCTGTTCGGCCACCTCGCGCGCGTCCTCGTCCATCCACAGGACGGGTGCCTCCGCCAGCTTCTCCGCCACAGCGGCCGGCAGGGCCGGGGCAGGACCTTCCGCCAGCCGGACCAGACGCGTCGCCAGCAGCGATTTCAGCGCCCGCTCACGGCCCGCATCGGCCGACAGCCAGCCATCACGACCCACCGGGGCCGATTGCAGCAGATTGTCCAGCGCTTCCAGATCGCCACCGGTCCAGCGGCGACCATTCAGCAGCCGTTCGGCCCGGTCGCGCAGCAGGGCGCGGCCGGCATCGCGGGACTGGGCGGGTGCAATTTCAATCAGCTTCCACACCTGATCGACCCGTCGGGCCACGGCCCAGCCGCCATGGATGTCGACGGGCCGGTCGGTCGTGAACTCCCCACCGGGAAGATTCCAGACGTCACTGACCCGGATAAGACCCGTTTCGTCCAGGAAAGCCTCGCCGGCGGGCGAGCGGTTGATCACGGGCCACCCCGCGACCAGACCTGCCAGCCCCTCCGGCATGCGCGACGGCCGGTCCCATGCGCCCAGGCGGGCCAGGCCGATATCAGTCGTCACCTCAATACCGCCCTTCGATGGCGTCGATGAACCGGTCGAACAGGTAATGGCTGTCCTCGGGGCCGGGGCTGGCCTCCGGGTGATACTGCACGGAGAAGACGGGACGGCCGGCAAGGCGGATGCCCTCGTTGCTGCCGTCGAACAGGGAGACGTGGGTCACTTCCACATCCTCCGGCAGGCTTTCGCGCAGCACGACGAAGCCGTGATTCTGGCTGGTGATCTCCACCACGCCCGACGCCAGGTCCTTGACCGGATGGTTGGCGCCGCGATGGCCCTTGTCCATCTTCACGGTGCGTCCGCCCAGCGCCAGCGCCAGCATCTGGTGACCCAGGCAGATACCGAACACGGCCTTGCCGCTGTCCACCAGCCGCGCGATGGTCGGCACGGCGTAGCTGCCGGTGGCCGCCGGATCACCAGGACCGTTGGACAGGAAGATGCCGTCGGGGTTGAGGGCCAGGATCTCTTCGGCCGTCGTGGTGGCCGGAACCACCGTCACCTTGCAGCCCGAAGAGGCCAGGCAGCGCAGGATATTGCGCTTGGCGCCGAAATCCATGGCAACGACATGGTATTTCGGCTCGGTCTGCTTGCCATAGCCTTCCTTCAGCGACCAGATCGTCTCGTCCCAGCTGTAGCTCTGGCGGGTCGTGACTTCCTTGGCCAGATCCATGCCTTCCAGGCCGGGCCATTCCTGGGCGATCTTGATCAGGGCGTCGATGTCGAACACCCCGTCCGGCGCATGGGCGACGACGCCGTTGGGCGCGCCGCTGTCGCGGATGATGCGGGTCAGGCGGCGGGTGTCGATGCCCGACAGGCCGACCAGATTATGGCTCTTCAGCCAGGCATCCAGATGCTGGGTCGCACGCCAGTTGGCGGGTTCCGTGATATCGGCCTTGATGATCATGCCGCGCGCCACGGGCGTCACGGTTTCGATATCTTCCGGGTTGGTGCCGGTGTTGCCGATATGCGGGAAGGTGAAGGTGATGATCTGGCCGGCATAGGACGGGTCGGTCAGGATTTCCTGATAGCCGGTCATGGAGGTGTTGAAGCAGACCTCGCCCACCGAGTGGCCGACGGCACCGACCCCTCGTCCCCAGAACACCGAACCATCGGCAAGGACGAGAACGCCCGTGGCTCCCTTCGGAGCGGGCGCGCGGCTGGGGGAACCCATCGGCGGGGTGTCGGACATTGCGGGCACCTTTGTGGTCTGCGGATCGGCGCCGGAGCGCCATTGGAATGGCCGTGCCTTCCCGCCCAAGGGCGGGGCGGCCTGCCCGCAGTCGCGTCGCGGAACATGTCCGCGCCGATGCCGCGCGCCGGCCAGGGCCGGTACGGTTCTGCTGCTGAATTAGCCATTCGGGCGCCCGGGGTCAACCAACGTGGGCGCGGCCCTGCCACGCGCGAACGGTGGGCACCGTCCCCCGGAGGGCCGGAAATTGCGACCCGTTCCTAATCACTGGCACAGGGGCGTCATCTTGGCTAATGTTCCCGGCTGATTTACAGACCACCCATAGAGGTATCCCATGCTGCGCCAGACGCTCACCGAAGCCCTGAAGGACGCGATGCGCGCCAAGAACAGCCGCGCCGTCGCCACCGTCCGGCTGATCATGGCGGCGTTGAAGGACCGCGACATCGCGGCCCGCGGCACCGGCAACCAGGACGGCATCGATGATGCCGCCATCCTGTCCATGCTGCAGACCATGGTGAAGCAGCGCCGCGAAAGCATCACCATGTACGAACAGGGCGGCCGCGCCGAGCTGGCCCAGCAGGAGCGGGAGGAGATCGAGGTCATCGAGGCCTTCCTGCCCAAGCAGTTCGACGAGGCGGAAACGCGGGAGGCCATCGCCGCCCTGATCACGGAGTTGGGCGCCACGGGCGTCAAGGACATGGGCAAGGTGATGGCCGAACTGCGCGGCCGCTTCGCCGGCCAGATGGATTTCACCAAGGCCAGCGCCATCGTGCGCGAGAAGCTGGCGAACTGATCCTTCCCATGGACCGGTTCACGCTGCTGGCGCCGGGGGATGAGGCGGCGCTGGATGCGTTCCTGGCCCTTCACCCGGCCACGTCCCTGTTCCTGCGCTCCAACCTGCGGCGGGCCGGGCTGGCCGATGACGGCAAGCGATTCGGGGGGCGCTATGGCGCCTGCCTGGATGGGGACGGGGCCATACAGGGTGTCGTCGCCCATGCCTGGAACGGCAATCTGCTGATCCAGGCGCCGCCGGATATGGCCGCCGAGATCGCACTCTGGCTTGCAGGCAAGGGCGATCGCCCGGTACGCGGTGCCATCGGCCCGCTGCCGGCAGTCCGCACTGTGCAGGCCGCCTTTCCAGATCTGGTCTCGACCAAGGACACGGCCGAGGATCTTTTCGACCTGGACCTAGCGGGTTTGAGCGTGCCATCGGCCCTGACCGACGGCACGGTAGGCTGGCGACGGTCGCTGCCGGCCGATCTGGATATGCTGACCAACTGGCGCCGCGCCTATGCCGTGGAGGCACTTGGGGAGCGGGATGACGCGGCCCTGGCCAACCGCGCCGCCGACGATATCGCCGCCTGGCACAGCCATGGCGACATCTTCGTGCTGACCGATGCGGATGGCACGCCCCTGTCCATGGCCACCCACAACGCCCGCATCCCCGACACGGTGCAGATCGGCGGCGTCTGGACCCCGCCCGCCTGGCGGGGCCGTGGCTACGCGCGCGCCGCCGTGGCCGGCGCCTTGCTGGCCGCGCGCGCGGACGGTGCCCGCACGGCCGTGCTGTTTACCGGCAAGGAGAACGAGCCTGCCCGCCGCGCCTATCTTTCCCTGGGCTTCCGCATCATCGGCGATTACGGGATCGTTTTGTTCGGTTAGGGCGACATCTTCACACCTTGATATCCACACCCTTCGTCGCTTCCTCCCGCGTGGCGATGCGGCCATCCGGGGCGACGAAATATTTGGCCGACTTGGCCAACTGGTCCGGACTGAGCCCCATTGAGGTCAATTCTTCCCACATGGGGGCAAGATTTTCCCGGTAGAGATATTTGTCGGTGATGGCATCGATCTTTTTCTGCTGGCCGGCATCGACGAAGGGCAGATAGCCGCGTTCGTTCGCCGGCAGGGCCATCTGGAAGGCCAGCGGCGGGTCACCATCCTGCCCGTATTTGCGACCATGGGTCTGTTCAAACTCGAACTGCCGCTTGCGGATTTCGGCCTGCCGCTGCGCATCATAGGCGTCCCGCTCCTTCTTCAGCCCCGCCATTTCCTCCTTCTGCTGGGCCGCGGGATCGGCGGGTTTGGTATCGGTCTTGGCGGCGGGTGCCGGCGTGCCGGAGGCGGCCGGCGCCTTCATCGTTAATCGGGACAGGATCGAGGATGGCGACAGGGAGGAGATGTTCATGGCGCATGCCCTTTCTGGCGAGACGTTTTGTGTCGCAAGGCAAGCAATCTCCGTACCCATGAAATTCGAACCATTCCCGAACCATCCACAGCCTGTGGATAGATGGGCAACCTGGGGATAAGTGTGGGCATGCATGGCAATCCGGGGCGGGGCTGGTCTATGCTGCCCGGCTGATCCCGGCCCGACATTTTTGAAGATGCATCCCTGATGGCCTTGCCGCCGCAGTTCCTGGAAGAGTTGCGATCCCGCCTTTCCGTGTCGGAAGTGGTGATGAAGCGCATGCGCCTGCAGCGCGCCGGCCGGGAGTTCAAGGCCCCCTGCCCCTTCCACAACGAAAAGACCCCCAGCTTCTACGTCAACGACCAGAAGAACTTCTTTCATTGTTTCGGCTGTGGGGCCCATGGCGACCAGATCGGGTTCGTCATGCGCCACGACAACCTGTCCTTCATGGAGGCCGTGGAGCATCTGGCGGCCGAGGCCGGGATGCAGGTGCCGCAGGCGACCCCGCAGGAGCGCCAGCAATATGAGCGGCAGAAGTCGCTCTATGATCTGGTCGAGCAGGCGACCCGTTATTACGAGCACGAGCTGTACACGCCCGGCGGGCGGGCGGCGCTGGATTATCTGCGCCGGCGCGGCCTGAATGACGAAGCCATTGCCCGCTTCCGCCTGGGCTATGCCCCGCAGGATGGGGCGCCCTTACGCGCCATCCTGTCCGAAGCTGGCTACAGCGAGTCCGACATGGTGGAGGTCGGGCTGTTCAAGCGGCCGGAGGCCGGGCGCGCCATCCGCAATTTCTTCTGGAACCGCGTCATGTTCCCCGTCACCGACCGCCGGGGGCAGGTGGTGGCCTTTGGTGGCCGCGTGCTGGAAGGGGACGGGCCAAAATATATCAACTCCGCCGAGAACCCGCTGTTCCACAAGGGGAACCTGCTCTACGGCATGTCGCGGGCGCGACAGGCGGCATCCGACGGACAGAAGCTGATCGTCACCGAAGGCTATATGGACGTCATCTCCTGCGTTCTGGCCGGGTTCGAAGGGGCGGTGGCGCCGCTGGGCACGGCCATGACGGAGACGCAGATCCAGGTGCTGTGGAAGCTGGCACCGGAAGGACAGCGCAACCCCATCCTGTGCTTTGACGGTGACAATGCCGGCCGCCGGGCGGCCATGCGTGCGGTGGAGCGCGTGCTGCCCATCCTGACGCCGGAAGCCACCGTCCGCATCGCGTTCATGCCGGACAAGGAAGACCCCGACAGCCTGATCCGGTCGGGCGGGCGTGACGCCTTTCAGGGGGTGCTGGACCGGGCCCTGTCGCTGGAGGATTTCATCTGGGAACTGGTGCGCCAGGGAGAGGATGCGAAGACGGCCGATGGAAGGCTGCGCATCGAGACCGGCATCAACCAGATGATGGAGAAGGTCACCGACAAGTCGGTGCAGTACAGCTACCGCTCCGTCCTGCGCGAAAAGCTGCGCGCCGCCATCCGCGCGGGCGGTGGCGGCTTCGGCGGCACAGGCGGCGGCGGGGGGCGTCCGCGCCGGCAGATGCCGGGCGACGTACCCGTCAGCCGCCTGTGGGACAGCCGCTTCCGCTCCGCCACACTGCGCACCGAACCGCGGCGGCGCGAGCGTTACCTGCTGCTGACCGTCATCCATCATCCCGAGCTTTTTCAGGATATCGGGGAGACGCTGGCCGGCGCCGAATTCAGTGATGGCGAGATGGAAGCCCTTCGACAAGCGCTGGTCGCATGCCTGACGACCGAATCAGCACTTGACGCGGAGGGTTTGAGACGCCACCTGTCTACCCGTGGTTTCCAAGAGACGCTGGATAGTCTGCTGAGTGCGGACGCGCCGAAATTCGCGCAACCAGGAGCGTCCATGGAATCTGCAAAGAGTGGCTGGCAGGAGGTCTGGTTAAGTTCCGAGGATGGGTTGCTCCAACGTGAGCTGCGCGATGCCGAAAGACGGTTTGCCGAGACATTCAGTGAGGATGATCTGGCACGATTACGCGCGCTGCAGAGGGAGCTGCTGATTCTACGGGGTCACACCGACAATCTGACGGAGTTGGACGGATGATGAGCGGACGGCCGGGCTTTCGGACGTATGGCTACGCATTTGTCTGCGAAAACTGTGTCTTGGCGGACACAGTTTCGATCCAGTCACGAACGTTATAGCCAAGAGAAGTTTCGTCGGATGACCGGGCCCTTGCCCGAGTCGTCCATTTGCGTTTACCGGTGGCAGCCTTGAGAGTGCGGGGGCAGCGAACGAATGGCGACGAAAGCGGCGCAGACAGCGGAAGTGTCGGAGCAGCGGGAAGAGGAAGCCAATGGCCCTCTGATGGACGGCATGGCAATTGCCGTCAAGAAGATGATCGCGCGGGGTAAAGAGCGCGGATACGTCACCTATGATGAGTTGAATGCCGCCCTTCCCCCCGACAGCTCGTCCTCCGAGCAGATCGAGGATACGATGGCCTTGCTGTCCGAAATGGGCATCAATGTCGTCGAGGGTGAGGAACAGGAAGACGGCGCGGGTGAGGCCGGCGAGGGCGAAGGCCGTCAGTCCGGCAACCTGGACGATGACGATATCGGCCGCACCGACGACCCGGTGCGCATGTATCTGCGTGAGATGGGGTCGGTCGAGCTGCTGAGCCGCGAGGGCGAAATCGCCATCGCCAAGCGCATCGAGGCCGGCCGCGAGATGATGATCGGCGCGATCTGCGAATCGCCGCTGACCATCCAGGCCATCATCGAATGGCACCAGTCGCTGCAGGACGGCAAGATGCTGCTGCGCGACATCATCGACCTGGATGCCTCCTATGGCGACCCGGAAACCGGTGAGCTGCCGCCTGAAGCACTCGACGGCCCCGCCGCCGAGCGCGAGGAGGAGGAAGGCGAACGGGCCGAGGGTGAAGGCGGTCCTGCCAGCGAGGGCGAAGGCGAGGAGGAAGGCAATGTCTCCCTTTCCGCCATGGAAGCCGAGCTGAAGCCCAAGGTGCTGGAAACCTTCGGCAAGATCGAGGAAGCCTACGATCGCCTGCATAAGATCCAGGAGCTTCGCCTGGCCTCGCTGCAGCGGGGCGAGGAACTGGTCAAGGGTGCGGACAAGAAGTACGAGAAGGTGAAGGCGGAACTGACCGAACTGGTCAATTCCGTACGCCTGAACAATGGCCGCATCGAGCAGTTGGTCGAACAGCTTTACGCCCTGAACCGTAAGCTGCTGGGCTTCGAAGGCCGTCTGCTGCGTCTGGCCACGGATTGCCGCGTGAAGCGTGAGGATTTCCTGCAGCATTACTACGGTTCGGAACTGGACCCGAACTGGCTGGACCGCTGCAAGTCCCTGTCCAAGGCCTGGGCCAAGTTCGCCGAGCGTTCCTCCTACGAGGTGGGCCGCGTCCGCGAGAGCATCGCGGAAGTGTCCAGCCAGGCCCGTCTGCCCATCGGCGAATTCCGTCGCATCGTCTCCACGGTTCAGAAGGGCGAGAAGGAGGCCAGCCGCGCCAAGAAGGAGATGGTGGAGGCCAACCTGCGCCTCGTGATCTCCATCGCCAAGAAGTACACGAACCGCGGCCTGCAGTTCCTGGATCTGATCCAGGAAGGCAATATCGGCCTGATGAAGGCCGTGGATAAGTTCGAGTATCGGCGCGGCTACAAGTTCTCCACCTACGCCACCTGGTGGATTCGGCAGGCGATCACGCGTTCGATCGCCGACCAGGCCCGCACCATCCGCATTCCCGTGCACATGATCGAAACGATCAACAAGCTGGTTCGCACCAGCCGTCAGATGCTGCACGAGATCGGGCGCGAGCCGACGCCGGAGGAACTGGCCGAGCGGTTGATGATGCCGCTGGAAAAGGTCCGCAAGGTCCTGAAGATCGCCAAGGAGCCGATCTCGCTGGAAACGCCGATCGGCGACGAGGAAGATTCGCATCTGGGCGATTTCATCGAGGACAAGAGCGCGGTGCTCCCCCTCGATGCCGCCATCCAGGCGAACCTGCGCGAGACGACGACGCGTATACTGGCCACGCTGACGGCGCGCGAAGAACGCGTGCTGCGTATGCGCTTCGGCATCGGCATGAACACCGACCACACCCTGGAAGAGGTGGGTCAGCAGTTCAGCGTGACGCGCGAACGTATCCGCCAGATCGAGGCCAAGGCGCTCCGCAAGCTGAAGCACCCCTCGCGGAGCCGCAAGCTGCGCAGCTTCCTGGATACGTAAGCGGGTCCAGGCGCGATTTAAAAAAAGGCCGGCGGGGCAACCTGCCGGCCTTTTTGTTTTGGCGCCTGTCTGGTTCAAATTGCTGCATTCTCCACCGTCAGGGAATATCCAGCACCCCCGCCAGCCCGGCGCGGATGGCGGCCCGGTCGGCCTCGTCCTTGTTCTGGCTCAGCTTGGCCTTGCCTTCCACCCGTTCCACCGTCAGCACCAGCCCGACAATGCCGCGCAACATGGCCGCGATATAGTCAGGCGGGGCATCGGACACTTTCCAGGGTGCCACCCGCCCCGCTTCGAACCGGTCGGTCAGGCGGGTGACGATGTCCAGCAGGGGCTCCGCCGCCTCCACCGCTGTCAGACGGCCATGGATATGCACGGTATTGTAGTTCCAGGTGGGGACGACCTTATGGTGTTCCGCCTTGCCCGGATACCAGGAGGGGCTGACATAGGCATCGCCATCCTGAAAGATCGCCAGCGACGACACGGCCGGGTCAAACCGCTTCCAGTGCGGATTGGCCCGTGCGACATGCCCGATCAGCCGCAATCCCCCATCGGCCCGGTCCAGCAGCAGCGGCAGGGGCGTGGACAGCAATCCGCCGCCGCCCAGGCTGACCAGCGTCGCGAAAGGCCGGCGTTCGACCAGGGCCAAGGCCTGTTCCTGTTCCAGCGTGAAATGGGCGGGCATGTACATGGGGGATCATCCTGGGCAGGTTGGTCTGATATTCCTGCCTGAAACCGGGCGGGCGGGCATTCACCGACTTGTCATAATGACAAACTTGCATCCCGACGCCCGGCCCCTCAGCATCCGGGACCTTTTCGGCAAGCGGAGTTGTCATGCCCGGCTTCAGGCAAGCCCTGCGTTTCTGGTTCTGGCTGGGCTGTGTCAGCTTTGGCGGGCCGGCGGGCCAGATCGCGCTGATGCAGCAGGAACTGGTCGACAAGCGGCGCTGGATCGATGGCACCCGTTTCCTGCACGGGCTGAATTTCGCCATGCTGCTGCCGGGGCCGGAGGCGCAGCAGCTGGCCACCTATATCGGCTGGCGCCTGCATGGGGTGGCCGGCGGGTTGGCGGCGGGCGGGCTTTTCGTGCTGCCCGGCGCGATGGTGCTGCTGGTGCTCTCCTGGCTGGCGGCCGAACATGGAGACCTGGCCTGGGTCGCCGCCCTGTTCGACGGGGTGAAGCCCGTGGTCATCGCCATCATCGCCGCGTCGGTCTGGCGGCTGGGTCGGCGCACCTTGAAGGGCCCCGCGGCACTGGTGCTGGCCATCGTCGCCTTTCTGGGGCTGTTCCTTGGTCACCTGCCCTTCCCCGCCATCATCGCCGCCGCGGCCTTGATCGGCTATGCCACGGCCAAGGCCGGCCTGACCCTGTTTGCGCGCACCGGACATGGGGTCACGGATGATGATTACATCGCCGATGAAGGTCCGGCCGACCGCAGCGTCGGCCGCCTGCTGCGGCTGGCCCTTTTGTTCGTGCTGCTGCTGACCGTGCCGGTAGGGCTGCTGCTGATGCTGATGGGGGCCAAGCCCTGGACCGACATCGCCAACCTGTTCACGACGGCGGCCTTCGTCACCTTTGGCGGGGCCTATGCCGTGCTGCCCTTCATCGCCGAACGGGCGGTGGAGACCTATCACTGGCTGACCCCGGCCGACATGCTGAACGGGCTGGCGCTGGCGGAAAGCACGCCAGGGCCGCTGATCCTGGTCACCCAATATGTCGGCTTCTTCGCCGGCTGGAACCATCCGGGCGCACTGCCGCCGCTGGCCGCCGGCATCCTGGGCGGGCTGCTGACCACCTATGTCACCTTCCTGCCCTGCTTCTTCTTCATCTTCGCCGGCGCGCCCTATGTGGAATGGCTGATCCATCACCGGCCGGCAGCGGGCGCCCTGGCCGCCGTCAGCGCCGCCGTGGTCGGCGTCATCCTGAATCTGGCCGTCTGGCTGGGGGTGCAGGTGCTGTGGCCGGGCCGGCCGGATCTGTTCGCCTGGGCGCTGGCCGCCGGCGGGCTGCTGGCCCTGCTACGCTGGAACCTGCCGGTGCATTGGCTGGTGCTGGCCGGGGCCGCTGCCGGGCTGGGCCGGATGCTGCTGGCATAGGACAAGGCCCACACGACCGCAGGACTTGACGCGACCACATCCCCTAAACGTATACTTTATTCTTTAATGGGGGAGTCGCATGGAAAATCTGTCGCGCCGGGGGTTCTTGCAGGTGGGTGGTGCCCTGGCCGCCCTTGGAGCGGTGCCGCCCGTGGCGGCACAGGCGACGGCGGCGCCATTGCCCCGGATGGTGACGCCCCTGGACAATGGCTGGCGCTTCCATCTGGGGCATGCCGCCGACCCGGCGCAGGATTTCGGCTTCGGCGCCTCCCACGATACCTATGCCAAGTCGGGCGATATAGGCACCCCGATCCAGGAAGCCGGGTACGATGACAGAGCCTGGCAGGCGGTGGACCTGCCCCATGACTGGGCCGTCGACCTGCCCTTCACCCCCTTTGGCGGGCCCGGCAGCGAGGCGGACAAGATCGGCGCCTATCAGGGCTTCAAACCGCTGGGCCGCCGCTTTCCCGCCACCTCCGTCGGCTGGTACCGGCGCGACCTGCCCATTGCCGCCACCGATGCCGGGCGGCGCCTGTTCCTGGATTTCGACGGGGTGGGCCGGGATTGCCTGGTGGTCCTGAACGGCTTCGTCGTGGGCAGCAGCGAGAGCGGCTACGTCCCCTTCCGCCTGGACATCACCGATTTCGCCCGGCCGGGGGAGCGCAACATCCTGCTGGTGCGCTGTGATGTCAGCCTGGGCGAGGCCTGGTCCTACGAGGGGGCGGGGCTGTATCGGCAGGTGCGGCTGGTCAACTGCGCGCCCGCCCATATCCGCCACTGGGGCACCGCCGTCCGCTGCACCGTGGAGGGAGAGGCGGCAGGCGATGCCGCGACCATCGCCATCAGTACCGAAATCGACAATGACGGCCCTGCCCTGCCCGTCCGCCTGCGCTCCACCCTGCTGGACCCGCAGGGCAAGGCGGTGGCAGAGCTGCGGTCCGATCCCGTCACCCTGCCGGACTGGGGTGGGCACGACCTGACCCAGACTGTGCGGCTGGACCGCCCGTCGCTCTGGTCCCTGGAACAACCCTCGCTCTACCGGCTGGTCAGCGAGGTGCTGGACGGGGAACGGGTCATCGACCGGGTAGAGACGCCGTTCGGCATCCGCACCTTCCGCTTTGATGCCGATCGCGGCCTGTTCCTGAACGGCAAGCCCGTGAAGGTGAAGGGAACCTGCAACCATCAGGACCATGCCGGGGTGGGCTTTGCCGTGCCCGACAGCCTGCATGTCTGGCGCATCGAACAGCTGAAGGCCATGGGCTCCAACGCCTATCGTTCCACCCACCACCCGGCCCCGCCGGCCGTGCTGGAGGCCTGCGACCGGCTGGGCATGCTGGTGCTGGAAGAAACCCGGCAGATGTCCAGCAACCCCGAAGGCATGGGCCAGCTGGAACGCATGGTCCGCCGTGGCCGCAACCATGCCAGCATCTTCCTGTGGAGCATCGGTAATGAGGAGATCCACCGCGGCACCGAAACCGGTGCCCGCATTGCCGAAACCATGAAGCGGCGCGTCCATGCCCTGGACGGCACCCGCCCGGTAACAGAGGCCTTCAACGGCAAGCTGGGCCAGGGGGCCAGCCGGGTGCTGGATGTGATGGGCTGTAACTATTACCTGGACGAGATCGACGCCTTCCACGCCGCCCATCCCAGCGTGCCCATGATCGGGACGGAGACGGCCAGCACCGTGATGACGCGCGGGGCCTATGCCCGCGATGACCAGGCCGGCATCCTGCCCGCCTATGACCGCGAATTCCCGCGCTGGGCCAGCACGGCCGAACGCTGGTGGAGCTTCTATGACGAACGCCCGTTCCTGGCCGGCGGCTTTGTCTGGACGGGCTTCGATTATCGCGGAGAGCCGACCCCGTTCGAACGCTGGCCGCAGCACACATCCTATTTCGGGGTGATGGATAGCTGCGGCTTCCCGAAAGACAATTACTGGTACTACCGCGCCTGGTGGCGGGATGAGCCGATGTTGCACCTGTTCCCGCACTGGACCTGGGGTGGCCGGGAGGGGCAGGCCGTTGAAGTCTGGGTCCATGCCAATTGCCATACGGTGGAACTGCTGGTGAATGGCAGCAGCCTGGGCCGGCAACCGGTGCAGCGGAACCGCCACCTGCAATGGAATGTGCCCTACGTACCCGGCTGGATCGAGGCACGCGGCTTTGATGCCGCAGGCCGGCAGATCCTGATCCAGCGGCGCGAGACGGCGGGAAAGCCGGCCGCCATCGCGCTTTCCAGCGACCGGCGGCGGCTGGCGGCGGGACAGGTGGCCGTGGTGCGGGCGGCGATCCTGGATCAGGCCGGGCGGGAGGTACCGACGGCCGACAATCTGGTCCGCTTCCGGCTGGCCGGCAATGCGCGCCTGCTGGGCGTGGGCAATGGCGATCCGCGCAGCCTGGAACCCGATCATGCCGACCGGCGCCAAGCCTTCAACGGTCTGTGCGCGGCCATCCTGCAAGCCAGGGGCAGCGGCCCGATCCGGTTGGAAGCGGAATCGGCGGGCCTGCGCACCGCTTTTCTGGAAATCTGATCCTAAGCAAAACGGGGCCCGACAGCGATCTGCCGGGCCCCGCGTTCAAACGCCGATCATGCCTGTCAGCCCCGGTGGTCCGTCACCGGGGCTGACAGGATTCAACCCTCGTCGTCGAAATCTTCCTCGTCATCCTTGCTTTCGGGGCCGACATCGACATCGATGGGCACGCCGGGCGCATATTTGGACTGACGGATGGCCAGCGCCGACTTCACATGGCTGACATTGGGGGCCGCCGTCAGCTTGGTGGTCAGGAAGCGCTGATAGCTGTCCCAGTCGACGGCGACGACCTTCAGCAGGAAGTCCGTCTCGCCGGCCAGCATGTTGCACTCCCGCACTTCCGGCCAGGAGTTGACGAGCGATTCGAAACGCTTCAGATCGCTTTCCGCCTGGGACGACAAGCCGACCTGTGCGAAAACCGTGACATGGAAACCCATGGATTCGGGATTGATGTCGGCGTGGTAGCCGCGGATGTAGCCCGCTTCCTCCAGCGCGCGGACACGCCGCAGGCAGGGAGGCGCCGAAATGCCAGCGCGACGCGCCAGTTCGACATTGGTCATCCGGCCGTCCGCCTGCAGGTCACGCAGGATGCGCCGATCAATTCGGTCGAGTTTTACCCGCCGCATGGTGATTTTTTAACTCCAGGAGTTCTTGATTTGAGCAATGATATTACACGGGATGCTCCCGCCCGCAAGAGCGAGGCGGATTGCGACACAAAATTTCCTGGGGACAAGTCGCCGCATACGTATGCGAACAACAATTCCGTGACCTGCTGGGTGATTTCGGATGGACGTGCAGGAATCGAGAATCCCTGCCTGGGGCTGGCGGAGGCACTGGGGCTGACGCCGCTGATCAAGCGGGTGCGCCTGCGCAGCCCCTGGCGACAGACGACACCCTATCTGCCCCTGCCTGGCATCAAGGCGGCCCTGGCCCCCGAAAGCGACCGGCTGGACCCGCCCTGGCCCGATCTGCTGATCAGTTCGGGACGTCAGGCCGTGGCCCTGTCAATGGCTGTCGGCCGGCGATCGCCCCGCACAGTGCGGGTGCATATCCAGAATCCGGGCGTGCCCTTCGACCGGTTCGATCTGGTCAGCCTGCCCCGCCATGACGGCAAGCATGGCGTCAATCTGGTGGAAAGCCGCGGCGCCATCCACCGGGTGACGCCGGCGAAGCTGGCACAGGCGGCGGTCGATTTCGCCCCTCTCGCGGTGCCGCTGGCACGGCCGCTGGTTGCTGTCATGGTCGGCGGATCGAACCGGTTCTGCACCCTGACGCCGGCCCTGATGACCGGTGTCGCCGATCAGCTGGCGGCCCTGGTCCGCGACCAGGGGGTGGGCCTGATGATCACGACATCGCGGCGCACGGGGGCGGAGAACGAGGTCATCCTGCGCGAAAGGCTGGCGGGGCTGCCGGTCTTCCTGTGGGATGGAACGGGCCCCAACCCCTATTTCGGCATGCTGGCCCTGGCCGACGCCCTGATCGTCACATCGGACAGCGTCGCCATGGTGTCGGAGGCGGCCAGCACGGGCAAGCCCGTGCATGTCATCGATCTGCCCGGCAATGCACCGAAATTCCAGCGCTTCCACGACATGCTGCGCGCCGATGGAATCACACGGCCCTTCACAGGCCGGCTGGATCACTGGACCTACGCCCCCATGGACGATACGGCGCAGCTGGCGGCGCGGGTGCAAACCCTGCTGGATGATCAATCCAGGCGCGGCAGGCCCGGCTGATCATCCGGTCCCGGTGGCGGGGCATCCGGATCGCCCAGCGGCCGCATCATCAGCACCCAATCCAGCCAGCGGCCATGCTTCACCCCCAGGCCCGGCACCGTGCCGGCCAGGGTGAAGCCCAGCGCCCGGTGCAGGCCCAGTGAGCCTTCATTGCTGCCGTCGCCGATGACAGCCACCATGCGGCGGAACCCGGCGCGGGTACATTGATCGATCAGCGCCTTCAGCAGCGCGCGCCCCACGCCCATGCCTTGCGCATCGGGGGCCACATAGATGGAATTCTCCACCGTGAAGCGATAGCCGGGGCGCGACCGGAAGGCGCTGCCATAGGCGTAGCCCAGCACCCGCCCCCCTTGTTCGGCCACCAGATAGGGATAGCCCTGCACCTGGATGGCCTCCATGCGGCGCGCCATTTCCGCCCCATCGGGCGGGGCGGTCTCGTACGACGCCGTGCCTTCCAGCACATGCGGGGCATAGATGGTGGCGATGGCATCGGCATCGGCCGCAGTGGCGGGACGCAGCAGCATGGAACGGCCCCCGGTTCAGCGCGTGCGCGGGCGCAGGCTGTCGCCCGCCACATGGGCCAGACGGGAGACCAGAAGGCGCATATGGCCGGACAGGATGTCCAGATAGGGCTGGCGGGACAAGGCGACCTCATCCATGTAAAGGGCACGGTTCAATTCGATCTGCAGGGCGTGGATGCCCTCGCCCGGGCGGCCATAATGCCGCGTGGTATAGCCGCCCGCATAGGGGGCATTGCGTCCCACGACATAGCCCAGGCCGGTCAGGACCTCCTCCGCCGCGGCAACCAGGCCGGCATGACAGGAACTGCCGAAACAATCACCCAGCACCATGTCCATGCCCCCGCTGTCCGCCACTTCCGGCGGAAGGCCGATGGACGGCATGGAGTGGCAATCGATCAGGATGCAATAGCCGAAGCTGGCCCGCGTCTCCTCTACCAGCCCGCGCAGGGCGGCATGATAGGGATAGTAGCAGCGGTCCACCCGCTCCACCGCTTCGGAAAAGCGCAGCCGATGGCGATAGATATCCTCGCCCCCCGCCACGACGCGCGGGATGGTGCCCAGGCCCGCCGCCACGCGCGGGCTGCGCGTATTGACGTAGCTGGGCAAGGCCCCGTCGAACATCACGGGGTCGAATTCGAACGGTTCCCGGTTGGGATCAAGATAGGCCCGCGGGAACAGCGCCGCCAGCAGCGGCGCGCCCAGGTCGATGCAGGCCGCGAATATCTCGTCGACGAAGCAATCCTCTGACCGGCGCAAGGTGCTGGCATCCAGCCGCGACCGCTGCACGAAGGCCGCAGGATAATCACGGCCGCTATGCGGAGAGGCCAGCACGACGGGCAGCGTCTGCGCCGCCGGCCGGGTGATCCGATACACGCCAGGCACGTCCTCAATGGCCGCGGAGCGGCTGCCGGGAGCGGAACTGACGGGGGCGTGGGTCGAGCGGGTCATGGCGAAGATGTATCGGATTGCGACGTGCAAGACCACCCGCCCGAAGCGGGCTGTAAAAAAAAGAGACGAAAATCTGAAAACAGGGTGTTGCAATGCCCGAAGCAGGTTGCTATAAGCCCGCCCACCCCGACGGCGATGCCGACGACGACGACGGAAACGGCGGCGACAACGGCAAAGGCGAAGGGGCGATACGGACGGATGGGCGCGTAGCTCAGCGGGAGAGCACTACCTTGACATGGTAGGGGTCACAGGTTCAATCCCTGTCGCGCCCACCATCCGCCGAACAAGCCGAAGGGCCGGCACCGAAAGGTGGCCGGCCCTTCGGCTTTTCCGACCAGGCCAGCCACCCTGTGCAAAGGGATAGGTTCTCGTCTAAAGCCGGCCAACAGCATGGCGTGATGTTATAAGTTCGGTTTGGAAACGCGCGATCCGGCGCGAAAGAACGGGCTGAGGAACATTCATGCGGTCGCGGCGTACCTTGTTTGCCATCCTGCTGGTGGTGGCTGCCGTGGTCGCGGCCTGGGCAATACAAACCAGTCCACGTTTCTCCGGCCGGCACAGCCTGGTCGTCGTTGAAAGCCGGCAGATGATGTCGGCCCTGCTTTTCGTGGCCCAGGCCGACGGACTGTTCGAGCAGGCGGGGTTGGATGTGACTTTCCGCGCCGTTCCCAATGGCCGCGAGGCCATGACGGCCATGCTGAACGGACAGGCCGATCTGGCCCTGTCGTCGGATGTGCCCGCGGCCAACGCCGTCGCCATGCAGCAGCCCGTGCGCATCCTGGCGACGGTCGAAACATCGGACCGCGATGTGGTCGTCGTTTCGCCATCGGGGCACGGGCTTGACCGGGCCGACATGCTGGCGGGCAAGCGCGTCGGCTTTGTCCCCGGCACCAATTCGGAACATTTCCTCACCTTGATCCTGCGTCAAACGGGAATGGCCGATCAGGTTGAATGTGTGCCGTTCGAAAGCGACGCCATCATGCAGGCCCTGGCGGAGGGCAAGGTGGACGCGGCTTCCGCCTGGACGACATTGCGCATCAACGGCACAAACCTGTTTCCCCAAGGGCTCGATACACTGTCCATGCCCGGCCTCTATACGGAGAGCTGGGTCCTTTCGTCCCGCAAGGACGTTGTCGAGGGGCAGCGCGAGGCGCTGGAGCGTTTCATGAAGGCCCTGCTGGCGGCCGAGCAGGTCATCCTGCATGACCGCGAACACGCCATTCCCATCGTGGCAAAGGCGACGGGGATCGAGCCCAACCTTGTCCGGCGGCATTGGGAGAATTACGGATTCACCTTGCGTCTGGATCAGGCGCTGCTGCTGTCGCTGGAAGGCCATATCCGCAATGCCGGGGGCAGCCCCGGACCGGAGATGCTGGAATTCCTGCAGATGGATCTGCTGAAGCTGGCCGATGCCAGCCGCGTCACCGTCCTGGATTAGGGACCAGCCCCGCGCATGACCATCCGCTCCCGCATCATCGCCACCCTGGTTTGCTCCGCGATCGCCGTCCTGGTGTCGGTAGCATCCGCCGTCTGGGCCTGGGGCTTGATGGGGCGGATGACGACGCGCGTATCGGAGACGCATGCGCTGGTTCGGTCGGTGTTCGAACTCAGCCTGTTGAGCCAGGAATTTGCCAGCAACGGCAGCGAACGGGCCCTGTTCCAGTGGCAGCGGGCTCACGCGCGGCTGGACAGCGAATTGTCACGCCTGATGGAGACGGCCCTGGACGAGGCGGACCAGGCCCTGCTGCGGCGGCTGCGGAGTGACAATGCCATGGCCCAGCCCGCTCTGGAGCGGTTTGCACAGTCACAGACCAATCCGGAGGCGGGGAATATCGCCCTGAACGCCCTGCTTCTGCGGTTCAACGTGATGGCATCCGATGCCGACCGGCTGGCGGCCAATGCCAATGCCCGGGTGAACCGGTATGGCCGGCTGCTGCTGACCCTGCAATTGCTGCCGCTTCTGCTGCTGGCGGTCATGGTGGTGGCCGCCACCGCCGCCAGCCACCGGGTCATCAATGGCCTGCGCCGGATCGGTGGGGGGATGGAGGCGATCGGGCGCGGCGACCTGGCGCATCGCCTGCAGGTCCGCGGCAAGGACGAGTTTGCGACCCTGTCCACGGCGGTCAACAGCATGGCCGAACAGTTGCAGGCTCTTTATGCCGACATCGCGGGCAAGGTGGATGCGCTTTCATCCGCAAAACAGCAGGCGGAGGCGGCCGAACGCGCCAAGGGTGCGTTCCTGGCCAATATGAGCCACGAGATCCGGACGCCGCTGAACGCCGTCATCGGCTTTGCCGATCTGCTGCGCGATACGACGGCCCCCACGGCCGAGCGGGAGAAATGGCTGGGGTTGCAGATGGAGGCGGCGCGTGCCCTGATCGCCGTCGTCGATGACGTCCTGGATCTGTCCAAGTTCGAGGCGGGGCGGCTGGAGCTGGAACTGGCACCGCTGGGTCCATCGGCTTTGGCTGAAAACTGCGTTGCCCTGCTGACGCCCCGGGCCCGCGACAAGGGCCTGGCCATCGGTGCGACGCTGCTGCCGGGCCTGCCGGACTGGGTGCTGGGCGATGCCACGCGCCTGCGCCAGATTCTGCTCAACCTGTTGTCCAACGCCGTGAAATTCACCAGCAAGGGCCGTGTCGAGCTGGAGGTGGCGCGCATCGCGAACGATCTGCGGTTCACCGTCACTGATACGGGCATGGGCATACCCGTCGATCGACGGCGGCATCTGTTCATGCCTTTCAGCCAGTTGGACGCGTCGGTGACCCGGCGTTTCGGTGGTACCGGCCTGGGTCTGGCCATTACCAAAAGGCTGGTGGATGCCATGGGCGGCAGGATCGAGGTGGAAAGCCAGCCCGGCCAGGGCAGCATTTTCCGCGTGTTTCTTCCCTTGCCCGAAACGCAGGCGCCGGTTCCCGCCCTGTCCGATCCGGAGGGCAATGCGCCCCTGCCCTCCTATCGTCCCCTGTCGATCCTGCTAGCGGAGGACGTCTTTGCCAACCAGATGCTGGTTCGCACCATCCTGGAGCGTGCGGGCCACCGGGTGACGGTGGTAGAGAACGGGGAAGAGGCGGTCGACGCCCTGACCATCTCCCCGCAGGCCTTCGATCTGGTGCTGATGGATGTGCAGATGCCGAAGATGGACGGTATGGAGGCGACGCGCCGGATCCGTCAGCTGGGCGCCACCCTGCCTATTCTGGCCCTGACGGCGAATGTGCTGCGGGAGGAGCGGGAAGCCTGCCTGGAAGCCGGGATGAACGGGCATCTTGCCAAACCCGTAACGCCGCAGGGCTTGAAGACCGCCATTGTCGAACTGGCCGGCCTACGCTTCTCCGCCCTTGAAGGCACCGATGCGCGGGCCATGCGCCCTGCTGCGGGAGGGCTGGAAGAGGCGTTGGATCAAGACGTACTGGAGAACCTGCTGCTGGTCACCGGGGACGAAATCGGCATCACCTTGCTGAGCGACGCCATCCCGTCCTTTCGCAATCGGGTCGAGCTGATCCGACATGCCGGATCAGACCTGCATCGTATCGAACGCGAGGCCCACGCCCTGGTATCGACAGCCGGCAATCTGGGCTTCACGCCATTGTCGGTGCGGGCGCGCCAGATCACCAACGCCGCCAGCGACGGGGACGGGGCCGCTGTTTCCCAACTGCTTGCGGGATTGCCGGAGCTGGCTGCGGCGGCGGGGACTGCCGGGCTTGCCGCCCTGGAGCGGCTGCGGCGACGCGTTGTGGACGCAGCGCCAACAGCGACCAACGACAAGCGGGCCTGATTGCCTCAGGCGCCGGGCCCTTTGCCGGTTCCCAGCGACGGCCGGCTCCGCTCGAAATCGGTGCGTGACTTGCGCACGACATGTTCCGGCACATCAATCCAGCCGCCGATAAGGTCACCCGACAGGAAGCGGACACCCGCCTCCTCGCACACATCCTCCATCGCCAGGTCACGCACCCCTTCCACGGCGGACAGAAGCTGGAGCCGGGTGGCATTGGCCGCGAATCGGGTGATGTCCTGACGCCAGCGATCGGCCGCGGCTGACGGGGGCAATGTCAGATTGACGACGCGGGCCCCGGACCCGCCAATGGCTGACAGGTCGGCATTGGCCTGCTCCACCTCGATCATCACCGTCCGCCCCAAGGGACGCAGTGTGGAGACCAGTTCGGCCAGTCTGCCCGCCGGCGCGCCCTTGGGAACACCATAAAGATGGTAGGCCACGAACGGGGACAGATGCTTGGGTATTTCACGCAAAACGGTGATGAGTTCCTGCCGCCGCTGGGTGGCGGCCAGGCTTTCGAAATGAATGGGCAGCGACAGGATGAAGCGGAAGCGATTGTCATACAGCTCCAGCGCGGTACCCACCGCCTCACGCGCAACACGCATATCCAAGGCCAGGATGGCCGCCGGCGTAGCGGAGCCGTCCAGGCAATCATACCCCCAGAGGGGAGACCGGCCGGGCCGGCTGCGGCAGCAGCGTGCCATGTAAAGTGACAGGATCTGCTGGGTCACGTCCCATACCGGGCGATATCGCACCTCTGGCGGTCCCAGCGATTCCACCGCGGTGTAATGGAACCCCCGATTATGCGCCGCGGGCGCCGACATCGGTGTGGCGGGTGCGGGCTCCGCTGCGGGGCTTGTAACCGCCCCGTCCAGCATCTGCTTCAGATTGGCGGGCACCAGCACCATATCGGATCCCAACTGGTGCATGGCGCTGTGCACGGTGATGCTGGCTGTGTCGGCGCTGCCCAGCAGCAGGACCTGCAGCTCCTCCACCACCTTGGCGCAGATCAGTCGCGCCTGCTCGGCGCCAAGCTGGGCGAAGACGACGACATAGGCCTCCTCCCCATGCCGAAACCAGGCATCCTGGGGGGACAGGTGCTGCGACAGCAGCTTCTGCGTCAACAGATGTACGCGTTCCGCCAATTGCGGCCAATGCGTCCCCAGCCGCTCATGCAGGCTTTCAAGCCCCAGAAGATGGATCGATCCCGCCTGGGTGGGGTCGCGTTGCGCAAAGATGCGGCGAAGGGCCGCCGGCAGGTCGGGACTACCCCCGTCAACGGCAGCCGGCGCCGATACGGCCGGCGGCGACCGGCGCGTCAGCCGAAAGCGGGACGGAGACCGGCCCGGGGCGGGCGCCTGTTCTGCCTCGGCCTCGCCCAGGAAGACCGACAGGAGAGAAGCCACAAGATTGCGCATGGCCATGACCTCCAGAATTCCATTCCAGGGTACGCCAAAGCCCGTTAACGGGTTATAATCAAAATCGTTGTAATGTTTCTTAAGGCATCATCATTTCTTGCCCGCCGAGAAAGAACGTTTCGGGGACAGTGCAATAAACAGCATGACATGGATCAATGCGGCGACTCAACCATTCACGCAGATACGTTGACAATTGATCCTTCTTTGGAAAGGGTGGAAACTCCATGACCCCTGCCGATACCGCCACAGGCAAGGCCAGGCCTTTCCTGACCGGCATTGAGCGAGCCTTCCATGATGACGAGTTGATCGTCACCAAGACGGACACGGGGGGGCGCATCACCTACGCAAACCGCACCTTCCTGCGCGTCGCCGCCCTGACGGAGGAAGCGGCGCTGGGCAAGCCGCACAATCTGATCCGCCACCCTGACATGCCCCGCGTCGTGTTCAAGCTGCTGTGGGACACGCTGGGCGCGGGCAAGGAAATCTTCGCCTATGTGCTGAACCGGGCCGTGAATGGCGACCACTACTGGGTGTTCGCGCATGTGACGCCCTCCCGCGATACCGGCGGCAATATCATCGGCTTTCATTCAAGCCGGCGCACCGCCGACCAGCGCATCGTGACGGACGTCATCACGCCGCTCTATAAGGCATTGCTGACGGAAGAGGCCAAGCACAGCCGCGTCCGCGAAGGCATTGCGGCCAGCGAGGCGATGTTGATGGGTTTGCTGCGCGACAAGGGGGTTAGCTATGAGCAACTCATCTTCTCTCTTTAAGGCTCGTCTGGCCGGCATTGCCGTTCTGATCGGATCTCTCATCGACCTGGGCGGCAATGCCCTGGGCATGCATTTCGTTGCAGCGGTGGGCGGCGTCATCACCCTGTTGGCGGCGCTGGGATCCTTCTTCTATCTGGCGCGCGTCGACAAGGTGCTGAACCGTGCGGGTGACGTGCTGGGCCGACTGGTCAAGGGTGACTATGAAGCCCGCATCACCCATATCCACGAAATGGGCCCGCTGGGGGAGTTGCTGCACCGGATCAACGATGTGACCGACCGCGCCGATGCCTTTGTGCGCGAGGCGACGGCATCGCTGCAGGCCATCACCAACCAGAACTATCACCGCCGCGTCATTGAAAAGGGCATGGTCGGCACTTTCCTGGCTGGCAGCCGCGCCATCAATGCCGCCAATCTGGCCATGGCCGACAAGGTCCTGCATTTCCGCCAGATCGCCGACGAGTTCGAGCGCAAGGTCAAAGGCGTGGCCGACAACCTGTCAGCCGCCGCGCGCGACATGAAGGACGCCTCCTCGACCATGGCCCATGCCGCGGAAGGCACCAATGACGAAAGCATGGCGGTCGCCGCTGCCGCCGAGCAGGCCAGCGGCAATGTCCAGACGGTTGCCGCCGCCGCCGAGGAGCTGAGTGCCGCAATCCGTTCCATCACGGAACAGGTGGAACGGTCGCGCAGCATCACCAATGCGGCGGTGGGCCGCGCGCGCGCCGCCAATGACCGCGTCGCCACCTTGTCGGCCGCAGCCATCCGCATCGGGGAGGTGGTGGGTCTGATCCAGGAGATCGCCGCCCAGACCAACCTGCTGGCGTTGAATGCCACGATTGAGGCGGCCCGCGCCGGCGAGGCCGGCAAGGGCTTTGCGGTGGTGGCGTCCGAGGTGAAGAACCTGGCCGGTCAGACGGCACGCGCCACGGAGGACATCCAGACCCAGGTGGCCGATATCCAGGCCGCCACCCAGTCTGCCGTGGACAGCATCAGCGAGATCACCCAGGTGATCGCCGATGTGAACGGCACCACGGTGAATATTGCAGCGGCCGTCGAACAACAGGGGGCGGCCACGTCGGAGATCGCCCGCAATGTCGAACAGGCGGCCGTGGGCACGCGCAACGTGTCTGAACGTATCACCCTGGTGACGCGCGCCGCCTCCGAAACCGGGGCCGCCTCCAGCCAGGTTCTGGGCTCTGCCGAGCATCTGGCCAAGGAATCCAGCCTGCTGGGTGCAGAGATGGATGCCTTCCTGGTGGCCCTGCGCCGCGTGATCTGATCGCCCCGCCCGTCACGCGTCTTTCCTGGCGGCCTTCCCCGAAATAATCCGGGGAAGGCCGTTTGATTTTCCGGACAAACGATCCCAGATTCTGGCCTCACTCCTTCAGCGCTGAGGTCCAGCCATGTCCAAGATGATCTCCCGCCGCCTGATCCTGACCACCGGCGGCCTGTTGGGGGCCGGGGCCGCCATATCCCCCATGGCCTGGGCCCAGGTCGGCAGCGCACAGGCCACCGTCGGTCGCGCCGCCCCTGCTTTCACCGGCACCGACATCAATGGCAAAAACGTCAGCCTGTCCGACCTGAAGGGCCGGCTGGTGGTTCTGGAATGGACGAATCATGGCTGTCCGTTCGTCCGCAAGCATTACGATTCCGGCAATATGCAGCGTCTGCAGGGTGAAGCGACGGCCAATGGCACCGTCTGGCTGACGGTGGTCAGTTCAGCCCCCGGTGAGCAGGGCCATGTCAGTCCCGCCGATGCCAAGACCCGCATGGCAGCCGAAAAATGGGCCGCCAGCACCTTGCTGCTCGATCCGACCGGGACCATCGGCCGCGCCTATGGCGCCAAGACCACACCGCACATGTTCATCATCGGCCCGGACGGCTCGCTGCTGTATGACGGGGCTATTGACGATCGGCCGACCGCTGAAATCCAGGATATCCCTGGGGCACGCAACCATGTGCGCGAGGCCCTGGCCGAAATCCGGACCGGCAAGCCCGTCAGCGTCTCCAGCACCCGCCCCTATGGCTGCGGCGTGAAATATCCGCGGGTCGCAACCTGAGGCGCATTTCACCCGGCGATCGGCCAGCAGCAAGGAGCCGCCCGATACCAGCGCATGGCTATGTTAGAAACGTTCTCTCCTGAACCGCTATTCATGTAATTTCACTACATACGCGGACAGAAAAAAGGCCGTGGCATTGCCACGGCCTGAGTTTAGGGAGGAAACGCCCAAGAAGTGCGTTACGACAGAGGGCCAAGGCCGTGTCGCAAGACAGACTATGCGCGCAGCCGACCCATTGTGCAAGTGCAAAATATCGGGGTGGATATGCAGGAAATCCCTGACCCCGTTCAGCATTTGCAAGGGATTCCGCAGGCCATACGAAAGTAGGGGGCGTGCTGCGCTGCAATATATCGATCGGATCAGATCGTATGCCCAGGAAATCATCAGCATGACTGAAGATTAATCCGCGAAGGCCATGCTCAGGGCGCATGCCCTTTGTGGATATGTAACTTAAGTACAGGCACCGGCAAGGCGCATCGGCCCAAAATAAGTCAGGGGGCGCCGACATGATGCCGGCGCCCCCTTCATGGACGCGTTGAAGCCTGGATGTGGACGGGATCAGTGCGCCGTTTCGCCCGCCGTCTGCACGATGACGCCATACCAACCCAGACCCCGATAGGTCTCATAACCCGGCGTCAGGGCGAATCCGACCAGACGCCCGAACCGATCGACATAATGGCCCATGGACCGGCCCTGGGTTTCCAGTGGGAACATTTCCGTCAGTTGGCCACGCCCGTCGGAAGAGGCAATGACCCGACCCGTCGCATCAACCAGCAGACAGCGTGTATGGCTTTCCTCGCTGCGGTCCAGACGCACACCGGTCGTCACGGCGCGCGCCTGCGGTTCCCAGTCGAAGAAGATGCCCATGGCGCCGATCACCTCGCCATCCACGGCGCCGTCGCGCCGCACGGCGGTGGAATAGGTCGCCACCGTCCGCCCATCCAGCACCGGGTTGGCCGTCACGTCGACCACAGCGAAGTCGGACCCGTCCTTGGTGTTCAACGCCTGACGGAACCAGGGCTCGTTGGCGACATTCGTACCGATGGCATTGGGGAAGCGGCGCGGACGGCCCGTGGCAATCACCAGCCCCTGCCGATCCGCCACCCAGAGATCGAGATAGACCGTGTAGCTGTCCAGGATGACGCCCAGGCGCGAGGAGGCAAAGGCGGTCGCGTCGGCCGACGGCTGCGCCACACAATCGACCACGGCCTTGTCCGTCGCCCACCAGCGCACGTCACAGGACCGTTCATAAAGATTGCGATCGATGATCTCGATCATGTTGAGCGCCAGATCCGCCAGCCTCTGTCCCCGGAATCGGACCATCAGATCCTCGCCCACCGTTGCCATGCGATCGACGAGCTGCCCAATTTCTGAGCGAAGTTCACTGGCGACGATGCTGACCTGCCGGGAGATCGAGTTCACTTCATTGGCGACGACGGCGAAGCCGCGCCCGGCATCACCCGCCCGCCCCGCCTCAATCAGCGCGTTGAAGGCCAACATTTTCGTGGTGCGATTGATGTCCTCGATGGCGGATACCTTCTGGCTCGCCACATCCAGCACATTGCGGGTGAGATCGATCAGGCTGTTATCCATGAGGGGCGACCCTTTTTGTTAGGCACACATGTTTCCAACCCAGCAAAATGTGTGCCCTTCACCGCTCCACGGTTAACTCTTTGAAGGGATTTGGAAGTTTAATGACAGGCCCATGGTAATAAGATTGCGCATGCCCAAATTCTGGGCAATTTCCGCAGTTGCGCATAGCGCACGAGCGGTTTCAGATGAAACATTGCCGTTTCATGCCGCAAATTCCGTCGAAAATGCCGTCGATCCCCCAATTCCAGGAGGAAAATTTCGCTCTAATGTCATTTGTGCATAGCAGCATTGGCCAGCAGGTGGACAGGCGATGGCGGGTCGAACGGAAGCCAAGGGGCGATTAGGTTTCCGTTCGGCCCGCCATCCAGCGGCGGATGGGGATCCGACCACTGGTGCCTTTCGCCGACGCGGCAGGATGGGGCCAACCGCGACGGTATCATGTCCAGCACCGCGTGACAGGGATGTCACCCGGCCTTGTGTTCGGGACGGCCGGTTTCTGGGGCGTTTCCACCGCCGGCCCGAACGATGTACAGTAATCCCGAAACATCATCTTTATGTCAAGCGATTTCATAACGAGCGACATTGAGGTTTTGTGACTTGCCGTCCGTGGCAGCCCGTGCCACTTTCCTATCCATGAAGTGTGGAGAATGATGATGGCCGCCGTTGCGACCCCGCGCGCCAAGCAGCCGCGCGGTGAGGAAAGTGAAAAGACCCGCCTGACCCGACAGATGCGCCGGGAGGCGGGCCGGTGGCTGAGCGGCAGGCGAGAGCAGGCCGGCATGACCCAGGCCCAGGTTGCCGAACATGTCGGGTATCGCTATTACACCTTCGTTTCCCAGGTTGAAGGCGGGCATGGTCGTGTGCCGGCGGAGCATTTCGAGCTGTGGGCCCAGGCCATCGGGGTGGCCCCACAGGAATTCACCAAGAAACTCCTGGGCTTCTACGAACCGGAGATTTACCGCCTGTTATTTCCGGATGCGGAGTAAGGACTAGCGCCCGAGCCGTATGGGACGGTTCGGACCGCTTGATCAGGGAGGGGGCGTTGGGCGACGTGCTGCGGTTCATTCGGGCCGTAACGCAGACAGGCTACTGGACGAACCAGGAGAAGGCGGAGCTGTTCCGCCTGACGCAGGAACTGGCTGACCAGGATGCGGGTATTGAGACCGCCAGCGGCCTTTCCGACACGGGGGACCCGTGGTTCATCGTCTATTCCGCCGCCACTGGCGATGTCCTGGTGCATGTTGCCCGCATCGGCGGGCGTTTTGTCGTCCATGACCTGTCTGGTGACCTTCTGATCGAAGGTGACGATCTGCGCCGTCTGGTCAACCGCGCCGCCGGCCAGGGTGGGCTGGAAGAATTCACGCAGGCCAATCTGAACAATGTCGTCGTGCTGGCGTCCCTGGCGCTGGTGGTCGATTTCTTCCTGCATACCGAGCCGGCGGCGGCCATGGATGCAGGCGACGATCTCACGATGACCACCAATCTGGCCCCCATGGCCATGATCGCCCTCATGGACGATTTGCCGGCCATCGCGGCCGGCGACAGCAGCAAATCCGCATCCGACCGCAGCGCCGTGCATACCGCCTGGTCGGCCGTGCCGGTGGTCGGGGAGAGCATGCTGATCCTGACCGATGGCCAACTGGCTCTCGCCCGCCAAGCAGCGGCGGCGGGTGATACCGACATCCCGGCCATACAGCCCCACGCAACCGCAACGGCGGCTCCTGCCCCGATCGCTGATTTGACCATCACCGGCACGGACGCGGCGGAAACATTGGTGGGGGCTGCCGGCAACGACACGCTGCGCGGTGGCCAAGGTGACGACCTGCTGCTGGGTGGTGCTGGCAATGACCTGCTGGAGGGCGGGGCCGGCGACGATACGCTGGTCGGCGGCCTTGGTCACGACACGCTGCGTGGCGGCGACGGCAATGATACCCTGGCCGTGGATGCGCAGGATATCGCCACCGGCGGCCGCGGGGCCGATCATTTCGTCGTCACCGACAGTTTGCTGACACGCTGGGTCGAACTGAAAAGCCAGGGCACGCCCATCGAAATATCCCGCAACATCACCGACTTCCGTTTTGCCGATGGCGACCATCTGTCCTTCGCCGTGCGCAAATGGCTGGTGACCGTTCATCTGGTCGATACGACCCCGCCAAAGACCGTGGACAATGGCAAGGCGCCGGACACCAGTCATAAGCTGGATGACAACGACCAGGCGCTGCTGCCACCCGGCGCTGGCGGCAATGATCGGGGCACGGGCGGCGGCGCGGACGAAACCGGGCGTGCCAGCGGGACCGGCCTGTCCAACGGCTCGGGTAATGAGGGGCTGGCACCGCCGTCGATTGCCGGCGGCGGCGACAAGGTTGCTGGGGGCGATCTGTCAGCGTCGGGCGGCATGGAGATCCCGCTGGACACTGATGATGACGGGCAGATCGACATGGTCATCATCCTGCGCCCGAACGACACGCCGGACAGCGGGCAAACGACGATGACCGACGCGGCGACAGGCAGCACGCATGACGCAATGACCACCCTGGGTCTGCCGCCCTTGCTGGATACCGGCTACTGGGGCTGATCCAAAGCCACTGCCGCCATGAAGAAGGCCCCGCCGGATCGCTCCGACGGGGCCTTTTCCTGTACGGCTCTGACGCTGGTCAGCGGCAATAGGGCGGCAACGGCTGCGGGCCGGCGGCCTTTTCGATCACCTCGGCCACGCGCAGCATCGTCTCCTCGTCGAACGGACGGCCGATGAGCTGCAGGCCCAGCGGCAGACCGTCGGACGCCAGACCGGCTGGCACCGACATGCCCGGCAGACCGGCCAGGCTGGCCGGCACCGTGAACACGTCGTTCAGGTACATGGCGATGGGATCGTCCTGCTTCTCGCCAATGGCAAAGGCGGTGCTGGGGGCCGTCGGGGTCAGCAGGATGTCGCAGTTTTCGAACGCCTTGGCGAAATCCTCTGCGATGCGGGCGCGGACCTTCTGGGCCTTCAGGTAATAGGCGTCGTAATAGCCGGCCGACAGCACATAGGTGCCGATCAGGATACGGCGGCGCACTTCCTTGCCGAAGCCCTCGCCACGGGTATTCTCATACATCTCCTTCAGGTCCTTGCCCTCGACGCGCAGGCCGAAGCGCACGCCGTCATAACGGGCCAGGTTGGAGGAGCATTCGGCAGGCGCCACCACGTAATAGGTGGCCAGGGCGTACTTGGTGTGAGGCAGGCTGACCTCAACCGGCACAGCGCCGGCCGCCTTCAGCCACTCAATGCCCTGCTGCCAGACACGCTCGATCTCCGCCGGCATGCCGTCGACGCGATATTCCTTGGGAATGCCGACGCGCAGGCCGCGAATGTCACCGGTCAGGGCGGCGGCCAGGTCCGGCATCTTCATATCGACGGACGTGCTGTCCTTCGGGTCGAAGCCGGCCATGCTCTGCAGCATGATGGCGGCGTCGCGCACAGTGCGGGTCATGGGGCCCGCCTGGTCCAGCGAGCTGGCAAAGGCAATGGTGCCCCAGCGGGAGCAACGGCCATAGGTGGGCTTGAACCCGACAATGCCGGTGAAGCTGGCCGGCTGACGGATGGAACCGCCCGTGTCGGTGCCCGTGGCGGCGATGGCGAAGCGGCCGGAAACCGACGCGGCCGAACCGCCCGACGACCCGCCGGGCACCAGCTTGCGTTCGGCCGCGGCCGGGTCTTGGGCGGTCCAGGGGTTCAGCACGGGGCCGTAATAGGACGTGATGTTGGCCGAACCCATGGCGAATTCGTCCAGGTTCAGCTTGCCCAGCATGACGGCGCCATCGCGGAACAGGTTTTCCGTGATCGTGCTTTCATATTCCGGCTTGAAACCGTCCAGGATGTGGCTGGCGGCCGTGGTCAGCACCCCCTTGGTGCAGAACAGGTCCTTGATGCCCAGCGGCATGCCGTCCAGCGGCCGCGCCTCACCCTTGGCATAGCGCTCGTCCGACGCCTTGGCCTGGGCCAGCGCGATGTCCGGCGTCTCCGTGATGAAGGCGTTCAGCGGACGCGCAGCCTCGACGGCGGCGATATAGGCGTTGGTCAGTTCCAGCGCCGTAAAATCCTTGTTCTTCAGGCCGGCCAGGGCCTCGGACATGGAGAGATGGGTCAGATTGGTCATTATTCGACGACCTTGGGCACGGAGAAGAAATGTTCGGCGGCGTCAGTGGCATTGGAAACCACCTTGTCGGGATAACCGCCATCGGTGACGACGTCCGGCCGGCGGCGCAGCGTCTGGGCTGCGACCGAGGTCATCGGCTCGACCCCGTCAGTATCGACCTCCCCCAATTGCTCGACCCAGTCGAGCAACTTGTTCAACTCGCCCGCCAGATGCTCCTGCTCCTCGGCGGGGACCTTGATGCGGGCCAGATGGGCGATCTTCGCCACGGTCTTGGCGTCCAGGGTGGCCTTGTCCTGCGACATGGTCTAAATCTCATCCTTGCTGCGGGCTGTCGCCCCGGCCGTCCGCCGATATGGAAGACGCGGGCGCGAAAGCGGTCAGGAAGCTAGCATCCCATCATGTCCATCCGCAACCTTGTGGAACTGAAAGCGGTCATGCCGCGTCACGCACGCCTGATCGGGCTCGATATTGGCGAGAAAACCATCGGCATGTCGGTGTGCGACCCCGGTTTTTCCGTCGCCTCGCCCATCGGCACCATCCGGCGCACGAAATTCACCCAGGATGCCCAGGAACTGGCCCGCGCCATGAAGGACCGTGATGTGCGCGGCCTGGTCATCGGCCTGCCGGTCAATATGGACGGAACGGAAGGGCCGCGCTGCGATTCTGTGCGGGAATTCGCGCGCCAGATCCTGATGCGCCCGCAATTGTTCGGCAATGTGGAGCCGGAGATCGCGTTCTGGGACGAACGGCTGTCCACCAGCGCCGTCGACCGGATGATGATCGAATGGGACATGACCCGGAAGCGGCGGGACGAGGTGGTGGACAAGATGGCCGCCGCCTACATCCTGCAGGGCGCGCTGGATTTCATCAAGCGGGCCGAGAAAGAGGCGGCGACCGGCGATGATGAAGACGGGGACCGGGACGAACAGGACTGACGGACAAGATGGACAGGGGGTGTGCCCGGGGCTTCAGCCCTGCCCCCCAGATCCCCGCGCCCCGTCGGCGGCCAGACGGTCAGGGGTGTCGCCTTGCGACGGGGATTTCGGGCATCAATCAAGGCTCAGTTGCAGGGTCAGGGGCTTTTCCCCCACCTCGAACTTCGCATCGTCGAAGGCAGGCGGCCCCATCATCCCCTTGGCGTTGTTGCTGACGGCCCAGGGTTCGTTGGGGGCGCCAAACGCGCCGCGCCCCAGCCTGGCATCATCATTGATGTCTTGAAAGGCGGACGCGGCATAGGTGCCCGGCGGCACATCCTTGAACAGCAGGGTGACGGTCTTTTCCGTCGCCGACATTTTCTGGCGCAGCTCGCAGCGCTTCAGAAATTCCGCCTGGGTGCAGATCGACGCCATGACATTGGCGCCCCCGGCATCGGCCCCCTTGATGACCAGGGTGACATCGGCGCCCCAGGCAGGGACCGACAGCAGGGAAGCGAAAGGCACGGCAAAGGCAAAGACAAGCGTCTTCATCTTCATGATGGGATGGACCTTCGATACAGGGGATGACATGGGATCGGCGTGCGCTGACGCCATTCCCCCTGTCTGTTGCGCCCCATGCCCGCCGTAAAGCCACTCTTCGCGAACCAGGTCGCCGCTTCGTGGAACGGTTTCGCGAACCGTGAAATCGGCAGCCCGTTAACCATACCGGATTTGACCACAGGCACCGCGCCTTGCTAATCCTTGGCACCGTTTCGGTGGAGTGTCACATGCATGGAACTGACCCCCAGACGACGGATGGGGAAGCGATCGTGATCGGCCCCCCGACCATGCAGGTCCAGGTTCGACGGGACCACGACATCATCCGGTTCGCTTTGACGGGCGAGGTTCTATCGGATGATGTTGTCGGCGCCATGCTGGCCGCGCAGGCACGCGGTTGGCTGGCGCCGGACAGCCGCATGCTGTTCGATCTGACACTCTATGCCGGCAGCATCGAATGGCGCATTCTGCGTCAGATCCTGGATCTGCCCTGCTGGGGCGCGGCGGCCACCCGGCGCATGCGCGCAGCCTATATCGTGCGCGACGGGCTGTGGGATGCCGTGGTCCGCGTTCTTTCCACCCAATTCGAAGGCACGCGCCACGCCGCCTTCACCAGTGCTGTCGATGCCCGGTGCTGGCTGTCCACTGCCCCTTGGCAGGATTGAGGATCAGGCCGCGCGCGGCAGGGCCGACGGTTCCAGCAGCATGCTGAGCGCACTGCCCCCCTGGTCCATGGCTTCGGCGGCCAGGGAGAAGGCGTCGGCCGGCGGCAGCTGGAACTCACATCGCACATCACCGCAATCGAACTCGACCCGCGCCGACAGACGGCCGGCGATGCGCAGCATGCGATGATTGTCGCCCATGCAATGCAGGTCGATGGCACGGATGCCGCGATTGCGGGCCATGGTCATGGCCCGGCGCACCATCACACCGCCCAGGCCCTGATTCTGCCAGCCTTCCTCGATGGAAATGGCCAGTTCCGCCCCGCCAGGGCCGAAGCGCAGTTCCACGGCCCCGCGCACGTCCCCGTCGCACAGGGCCACCAGGAGAATGGCGCGGGTCCAGTCAATCTGGTCCACATGCCGGGTGACTGACGCGTCGCACAGACCGCCCATGAAGCGCGCGCGACGATCGCGCGCGGACAGGCGCAGCAGATGGGCAGCATAGCGGCCGGCTTCGGCGGGCAGCAGCGGACGGAACACGGTCATCGACAGAACCCCAGGGATACGGTGACGGCGGATTGACACCCCAAACGCCCGCTTTCCAGCGCCCCTTCCCTGAACCTTCCGTCTTCGCAGTGCGGAATTTATCTTGTGCAGCGCAATATAATCCTGACAACCCGACCTGTGAAGCCATGGGCAGCCATGCCGAAATATCGGGGATGAATATTTCATGACCGGCGTTTGTGGGGCAATGAAAGTGCCATTGGCACGTCCACCAACAGGATTGCATCGCCGGCCCTTGCCATTATGCTTTGGCGGTATGATCGGCCATGGATATCGGGGGCAGTGTTGAGCATCTGGGGCAAAGTGATCGGGGGTGCGGCGGGATTCGCGGCGGGCGGCCCGCTGGGCGCGTTGCTGGGCGCATTGGCCGGGCATGCCGTCGATGAATATCGCGAGCAGACCCCGCGTGGCACCGACGAGCAGGGCCGCCCCGACCAGACCCAGACCATCGGCTTCACCATCGGCGTCATCGTCCTGTCGGCCAAGATGGCCAAGGCCGACGGGGTGGTGCAGCGGGTGGAGATCGACGCCTTCAAGCGCATCTTCCGCGTGCCCGATAATGAATTGCGCAATGTCGGCCGCCTGTTCGACGCGGCCAAGCGTGATAGCGCCGGCTTCGAATCCTACGCAAGGCAGCTGGCCCAGATGTTCCAGGACCGACCGGCCGTGCTGGAGGAATTGCTGGCCGGGCTGTTCCACATCGCCGTGGCCGACGGGGTGGTGCACAAGGCGGAACTGACCTTCCTGCGTCAGGTCGCCGATATTTTCGGCTTCCCGGCGGATGAGTTCGAGCGGGTCTGGCGCCAGCATGGCACCAGGATCGAGGGGGCCGACGATCCCGAGGCCGATCCCCATGCCGTGCTGGGCGTGCCACGCGACGCGGACTTCGCGACCGTGAAGGCGGCGTACCGCAAGCTGGTGCGTGAGAATCACCCCGACACACTGATTGCCCAGGGCCTGCCGCAGGAATTCATCGATCTGGCGCAGGAAAAGATGGCCGCCCTGAACGCGGCTTACGAAAAGATCGAGCGCACACACCGCGAAAGAGGGTAGAAGGCCCCATCAGGCCCCTTCCTCTTTGTCAAAGCGCTACGATCATGGCCCCGAACAATCCCGCCCTTGTCGCCCTTGCCGGTGCCTCCGTCCATCTGGGCGCCACCACCCTGTTCGAGAATATCGACGTGGCCGTGGCGCGGGGGGAGAAGATCGCCCTGGTCGGCCGCAACGGGTCGGGCAAGTCCACCCTGCTGAAATGCCTGGCCGGGGAGATTGACATCGACAAGGGTGAACGGTTCGTGCAGCCCGGCGCCCGCGTGGCCTACCTGGCGCAGGAGCCGGACTTTTCAGGCTTCCCCACCGTCGCCGATTTCGTGGCCGGCGGGCAGAATGAACATGCGCAGTACCGGATCGACGCCGTGCTGGAGGCACTCGACCTGCCGGGCGACCGTGCCTGCGCCACCCTGTCGGGCGGGGAATCGCGCCGCGCCGCGCTGGCCCGCGCCCTGGTGGACGAACCGGACGTGCTGCTGCTGGACGAGCCGACGAACCATCTGGACATCCCCACCATCCTCTGGCTGGAAAAGGAATTGCAGCAGTTCCGGGGCGCGCTTCTCCTGATCTCCCACGACCGGGCCTTCTTGCAGAACCTGTCCACGCGCATCCTGTGGCTGGATCGCGGCGTGCTGCGCACCACCGAACGACCCTTCTCGGAGTTCGAGACCTGGCGCGACGAGGTGTTCAAGGAGGAGGAGGCCACCTATCACAAGCTCGATCGCAAGATCCAGGCAGAGCTGAAATGGATGTGGGAGGGCGGTATTTCCGGTCGCCGCACCCGCAATATGGGCCGTGTCCGCCGCCTGCAGGGCATGCGCCAGGAACGCGCCGACCGCATCAAATCCCGCCAGGTCAATTTCGCCGTGGCCGAGGGGGACAATTCCGGCAAGCTGGTGGTGGAGGCCGAGAATATCGCCAAGAGCTTCCAGGGCGCGGAAGGGGAGCGGGTGATCTGCCGCGACTTTTCCACCCGCATCCTGCGGGGCGACAAGGTCGGCCTGATCGGGCCGAACGGGGCCGGCAAATCCACCATCCTGAAGATGCTGACCGGCGATCTGGCCCCCGACAGCGGCAAGATCCGCCTGGGCACGAACCTGCAAACCATCATCTTCGACCAGCGCCGCGCGCAGCTGAACCCCAATGACACGCTGAAGCAGGTGCTGCTGCCCGAAGGCGGCGACAATATCTGGGTGGGCGGCAAGCCGCGCCATATCTCCAGCTATCTGAAGGATTTCCTGTTCGATCCGTCGATGATGGAACAGCCCGTGCGGGCGCTTTCGGGCGGTGAGCGCAACCGGCTGCTGCTGGCCAAGCTGTTCGCCCAGCCCAGCAACCTGATGGTGCTGGACGAGCCGACCAACGATCTGGACATGGATACGCTGGACCTGCTGGAGGAAGTGCTGGCCGATTATGACGGCACCCTGCTGCTGGTCAGCCACGACCGCGACTTTCTGGACCGGCTGGTGACCAGCACCATCGCCGTGGAAGGCGATGGCGACGTGTCGGAATATCCCGGCGGCTACAGCGATTACCTGACCCAGCGCAAGGCGAAGGAAGAAGAATCCCGCCCCGCCCCCAAGGCCGCCGCGACCGCCCCGGCGGCACCGAAGGCCAAGAAGAAACTGTCCTTCAAGGAAAACCGGGAGCTGGAAGAGCTGCCGGGCAAGATCGACACGCTGGAAAAGAAGATCGCTCAGCTGAACGCCAAGATGGCCGACCCCGCCTTCTATGGCAAAGACCCCAAGGGCTTCGCCAAGGCCGGCGATGACCTGTCCAAGGCCCAGGCCGACCTGTCGGCGGCGGAAGAACGCTGGCTGGAGTTGGAGGCGCTGCGGGAGGAGTTGGAGGGGTAAGGGCGACAAGAGTCGACCTGATTCAGATTGAATCACCCATTTTCCGTCATCCCGGCGAAAGCCGGGACCCAGTGTCGAGGCGCGGTCAGCGCCGATATGACTCATATCGCGGCAGACGCCGCTACACTGGGCCCCGGCTTACGCCGGGGTGACGGGATTGGGACGGCAAACGCCTTGCTTGCCGACCACCCGCCCCAAAAGCAAAAGGGGGAGAGGCCGTTCGGCCCCTCCCCCTTCTTCATTCCACAACCTGCACCCGAAGCCTTACGCCTCGCTGGCCCGCTTCTCGCCTTCGATGGCGGCTTGCGCTGCGGCCAGGCGGGCGATCGGCACGCGGTAGGGGGAGCAGGACACATAGTCCAGGCCCACCTTTTCGCAGAAATAGACCGATGACGGGTCGCCACCATGTTCGCCGCAGATGCCCAGCTTGATGTCGGGGCGGGTCTTGCGGCCGCGTTCGGCGGCGATACCGACCAGTTCACCGACACCGTCGGTATCCAGCGTCACGAACGGGTCATGCTCCAGGATGCCCGCGCGCTGATAATCGGGCAGGAAGGAACCGGCATCGTCGCGGCTGATGCCGAACGTGGTCTGGGTCAGGTCGTTGGTGCCAAAGCTGAAGAACTGGGCCGTCTCGGCGATCTTGGCCGCCTGCAGGGCGGCGCGCGGCAGCTCGATCATGGTGCCGACCAGATAATCGACCTTGTGGCCGGAAGCCGCGATGACCTCCGCCCCGACGCGGTCGATGACCTCCTTCAGGATGTCCAGTTCCTTCTTGGTGCCGACCAGCGGGATCATGATCTCCGGGATCACGGTCTCGCCCGTTTCCTTGAACACGACCACGGCTGCCTCGAAGATGGCGCGGGCCTGCATCTCATAGATCTCCGGATAGGAGATGCCGAGACGGCAGCCGCGATGACCCAGCATCGGGTTGGCTTCGTGCAGTTGCAGGGCGCGGTGCTGCACCTTCTGCAGGTCGGTGCCGGCGGCCTTCGCCACCTCCGCCATCTCCGCCTCGGTATTGGGCAGGAATTCATGCAGCGGCGGGTCCAGCAGGCGGATCGTGACGGGCAGGCCCTTCATGATCTTGAACAGCTCGACAAAGTCCTGACGCTGCATCGGGGCGATCTTGGCCAGGGCGGCGCGGCGGCCGGCCTCGCTGTCGGCCAGGATCATCTCACGCACGGCGATGATGCGGTCGGCATCGAAGAACATATGCTCGGTCCGGCACAGGCCGATGCCCTCGGCGCCGAACTTACGGGCCGTGCGGGCGTCCAGCGGGGTTTCGGCATTGGTGCGGACCTTCATGCGGCGATGCGTGTCGGCCCAGCCCATCAGTTCGGCGAAATCGCCGGACAGTTCCGGCTGGATGGTCGGCACTTCGCCCAGCATCACCTCACCGGTCGACCCGTCGATGGTGATGATGTCGCCGGCCTTCACCTCCACCCCGCGCACGGAGATGACGCCGCGCTTGTAATCGATGCGCAACTCACCGGCACCGGCCACACAGGATCGGCCCATGCCGCGGGCCACGACCGCCGCGTGGCTGGTCATGCCGCCGCGGGTGGTCAGAATGCCCTTGGCGGCGTGCATGCCGTGAATGTCTTCCGGGCTGGTTTCCACGCGGCAGAGGATGACGCTTTCGCCGATACCGGCCAGCTTCTCCGCCTCTTCGGCCGTGAACACCACCTTGCCGCTGGCGGCACCGGGGCTGGCCGGCAGGCCCTTGGCGATGATCTTCTTGGTGGCCTTGGGGTCCAGCGTCGGGTGCAGCAACTGGTCGAGCGACTTCGGCTCGATACGCAGGATGCCTTCCTTCTGGCTGATCAGGTCTTCGCGGACCATGTCCACAGCGATCTTCAGGGCCGCGGGGGCCGTGCGCTTGCCCGACCGGGTCTGCAGCATATACAGCTTGGACTGCTGGACCGTGAATTCGATGTCCTGCATGTCGCGGTAATGGCGTTCCAGCTTCAGCCGCACGGCGTTCAGCTGGGAGAACACTTCCGGCATGCTTTCTTCCATGGCCGGCAGGTCGGAGCCGTTGGCGATCTTGCCGGCGATGGTCAGGTGCTGCGGCGTGCGGATGCCCGCCACCACGTCTTCGCCCTGGGCGTTGATCAGATATTCGCCATAGAAGGCGTTCTCACCCGTGGAAGGGTTGCGGGTGAAGGCGACGCCCGTGGCGCAATCCTCGCCCATATTGCCGAACACCATGGCCTGGACGTTCACCGCCGTGCCCCATTCGGCCGGGATGTCGTGCAGCTTGCGATAGGTGATGGCGCGGGCATTCATCCAGGACCCGAACACGGCGCCGATGGCGCCCCACAGCTGTTCCTGCGGGTCCTGCGGAAAGGGCTTGCCCAGCTCCTGCTGCACCACTTCCTTATAGCCCTTGATGACCGTCTGCCAGTCTTCGGCCGTCAGTTCGGTATCCAGGTTCAGGCCGCTGTCGCGCTTGTGGTCTTCCAGCACTTCTTCGAAATGATGGTGGTCCACGTCCAGCACGACATTGCCGAACATCTGGATGAAGCGGCGATAGCTGTCATAGGCAAAGCGGGCGTCGCCGGACCGGCGGGCCAGACCCTGCACCGTCACGTCATTCAGACCCAGGTTCAGCACCGTGTCCATCATGCCCGGCATCGACGCGCGGGCGCCGGAGCGCACGGAAACCAACAGCGGGTTTTCCGCGTCACCGAACTTCATGCCGACAATGCGCTCGATCTCCGCCAGTGCTGCACCGACCTCGGCCTGCAGCGTGTCCGGATACTTCCGACCATTGGCGTAAAAGTAGGTGCAGACCTCCGTCGTGACTGTAAAGCCAGGAGGCACCGGCAGGCCGAGATTGCTCATCTCTGCCAGGTTGGCGCCCTTGCCGCCCAGCAGATTCTTCATCTCCGCACGGCCTTCGGCCTTGCCTTCACCGAAGCTGTAGACCCACTTCGTCATGATCTTGGTCCCGTTTGATTATGGGGTTGGTCTGGTGGTGACGCGACGTGATAACGCGCAACACTCTTGGGGGTGTTGTTGCACGCAAATACGGGCCGGGTGACGGACCCGATGGGGGAATTCTGTCGAGGTCCCGCGACACTTCTTCCGTCATCCCGGCGAAAGCCGGGACCCAGGGGCCACAGGGGAAAGGTCACCGCTGCGTTGATCGACGCCGGTGGAAAGGTCGGGCGCCTGCCCCCTGGGTCCCGGCTTTCGCCGGGATGACGGAGGGTGGCTGCGCGTTTGGATCGTGTCCCCGTTGCTGGGGGGGAGGCGCTGCCGCGGACGGTCGGCTGGGCACCATCGGCCCTCGCCACTACCAAACTACCGCACCGCAACATGGAAATCGTAATTCCACTACCTGCACCGCCACACCCCGGCCGCGGTCGGCGGCGGCGGGGGGCGCGATGCAGGTTCATGGGGTCAGCCTTCGATCTTCGAGAAGTCGGCAACCAACGCCAGGGTGGCGCGGATCTGGCTCAACAGGCGCAGTCGGTTGGCGCGGACGGGCGCTTCCGGCGCGTTCACGGTAACCTTCTCGAAGAAGGCATCGACGGGCGCGCGCAGCACGGCGAAGGCGGCCATCACGCCCGTGAAATCCTCCGCCTCAATGCGCGGGGCGGCGGTGGCCGTGGCGGCCGTCAGGGCCATGAACAGGGCCTTTTCCTCGTCCAGCGTCAGCAGTTCCGGATCGACCGCACCATCATGCGGGCCGTCCTTCTTCTCCTCGATGCGCAGGATGTTGCTGGCGCGCTTGGACGCGGCCAGCAAGTTGGCACCGTCATCGGTGGCCAGGAAGCCGGAGAGCGCCTCGACACGGGCCAGCAGCCGGACGAAATCGTCCTCCCCGCCCAGCGCCAGCACGGCATCGATCAGGTCGTGACGGACGCCCTTTTCCTTCAAGCTGACCTTCAGGCGGTCGTGGAAGAAGGAGAAAAGTTGAGGCAGTACGTTCTCAAATCGAACTAACAAGCTCTCAATTGATTCCTTCTTAATCTCACTGTGCTGCAATTTGCCGACGATCTCGTTCCATGAATCTCCAAGCAAAACAGCAGCAATAGATGCCTGATTGAGATGAGATTGAACCAGGCGCTGAGCCTCTTGGGTCATATGCGCCATCATGGATTCTTGGACAATATTGCCCAACTCCACCCGCAAGCCATTTTCGACGATCAGACGGATGACACCCAGGGCCGCACGGCGCAGCGCGAACGGGTCACGCGATCCCGTCGGGGGCTCTCCAATGCCGAAGAACGCCACCAGCGTATCGATCTTCTCGGCCAGGGCCACGGCCACCGAAACCTTGTCGGTCGGCACGCGGTCGCTTGGCCCCAGGGGCTTGTAATGGTCGGCAATGGCCTCCGCCACCGGGGCGGGCAGCCCCTCGCGATAGGCCACATAGCGGCCCATGATGCCCTGCACTTCCGGGAATTCGCCCACCACACCCGTGGTCAGGTCGGCCTTGGACAGCCAAGCGGCGATTTCCGCCTGCTCCGTCTCCGAGGCGTCATAGTTCAGGGCCTGGGCGATGGCCTTGGACAGGGCGGCCATCCGCTCCACGCGCTGATACAGGCTGCCCAGCTTGGCATGGAAGGTGATGTCCTTCAGGCCGGGCAGGCGGCTTTCCAGCTTCACCTTCAGATCCTGATCCCAGAAGAACTTGGCGTCCGACAGGCGGGCGCGCAGCACGCGTTCGTTGCCCGCCACCACGGCCTTGCCGCCATCCAGCGTGGTGCGGTTGGCAACCACGACGAAGCGCGGGGCCAGCTTGCCCTCGGCGGTTTCCAGGGCGAAGTAACGCTGATGCGTGCGCATGGAGGTGGTCAGCACCTCCGCCGGCACGTCCATGAACTGATCATCGATGGCGCCGGTCAGCACGACAGGCCATTCCACCAGCCCCGCCACCTCTTCAGCCAAGCCCGGATCATCCTTCAGGACATACCCTTCCGCCGTCGCCGCCTTCACCGCGTCGTTCAGGATCAGGCGCTTGCGCTGGTCGCGGTCCAGCACGACATGCGCCTGCATCAGCTTGTCCTTGTAATCGGCAAAGCTGGTGACGGCGAAGGCGCCGGGCGACAGGAAGCGATGGCCTTCTGTCTGGTCGCCATAGGCGATGGTCTTCCCACCCAGGTTCAGCGAACCCGGCACCACGGCGCCGTCGAACAAAGCCAAGATGGAATGAAGCGGGCGGACCCACATGAAATCATTCGCACCCCAGCGCATCGACTTGGGCCAGGGCAGTTCGCGGATGGCGGCATCGATGATACCGGGCAGCGCATTGACCGTGGCGCCGCCCTTCTTTTCGATCACCGCGAAATAGAACACACCCTTGCCGGTGTCGCGCTGTTCAGCCTGATCGATGCTGGACAGGCCGGCGGATTTCAGGAAACCGGCCAGCGCCTGTTCGGGCGAACCGACGCGCGGGCCCTTCTTTTCTTCCCGCACATCGGCCTGGGCCGTGGGCACGCCTTCGACCACCAGGGTCAGGCGGCGGGGCGTGGAATGGGCCTCGGCGCGCGCGAAATGGATACCGGCCGTGGACAGCTTCTCCGTCACCAGACGCTTGAAATCGTCGCCCGCGCGGACCTGCATCCGCGCCGGGATTTCTTCCATGAACAGTTCGATCAGCAGTTCGGCCATTTTGGTCACAAGCGTCCGGAGAAATTCGTTTCGGTATCGTTATATTAACGCTCAGGCAGCCTTGCCCTTGCGGTAGCCATCTTCCAGCCACGCCTCGCAGCAGGCCTTGGCCAGCGTGCGCACGCGCAGGATATAGCTCTGTCGTTCCACCACCGAAATGACGCCGCGCGCATCCAGCAGGTTGAACAGATGGCTGGCCTTGATGCACTGATCATAGGCCGGCAGGGCCAGACCATGGGCCAGCAGGGCCGCGCATTCCTTTTCCGCGTTCTGGAAATGCTGCAACAGCATCTCCGTATTGGCGAATTCGAAATTATGGGCGGAATATTCCTGCTCGGCCCGGTGGAACACCTCGCCATATTTCACGGCCGGGCGGTCGCCCACGGGGTCGTTGAAGCGCAGGTCATAGACGTTTTCCACGCCCTGGATATACATGGCCAGACGTTCCAGACCATAGGTCAGTTCCGACGCCACCTTTTCGCACGGGATGCCGCCCACCTGCTGGAAATAGGTGAACTGCGACACTTCCATGCCGTCGCACCAGACCTCCCAGCCCAGGCCCCAGGCACCCAGCGTCGGGCTTTCCCAGTCATCCTCGACAAAGCGGATATCATGCAGGGCCGGATCGACGCCCAGCGCCACCAGCGACTGCAGATACAGGTCCTGGATGTTGGCCGGCGACGGCTTCATGATCACCTGGAACTGGTAATAATGCTGCAGCCGGTTGGGATTCTCGCCATAGCGGCCATCCTTGGGACGGCGCGAGGGCTGGACGTAAGCCGCGTTCCAGTTGTCAGGGCCCAGCGCGCGCAGCGTCGTGGCGGGGTGGAACGTGCCGGCACCCACTTCCATGTCATAGGGCTGCAAAACCAGGCAGCCTTGGGCCGCCCAGAAATTCTGCAAGGTCAGGATGACACCCTGGAAGGAGAGGGGCTGCTTGCCCGATGCCGTCAACGCCATGGTCCCGGAACTTCACAAGAAAGTTTGTATTGGACCGCACCTTAGAGGGCGGGAAGGACCAAATCAAGGCAGCCGCCCGGTTACGTTCCGTGCGGGGAACGCAGGGCTGAAGCACGGTTTGTTGCGCGAAACAGTTAACGCTGCCGTCAGCGTGGGCAGCCGGGCGTGCCGCAGCGCTTGGCATCGGCCGCGACATAGACGCCGCAGACGGGGCATTTGGCCATGTCCTGCGTATCCGCGACGGGCGCCTTGCCCGGTTTGCGGGCCGCAGGCTCCGGCTTGCCGCCATGGCGGCGCAGGGCATCCTGCCGCTGCCGCTGGATCTTGCCCAGCAGGCGGAAACCGAACCAGACGATGGTCAGGATGCCGACCAGGGTGATGATTTTGGTCAATGACAGCATGGACGCCATAAAAGGGTGAAGCCGGCCGGCCGGCAAGAAAAATCACAGCCCGAAACGGGCGAAGGCAGCGCGTTCGATCGCCGCATCGGCGATGCCGTCGGCCAAGTCACCCGCGTCCAGTCCGATCAGCCGGCCCAGGCCACGCGAACGGGCGGGGTTGACCACACGGATATCGACCTTTTCCCCGAACCGGTCGCGCAAGACCGTGCGCAGATCGCCCAGCCGGTCGACCAGCCCCAGTTCCAGCGCCCGCCGGCCGGTCCAGAAGGCACCGTTGAACAGTTCCTCCTCGCCCGCTTTCAACCGGCCGGCCCGGCGGTCGCGCACCCAATGCTTGAACTGATCATGCATGTCGGCCTGCAGGCTTTTCAGATGGGCCACATCCTCGGGCTTCTCTTCCTGGAACGGGTCCAGCATGGCCTTGGAGGTGCCGGCCGTGTACACACGCCGGTCGATGCCCAGCTTGTCCAGCAGGCCGGTGAAGCCGAATCCGGCCGACACCACGCCAATGGACCCGACGATGGAACAGGGATCGGCCACGATCTCATCCGCCGCCGCCGCCAGCCAATAGCCGCCGCTGGCCGCCACATCCTGGACGAAGGCCAGGACGGGCACCGATTTCTCCGCCGACAAGGCCCGAATGCGCGATGCGATCAGGGAGGATTGCACCGGCGACCCGCCCGGCGAATTGATCGACAGGGCAACGGCCGCCAGCCCGTCGGGCGCGAAGGCGCGTTCAATGTCGCCAGCCAGCGTTTCCAGCGACAGGCCACGCCGGCCGGTCCCGATTCCGCCCGACAGGCGCAGAACCCGGACGGCGGGAGGAACGGGCAGGCCGGCAAATTTCTTCAGGCGTCGGAACATGGGCGGTGCCGCATCCTTCCCTTGGTCAAAGGTCAACCAGATATAGAAGTGGGCACGACCGGCTGCATACGCCAGTCCCACCCCATACCAAAAGAACTCGAACAAGGTTTGACCTACCCAAAAGGTAGAGGCACCCTGCCTTGATGAACCTGCGTCGCCCCACCCTTCTGGCTCTGGCCCTTTTCTGCTTCCTTGGCACCGCATGGGCGGTGGCGGGCCATGCCCTGGCGCAGCCGGCGGCGACAGTCGGACCGATTCCGGTCGAGTTGATGGCGGTGCAGACGGCACCCATGTCCATGGACGATCCGGCCGAAAAGGGCGGCGTCCTGGAACTAGTGCTGATGGCGGCTGAACAGGCTGGCTATAAGCCGCATGTCACCTTCCTTCCCTGGCGCCGCGCGCAGGAGATGGCGGCGACCGGCAAGGACATCCTGATCACCCCCCTCACCTATCTGACCGCCCGCCAGGACAAATATACCTGGATCGCTCCCCTCTGCCGGCTGGACCGGACCATTGCCACCTTGGGGCCCCGCATTGACAGCCTGGAACAGGCGCGGGATGCCCGCCGGCGGCTGGTGGTCGGTGCCGGCAGCGCGCCGGACCAGGAACTGCGCGATTTCGGCTATCCGCCCGATCTGGTCGTGACGACGCCGCTTGGCACGCGGGAGGCGGAAATGCTGGCCATGGGCCGGGCCGATGGCTGGTTCAGCGGCAGCCTGCAGATGCGCTGGCGCTGGCAGCGGGAAGGCAACGGACGCCCGCTGGTGCTGGGGAACGCCATCAAGACCGACCAGATCTTCCTGGGCTGTTCACGCGACTGCGACCCGGTCCTGGCCGCCCGTCTGGCCGCCGCCTTGTCGGCCCTGCGCGACGATGGCACAGCCGACCGCATCCTGGCCCGGTACGAACTGGCCTATTGAATCAGGTCCAGGGGGGCGGCATCGCGCAGAATGGCCTCCACCCCCGCACGGTAAGGCTGCCCCGGCCCATGTAGCACCAGACCGGGCAGCAGTGACAGGCCCCCGCGCGAATCCCGCCGCGCCGTGACGATGACGCGCCGGGCCGGTACACCGGCGCGCGGCCAGAGCGGCAGGATTCGGACATCGCCGAAACGGCCGCGCAGCAGCGACAAAAGATCATCCAGCCGTTCGGCGGGATAGATCAGGGTCAGCCGCCCGCGGCTTTTCAGCAGGCGCAACGCGGCCTGGATGAACCCCGCGAGGTCTCCCGCCCCTTCCCCATGGCTGGCGGCCTTGTGCCCGCTGGGCGACGGGGTATGCCGGCCGGCCGGCCAGAAGGGCGGGTTCGACAGGACATGGTCGAAACTGTTGGGAATCAGTTCAGGCGGCGGAGCCGCCACATCGCCATCCAGTACCCGGACCCGGTCGGCCACACCGCTGGCCATCGCCCCCTGTCGCGCCAGACCGGCGGCAAAGGGCTGGATTTCCAGGCCCGTGACAGCCAGGCCCGGCACCCGCGCGGCCAGGCACAGCAGCGCCGCCCCGGTGCCGCAGCCCAGTTCCAGCACGGCCTGTCCCGCCACCGCCGGCACCGCCGCAGCCAGCAGCACCGGGTCGATGGCGGCCCGATAACCCTGGACCGGCTGGAACAAAGTGACGCGCCCCCCCAGCAGGGCCGTCCGCTCCACCGCCGCGTCCACCCCCGGCTGCATCACGGCATCACCATCACTAAACCCGTTCCACGGGGTCGATACTGCAGATCGGCGGCGACATCCAAAGTCCTGACAGGCCAGAGTTTCAAGGCGGACATGCCGCATATGGACGCGCGCGGGCCTTGACCCCGCGTCCTTCCCCGCTATGCTCCCCCGCAATCCAGGGCTCGTCAACCGGGCTTGCATATACCTGTCTTTCGCTATGGAGCCTCGACCCGTGGCCACCGTGACCAGTCTTGATCCGAAGCGGCGGAAGCCGGGTGCGAACGCGTTGGACAATCTTGTGGCGCTGGTCGCCAAGGATCTGGAAGACGTCAACCAGATCATTATCGAGCGGATGCATTCGCCGGTGGCGCTGATCCCGCAGCTGGCGGGATATCTGATCGCCAGCGGCGGCAAGCGGTTGCGGCCCGTGCTGACCCTGGCCGCCGCGCAGATGTGCGGCTATCAGGGGGAGCTTCACAAGCCGCTGGCGGCCTGCGTGGAATTCATCCACACTGCCACCCTGCTGCATGATGACGTGGTTGACGAAAGCGACCTGCGCCGCGGCCAGGCCAGCGCCAACGCCGTGTTCGGCAACAAATCCTCCGTCCTGGTCGGCGACTTCCTGTTCTCCCGCGCCTTTCAGGTGATGGTCGAGGCAGGGTCGCTGGACGTGCTGCGCATCCTGGCCAATGCCTCGGCCGTGATTTCCGAAGGCGAAGTGCTTCAGCTCACCACCTCCAACGACACGGAGACAAGCGAGGAAGCCTATCTGGAAGTCATCAAGTCCAAGACGGCCGAACTGTTCGCCGCCGCCTGCCGCATCGGCGCCGTCGTGGCCGGCCGACCAACGGCGGAGGAAGACGCCCTGCGCTCCTACGGCATGAACCTGGGCATTGCCTTCCAGCTGGTCGATGATGTGCTGGATTATTCGGCCGCCCAGGCGCGGCTGGGCAAGACCATCGGCGACGATTTCCGCGAAGGCAAGATCACGCTGCCGATCGTGCTGGCCTTCCGCCGCGGCGATGACGAGGAACGGGCCTTCTGGCGCCGGACCATGGAGGATCTGGACCAGGGCGACGCCGACCTGGAAAAGGCCATCGCCCTGATGAACAAGCACAATGCCCTGCGCGACAGCGTGGAACGGGCCCGCCACTATGCGTCGGTCGCCCGCGATGCGCTGGGCCTGTTCCCGGCCAGCCCGATCAAGCGCGCCCTGCTGGACGTGCTGGAATTCGTGGTCGACCGCGATTATTGATCGCCGCCTCTACGGGCAGATATGAACAGGGCCGGGATGGGGCTGCCATCCCGGCCCTTTTGTTTGTGCCCCCCTCAACCCTGCGGACGCGCGGGCAGAGCGGGTGTCAGCGGGATGGCCCGCACCGCGACAAGTTCCCAGCCGCCGCCACGGCGCACAGCCACGGAGTTGGTGCGGAATCGGCGCATGCTGGTCCAGCTTCCATCCGCCTGCTGCTGGTCCACCGAGACGTCGCCGTCGGTCAGCACCAGATCGGGCGTCAGCGCCTGGAAATGCGTGATGTGGGTGACATGCCGGAAACCCGGCGGACGCCGGGCAAAGGCCTGGGCGAAATAATCCCGCATGGCGGCCCGCCCGACCAGCGGTGCGTCTCCTCCCAGGCGCAACATCCCATCCTGGGCATAGATGGTGGCCATCCCGTCCGTATCCTTGTCGTTCCAGACCTGATCGGAACGCTCCGCAACGGCCAGCAGGGCCGCCTGATCGGCTGGCGACACCGACAGGCCCGCTGAAGCCTTTATGGTGGTGGTCGTCCGGATGTCCTGCGCCAGGGCGCCCCCGGCCGACAGGGTGGCAAGGATCAGAAGGACCGGCAGGGTGCGCGAAAACATTGTCATGATCGGGGAACCTCTTGGCATGAAAGCGGATGTGGCGGCACCATGGCGACCGTCCAGCCTTCGGGGAAAGCCTTGTTACGCGACCGTCAGCCACCGTTCGTGAATGTCGTTCACGCGATAATTCGCCCAAAATCAGCAGGTTGGGGCCTGCCCCTGCGCAACTTGCTGCTGGTGCTGCTGATCGGGCTGCTGCTGGGCCGGGTCGGGCCCGTGGGCACCTTCTCCGACCTGTCACCGCTGGTGCGTTACCTTTATTGGGGTCTGCTGACCCCATTGATGTGGGTGCAGACGGCCCTGGCGCTGCAGTGGTTGCGCCAGGGTGCCTGGGGCTCCAGGCTGGGCTGGCCGCTGGCCCCTGCGCTGGCCGCCCTGGCGGGGGCTGTCCCGACGCTGTTCGAGGTGGCCTGGGCCGAAGGCGTAGCCCGCGTTGGCGGGGCGCTCACCCCCTGGTCGCTGCTGAAGACCTATGGCGATGTCTGCCTGTTTTCCCTGGCCCTGACGCTGCCGCTGGACCGGATCGGCGGGCTGGCGCTGCACCCGGCATCCGCGCCGGAACCGGTGCCAGACCGATCGCTGCCGCCCTTGCCGGAAAAGGCATCGCTGCCACCGGCCCCGCCCGCCAGCCCTTTCCTGGACCGCATTCCGGCCCGGCTGGGCCGCGACCTGGTGGCCCTGTCGGCGGAGGATCACTATCTGCGCATCCATACGATACTTGGCAGCGATCTGATCCTGTGCCGTCTGGGGGAAGCAGAGCAGGCCCTGGCGGGCGTACCGGGCCTGCGGGTGCACCGGTCCTGGTGGGTGGCGCTGGCCGCCGTGTGCGGGACCCGAAAGGTGGGCGATAAGCAGTTCCTGATCCTGATCAACGGCCTGGAGGTTCCGGTCAGCCGCTCCTACCTGCAGGCAGCGCGCGCAGTGGGTCTGCCTGTCTGAACCTTACCGTCCGGTGTGCGCGGCTGCCATGCGGTCACCAAAGGGTCAAAAAACAGCATCTAGTGCTTGCAACCCCCGAACGATGACGCTATACAGCCGCCCACGCAGACGACGCCCCCGGCGAAACGCTGCGGAACATGTGACGGAGTGTAGCTCAGCCTGGTAGAGCGCTGCTTTCGGGAGGCAGAGGCCGGAGGTTCGAATCCTCTCACTCCGACCATTAAAACCCCCGGTTCGACACTGTCGGACCGGGGGTTTTTGTATTTGCGCCGGGGATGGATCAGGCGTGGGAGTCAAGCTATTGCTTGATCAGCCGCTGGCCGTCCGCCCCCTTGGTTGACGACGCCGCGCGGGTGCTGTCGGGAAGAGGATGCCCCCTCTTCGTTCGCTTGAATCCCCCTCACCATACTGCGTAAAAGTTGTCATGATCCCCGGATGGCGTGAGGGCGAGCATGACAGGCATGATCCGCGATCAGTTGGCAGCGATCCTTGCAGACTATCTCCCTGCCCGGCAAAATACCCCTTTCCCCGGTGATTTCAGACGCCGGTTTGATGCACTGGAAGGGGCGATCAACACCCTGCCGGCGGTCACGGCACGGCCGGAGTTGCTGGTCCGGGCCGGCTTCGGTGTCGGGATCTGGGCGAAGGCGCCGTGGCTGGTCATTCTTCATCCGAAAGAGACCCAGTCCGCGCAGCAGGGCGTGGCGATCAGCCTGAATTTCCGTCAGGACATGGGCGGCGTCACGCTCAGCCTGAACCAGGGTGCATACCGCGATCTGGCGGAGAGAGGACGCAAGGACGCGCGTACCCTTTGGCGCATGCGCACCAAAAGGGCACGGGAACTGATCGGCGACCTGGCCTCGATCGGGTTCCGACTGGATGGGGAGATCAATCTGGGGCTTGATGATGGCCATGCGGCCTTGGACCTGAAGGACCGGACCATCGCCTGGGCGGCGTTTCCGGCGGATACCCTGCCGGATGACGAAACCTGGAACCGCCTGATCGACACCCTGATCGTCGCCTATGATCGCTGGGTCATGGACGAGAACAAAGGGCATCCGGGCCTGCTGTTCGCCGATGACGCCCTTCAGGCACTGCGGGAGACGTTCCTGTCGCACATGACAGGCTTTTTCACCTTCGCCGACACGGGTGGCACCTATCTCCAGCATGAACGGGCCTACAAGGTGGAATTGGCCCGCCTGTTTCAGACAGAAGTGCTGCCCCTGCTGACCGGGCCGCTGGAGGATGCAGCACAGGCTGAGGCCGCGATCGGCACCCTTCACGCGCTGCTGACCAAGCGCAAGGTGGGGACCCCACCGGCCATTCAGAACCTGTTGTCCTGGCGGTATACAGAGCATCTGGGACGACTGCGCGGGGCAGAGGCGCTGGAGGCCGCCCTTCTGTTCAAGGAACTGTTGACCGGTGACGGGGACAGCCCGAGCCGGGTGGAGCGGTTCAACAGCGTCTATGTCGCCATCCTGCACCGCCACATGAAATCCGGCACCCAGAGCGCCAGCCGCAGCCTGCCCACCCTGCTGCTGATGCTGGCCGATCCGGTGCGCGAGATTTTCGTACGGACCACCCTGTTCAACGACGTCGCCCACCAGTTGGGATGCCCGCGGCCCCTGAGCGGTGAGCATCTGAATGCCGGTGATTACGAGGCCTGCCTGCGCCTGGCCACGGGCATCCAAACCTGTCTAAAGGGTTGGGGATGGCAGCCGCAGGACATGATCGATGTCCAGAGCTTCATCTGGGTGGCGGCGTCGGGCACCTATCAGGAGGCGCCGATAGACGCCTTCGACGACGCCACCGACCCGCAATCCGAACGTCGCATCTTCAAGATCGCGCCGGGACGGGAAGCCCGTTTCTGGCTGGAATGCCGGGAGAAGGGCTATATCTGCATCGGCTGGGATAAGGTCGGCGACCTGCGCGCCTATGCCGCCGATGGCGAGGCCGACCTGAAGCAGGCCCTGCGCGAGGCCTATCCGGATCAGTACACGGGCGCCCCCGCCAAGCTGGCCACCGGCACCAAAAAGGCCAAGGAACTTTGGCTGTTCCGGAACCTGCAACCCGGCGACATCATCCTGGCCACCCGTGGTGCCAGCGAGATCCTGGCCATGGGGGAGGTGGTGGAGCCGGGATACAGTTTCGACCCCACGCGACCGGAATATCAGCATACCGTGGCCGTGCGCTGGAACCCGGCCTATGGCCGCGATGTCCGGGACAAGCTGCCGCCTGGCGTGCGTTCCATCTGGATGAACTGTGCCATCTGTCCCGTCGACCGGGCCATCTATACCGCCATCCTGGGCGAACGCCCCATCCCGGATGTGCTTATCCTGCCGGACGATATTGACGGCACAGAGCCGGAGCTGGCCGGGGATTTCTACCTGGAGCCGCCCTTCCCCGACACGGTATCTGCCATCACCGCCCGTGGCCTGAAACTGCCGGAACGGTTGCTGCGCCGCTATCATGTGGCGCTGAAGACGCGGGGCTTCGTCATCCTGGCCGGCGTGTCGGGAACGGGCAAGACCTGGCTGGCCCAAGCCTATGCCCAGGCGGTGGCGGCGGAATATCTGGTGGTGCCGGTGGCCCCCAACTGGACCAGCCGGGAGGATCTGCTGGGCTATGTCAGCCCGACCAGCGGGGAGTATCAGCATACCGATTTCAGCCGCTTCCTGATCCGGGCGGCCCGGGCGCATGATCAGGCCGAGGACAAGACATCCGCCCGCCCCTTCCATGTCATCCTGGACGAGATGAATCTGGCGCGGGCAGAACATTACTTTGCCGATTTCCTGTCGGTGCTGGAACTGCGCAACCGGCATGGTCAGGCCAGCCTTACACTGGGTGAGACCCCGGTCGGCCTGTTCCGCAATCTGGTCTTCATCGGCACCGTGAACATGGACGAGACGACCCACGGCTTCGCCCACAAAATCTATGACCGCGCCCAGGTCATCGAGGTGACGCTGGACCGGCCGACATTGGCCGCCCATGTCGCCGGGCGGGCCTATGCCGATATCCTGCTGGACCTGTGGGATGCGCTGGGTTCTGTCGCACCGTTTGCCATGCGCACCGCCGATGATATCGCGGCCTATATGGAGGGGGCCACGGCCCTGGGCGCGGGGTGGGATGAGGCGTTTGACGAGGCCATGCTGCAAAAGCTGCTGCCCCGCATCCGGGGCTTCGATCCCGACCTGGGGGAGGTGTTGCAGAAGCTGTCGGCCCTGACACAACACATGTTCCCGTTGAGCCACGCCAAGATCGAGCAGATGAAGAAGGGGCTGCGCGATGGTGCCGTCTCCTTCTTCTGACCTGTCATTCCTGGACCTGAAGGGCCAGCAACGGGGCGTAGAGGAATGGACACGCCTATTGCTGCGCCTGCCCTGTGCCTCGGATGACTGGCACCGTGTCAGCCTGACGGTAAACGGGATGGAGCGGCCGGCGCAGCTTCGCCGCTTCGGCCAGATCAGTTCTGTGGTGTGCGACTGGCCGCCCAGTGCCGCCGGCACCTATCAGATCATCGTCACCGGCTTGAGCCAAGGTACGGTGACGCACCGGCTGTTCGTGCCGCCGGCCAAGCTGTCAACGGCGGAACTGTCGGCCCTGCTGACCGATCTGGATCAGCGCCTGCCCCACGCGCTGGTGGCCAGCCTGCGACAGGGTGGCGCCCTGGCGGGGTTGCATGGGCAGCAGCCATCAAACCCGACCGGTGCAGAGGCGGAGCTGGAGCGGCTGTGCGCCATCGCGGACGGCGACCGGGGCCTTGCCGCCCTGTTGCGCCGCATCGCCCGTGATCCGCACCGCCGGTTGCAGGAGGTGCTGTGGGATGTGCCTACGGCGAGGGCGCGGCGGATCGGCCCGCGACAATTGCGCGAGGCGCTGTATCGCGACCGGCATGTCGATGATGACGGGGTTCCCCTGCGCATCCGCGACCGGCGGGTGGAGCCCACCTGTGATGTGCCGGAAAACCGCCTGCTGCGGCATCTGCATGACATGGTCGGGCGGCGACTGGCCTGTCTAGCCCTGATCCTGCGCGATGATGGAAATGGCCGATGCGCGCAGGTGATGGCGCGCCTGAAAGCGGCCCGACAGACGGCGCGGTTCCTGGACGAGGTGGGACCCCTGCCCCACCCGCCCACCCAGCCCAGCCAGGTGATGATCCACCGGCCGGATTATGCACGGGTTCTGTCGCTGTGGCGGCAATTGACGGAGGGGCTGACCGTCCGGCTGGACGACGCGTCGATGACGACCGGCATGGACAGCGTGCCCGCGCTTTATGAGCTGTGGGGCAGCCTGTCGGTCATGGCGGTGGTGGTCGCAACCACGGTGGAGCGGGGCTTTCACGTCGTCCGTCAGACGCTGGTCCGCCCGGTGCCCGGCAGCCTGCTGGTGGCGCTGCCATCGGGTGAGGAAGGCGTGCTGGAACTGTCCCATGCCGATGGACGGCGGATGACGGTGACAGCACAGCGCAGCTTTGGTCCCCTTGGCGCCGTGCGCAGCGTCAGCTTCACCCAGCGGCCGGATCTGGTGGTGGAGATGGCGGTGCCGGGCGGGCGGCCCCGGCTGCTGATCTTCGATCCGAAATACAAGCTGGAGGATGGCCCCGGCACCGGCCCGCAGAAGGCGGATATCGACAAGATGCACGCCTATCGCGACGCCATCATCCATGCCGATGGCAGCCGGGCCGTCCGCCATGCCGCCATCCTTTATCCCGGCCCCGACCGTCGCTTCGGCGACGGCATATCAGCCATCGGGGCCGTACCGGGGGCAGACGGCGCCTTCACGGACCGCATCCGGCAGGTGCTGGACGCACATCTGTTCCAGGACGCCGCTCAGCCGCCCTCGTAAGCGCGCTGGATCAGGGGTTCGGCCTTGCGCAAATCATCCAGGCTGGACAGCATCACCTCCACATCGCCGGTGCCATAATGGCCGGTGCCGCGCATGTCGCGGGTGAAGCCGGGTTCCAGCGCCACGCTGTCGGGGTTCAGCTTCAGGTACAGCACTGTCGTGCCGTGACTGGGAAACGCCTCCAGACAGCAGAAATTCCGCAGGCGTTTGAAGGCGATGTAATGCATCAGCTCCTTCACCTGTACATCATCACCCAGCGCCAGCAGATGCGCCCGCGCCGCCTCATACAGATCAGCGGCGGGCGGCGACAATCTGGCGATGCGGTAGGCGATACCCTTCACCGTTCCCGCCTCTGCCGGTGGTGCCGCCGATGCGGCGGGTTCCGGCGGGCGGGTGGCGGGGGCCGTGGCTGGCGTCGCCTGCGTGGCGTTCACCAGTTCCAGCAGCAGCAGGTCGTCGCCATAATGGCGATAGCGGATCAGTTCGATGCTGCGGTTGATCTGCTTCACCGCATGTTCATCATAGCGGGTGAAGTCACCGGCAATGCACAGCAGGCGCGGGGCCGACCAGTCCACGGCCTTGGCGGCGTCGGCCCCCAGCTTCTCCATCACCAGCCACTGGAACTCCTTGCGGTGGTCCAACAGCCAGTCGAGATAGAACAGGCCCTGGTTGATGACATTCTCGTTCAGCGCCCGCTTATACTCGATGATCACCGGGCAGCCATTTTCATCCAGGCCCAGCGTGTCGATCCGCCCGCCATGCACCTTGCCCGTGCTGTATTCCGACGCCAGAAACCGCACCCCAAGCAAACCCTCCAGGTTCGCCTCGAACAGCACCTGCAAGGATTTCTCCACCTGCGCCGCCCGGGCGGACAGTTCGGCGGGGCCGGTGGGGGAGAGGCGGAAGAGTTTCAGGTCGGTCATTTTGGCGCGCCGGTTCCTTGTATGAACTCGCGATATCCTTTGGGAACACAAAGACCGGCTGGAGTTCCACCAGCCAGTTTACTTGTTGCATCTCTATACCGGGAAAGAAATTCGTCATAACTGCAGTGAACTGGATTTGGGCGACCTGAATTGACGCCGGGCGGGAACTCATTATTGCCAAACAAACATGCATTATCCAGCGCATTTTCTGGTAATTTTGCCTCTTTAAATCTGCTTTCATATATATATGAATTAGAAAAATTACCTTGATTGAACGTTGAATTCTCAAAATCAGAACATACTAGTAGCGCGCCAGAAAATAATGACTCACCGTCTAGATCATTTTCATTGTTAATTCCATTGCCAAATAAGGTATTCCTAAAACTTGATGAAAGTAATATAGATTTTTCAAATGAGACATGGTCGAATGTTGACATATTAAAGTTTGAATTCAAATGGATACCACCGGCAAAGGAAGATTTATTCATTCTACATCCTTCAAAATTTGAATATTTAAAAACAGATCCTCCAAAATCAACATTCTTAGCGTCGCACGAGAGCAGTGTAACATTCTGGAAATCAGACTGGTTAAATGTGGTGTTTTCTATAGTTATATTACGCACGGCGACATAAAAGTGCTTTGATTTTTGAAAATCAGAATCAAATATAGCCATGTGTTGATTTTCCTTTAAATCAAGCTGAATGTCAGTGCCTCCCATCAATACATCAGCGAACTGCACAATTGTGCTCTTCGATTCATCTTTTGGAACCATTGCACTGTTAAATCCCAGCCGAAGATATGATTGAAATGCTTGCTCTCGCAAAAAGGGTGAGTACTTCGGCGCGCACTTCCCATTCTCGCACTCCTTCTCAGTGAGAATCTGCGCATACTGCGTACGAAGATTCTGCTCACTAACAATGTTCTGAGAATTTATTTGGTCAAGAAGAAGAAGATTATTGTCCCTCATAAGGGACACTTGGTAGAATGTCAAAGCAACTCCAACTGCACTGACCAGAGTCGCAAGAATGGCAGGCAGTGTTAATCGATGGATGATGGCAACAGAAAGTTTGACAAGCGGCTCACGCGGCAGAGGATTTTGCAACGTGCAGCTATTGAAAAGATCCTCAACCGCACCTTTGACAGTGCTTAGCCTGCAAAATGAAGTCATAGCGGAAAGGACAAAATTCGACGCATTCTTCCAGCGTCCTTTACTCAATTCTAATTCTCTCTTAAGTCGAGCATTCTCCTCCTCTAGAGTGCTGACACGGGAGCTAATATCTTCGGGGGATGTTTCAAGTGACATGGTTGCGGCCTTTCCTCTTTACAGCAGACGCGGACTTATCAGCCCGAATACGCTCCAACAGCACCGACGCCGGTTCATCCGTCGGGTCCTGCGGCACCAGTTCACCCCGGAAGGCTTTGGCGAGGATGGATTGGGTTAGGGTGGTGTGTTGGGAGTTAACGGCCGCAATCGTGGATGCCAGTTGATCAACCCGTCGCAGTCCAGCCTTTACCAGTCTGATGATTTCGGACTGCTCCGCCAACGGTGCAAGACCGATGTGGAGCGCTCTGATCTCCGGAAAATAGATGGTTGTATGGGTCGTACCCTCGCCAAACTTCCGAATATCTTCCCCTTCCGCCATCAGGGCATACATCAGATATTCTGGCAGCAGCGCTGACGTACACGTCCATGTGGCAAAATCCTGGCTTGTTGCCATATCCCGTCCCATGATCGTCACATAGCCTACGGACGCCGTGCGCGACAGGCAGACTGTACCTGCTGGCAACAATCTGGCGGACGAGTTCGCCAAGCCCTCATCCGTCACATGCTGAAGAGTGTCAGCGATGAGCTTTCCATGGTGTGCCCCAGCGTCGCGGATTCCAATCCAAGGGATATCTCCATCCCAGTATTCTGACTTGGCTCGGGTCGGCGTATGTCCGGTTTCCTGTCGAGCAATCCGAAGAAGGGGAACCCACGCCCAGCCCTTAGGGAGTTCTGTTCCAGGATGGTTCACAGATAGAGCTGCCCGCCCAGGAACGACAGACGTCGTTGCCTCCCTACCGCCTCTTGGTTGCGGTGGGACCGGAGTACACTTCACGGTGTCTTCCGCAGAAGTAACTTGAGCATTCTTCAGTCGCCAATCCGCCGTCAAATCCCCGCGAAACGCGGCGGCGAGGAGGGATTGGCGGTAGCGGTCGAGCAGGGCGGGCAGAGTGTCCAAGGCGGCCTTGGCTTTGGCACCCTTGGCCAACAGCGCCTCTATCCGCTCCACGATCCGATGTTGTTCGGGCAGCGGTGGGAGGGGGACGCGGACCGATCTGAAACGTTCCAGACTGACTTTTTGCTGAGCAACGCCCTTTGAGCGCTCAAGTATCTGATCCTGAGCGCTACGGCTTCGCAAAGCCAAAGCCAAAAAATTGGACGAAATCAGCGATTCGTCAGGTTTAATCTTAATACAATCTGATGTGATTACCGCCCTTGGCCTGTCGCTGGGGTAAATGGAAACGTCACCCGGTGGATCGCCCATTTTTGTAACAAGAACTTCACCCGGATTGACATAATGCTGGCTTAGAGAAAAAGCCTTCTCCTCGGAAATATATTTTGTATCAGCCGACCCATAGGTCTCCCGTCGAATATCACGAACAAAAACAAGAGGAACCCCAGCCGCCATGTAGTCCTTTACTGTCAGGTTACTGCCGAAAGGACCAATCGCAAGTGAATACGGCTCTGGTGCCTTGATGTCCTCAACCGTCGCCTCACCCCACCCCGGCGGCAATTCCCAACTCATGCCCCCGCCCCCACGCTCTCCGGCTCCAGCAAAGCCGCCAGTTCTTCCATCTCCTCCAACGCGGTGCGCAGTTGGTCGATGATCTCGGCGGCCAGGGTTTCGGGTGGGGGCAGGTCTTCGCTGCTGCTGCCTTCGTCGCGCAGCCAGGTGATGTCCAGATTGTCGCCGCGGGCCGCGATCTGGTCGCGGGTGAAGGGGCGGAAGCGGCCGCCCTCCCCCTGGTCCTGGCGGGGGGATCGGCCGTGCGGGTCGGGGCCATAGGCGGCTTCGAAATCGGCGAAATGGCTGCGGGCCAGGGGGCGGGTCTTGCCGAACGGCGGCTGACCCGTGCGCATGTCATGGATCCAGGTGGTGACGGTATTGCTCCGGTCGCTGCGGCCACGGGTGAAGAACAGCACGTTGGTCTTCACCCCCTGGGCATAGAAAATGCCCGTGGGCAGGCGCAGGATGGTGTGCAGGTCGCATTTTTCCATCAGGTCGCGGCGCACATCGCGGCCCACCCCATCCTCAAACAGGACATTATCGGGCAGGACCACGGCGGCGCGGCCCCCCGGTTTCAGCCCGCGATAAATATGCTGTAGAAAGCATAGCTGCTTGTTGCTGGTGGGGAAGGTCAGGTCGTCACGGCTGGGCAGGCCCCCGCCCTTCTTGGTGCCAAAGGGCGGGTTGGTCAGGATCAGGTCGGCCTTTTCCAGCGCCGATCCATCGGGCGACAGGGCATCGCCCACATGCACCGGCCCCTCAATCCCATGCAGGATCAGGTTCATCAGGCCCAGGCGCTGTGCATCCTGCACCAGTTCCAACCCCTGAAAGGCGCGCACCCGCTGAAAATACTGCATGGATTCGGGCAGGGTGAACAAATCCTCCGTCTGCCCCTTGATGTAACGGTCGGCGGCGATCAGGAAGCCGCCGGTACCGGCGGCGGGGTCCTGCACCACCTCCCCCGGCTGTGGCCGCATCAGGGCCACCATGCTGTCGATCAGGCAACGCGGGGTGAAATACTGCCCGGCCCCGGACTTCTTCTCCTCTGCGTTCTTCTGCAACAACCCTTCATACAGATCACCCAGCCCCTCTGTGCGGGCGGAATACCAGTCCAGCCCGTCCAGATGATCGACCAGCGTTTTCAGGTTGGTCGGGCGTTTCAGGAAGGTCTGGGCATTGGCATAAATCTCCTGCACCCGCTCGCTGCCCTCCGCGCCCAGGCGGATCAGCATCTGGCGGTAGAAGGTCAGTTGCTCCGTCCCCGTCTGCCGCTTCAGGTCCGCCCAGCGTAGGCCGGGCGGAAGGTTGGGCGCGTGCTTGCCCTCCTCCGCCCCCGTCTCCTCCGCCATTTTCAGGAACAGCAGATAGGTGAGTTCGGTCACATATTGGTGATAGGTGATGCCGTCGTCACGCAGGACATTGCACAGGTTCCAGAGCTTGGAGACGATGTCGAGGGTGGTCATGACGCCTGAGTCCAAATGCGGTCAGTGAATGATTGCATCGTGCGCTCCAACTCTCCCCCGAACACTCGATCCAGCCGCGCAAAGCCGCCCCCGGTGGCCTTGAACTGTCCGCTGTCCAGGCTGTCGCGGTCTACCACCACTTCCCGCTTCATTTGAAGCGCTATCCGTTCCAGCCATTGCCGCTGTACCGGTGTCCACGCCCGCTCCGACAGGATCGCCGCCAAGGCCCGGTCCACGCGCGCCTCATAGGGGATCAGCGGGTCGCCCAGGGCTGCCTGGCGGATATAGCCGATGATGCCGGCGGCAACATCGACATGGCGGGCGTCGCGGAAGGCGGCGCGCAGGTCAGCTTCCTTGAAGCCCTTTTCTTCCAGCAGCAGCCTGATCTCCCGCAACTGCGCGCGGGTCAGGTCGCGCGGGCGTTGGGCGATGATGGTAAGGGCGGGGATGGTGTTGATCTGGTTCTTCAGGAAAGTCTCAAAGGCCGACAGGTAATCCTCCGGCCGGGTGAAGCCGGGGCCATAGCCCTGGGCCGTGCCCAGATAGGTGTCGGCATGGTCCGATACGGGCAGGCGCACGGGCCCCATCTCCCCCGCCCGGTCCAGCCAGTCAATCAATGGGGTCAGGTTGGTGAGCATGCCCGCCGCCTCCACCGGGGTGGCATGGCGCAGGCGGGTGACCAGATCGGTGGGGGACAGACCGCCGGCCAGATGGCTGAACCGTTCGGCCCGCGCATCGTCGCGCTGATAACGGTGGCGGTGGCGCTGCATCTTGGCCACGATCTGGTCCAGCAGATAGCGGGCCTTTTCCGCCCGGTGGGCGGCGTCGGGGTCCGCAGCCGGATCGGCGCTGTCGCCGGAGGTGGGGCCGGACGGCGGACCGCTATCATAGCCATCGGCTTCTTCCGCCATGCCCCCCTGTTCCGGGGTTGCGGGCGGGGCCAGGCCCACGGTTTCGGTCAGTTCCTCCAGCAACTGCCCGAATCGGATGGCCGGGTTGGCCACCACGGGCCTGACCGCGCTGACCGCCTGCATCTGGGCATAGATGCCGACGGCATCGAAGATGCGGTATTCGATCTTGCCAATCTCCGGGCATAGCCGCGTGGCGCGACCGATCATCTGTTCATAGAGGATGCGGCTGGACACGCGGCGCACAAAGACCAGATTCACAATCTCCGGCACGTCGATGCCCGTGGTCAGCAGGTCGACCGTCACCACAATGCTGGGCAGCCGTTCATTCTTGAAGGCGCGGATACGCTGGCTGGGCCGGTCCACGGCCCCCGTGATCTTCTCCACCGCCGCTTCCTCCAGCGCGCCATAACGGGCGCGCATCGCGATGCGGATTTCATCGACCAGGATGTCGGCATGCTGGTCCGTCACCGCAAAGACCAGCGTCTTGCCGGGCAGGGCCGGGTCGATATGCTCGGCAATGCCCTCCGCCACGGCGGCGTTATAGGGCCGGGTGATGACCTGGCGGTTGAACTGCTCCACCTCAAAATCCAGGTCATCGGGCAGTTCATGATCGGTCAGGGTGCCCGCCACCCGGTCGAACAGGGGGATCATCTCCCCGGCCTGCCAATGGATGCCGCCGGCACGCAACTGGGTCAGCAGCTGCTGCGGTGGGGCATGGTCAACCAGCCAGCCGTCGATCACCGCCTCCTCCAGCCCATAGCGGAAGACCGGCGCCCCGAAGATTTCCGTGGTGTGCAGGGCCGGCGTGGCCGTCAGGCCGATGCGCACGGCATCGAAACGATCCAGAACGGCCTTGTATTTGGAGCGGTAGTCATTCTCGTTGCGGAATGACAGTTCATCCGCCGTCGCCTCCCGGTCCAGCAGATAGCCGCGATGGCATTCATCGACGATGATGCAGTCATACTGGTCCACAGGCGGCGGGCTGGTGCCATCGGGGGCGAACATGATCCGCTTCACCATGGCCTGCACGGTGGCGATATGCACCTTGGTGCTGGCGTCGGGCACGGTGTCGCCGATGGCCTTGACCTCAAAGATATCGGCGAAGGGCTGCATCTGCACGATGCGGGTATCGCGGAAGGCGCCTTCGGCCTGCTCCCCCAGGGCGGTTCGGTCCACCAGGAACAGGATGCGGCGGAAGCGGTTGGCGGCCAGCAACCGGTACAGCATGGCAATGCAGGTCTTGGTCTTGCCGGTGCCGGTGGCCATGGCGACCAGCAGGCTGCGCCGTCCCGTCGCCAAGTTGCGCTCCACCGCCTGGATGGCCCGCACCTGATAATCGCGCAGGCCGAAATTATAGGTGAAGCCCTGTCGCGCCAGATCATCCTGTGCCGCCGCCACATCCATGGACAGCAGGTCCAGCAGGCCAGCGGGGCTGTACCAGCCCTCCAGCGGGCGGGCCGCATTCTCCGCCCGCCGCACATCACGGAACCAGATGCCGCTGGCCGTGCGCAGCTGTGGCAGATAGGAGCGGCCATTGGTGGCGAACAGGAACGGGATATGGTGCCCGTCCCAGGGGCCGCCGGGGGCCGGCACCTCCTCGCCCTGGACCCGGAAATGGCCGCTGTAGCGCGCGGCCTGGACCAGGGCGCCGGGCACGTCGGACGCGCGGCGCTTGGCCTCCACCACGGCCAGCGGCGTCAATCCTGCGAACAGCACATAATCGGCGGGGCCGTCCGGGGTGGGCCATTCGGCGATGGCGCGATGGGTGCCGCGCGCTGGTCGGGCACCGGCGGCATGGGTCAGGCTGGCGCTGTCCACCTCCCACCCCGCGTCTGCCAATTGCGCATCGATCAGCTTGCGCGTCTCGAACTCGTCCAGCGACAATTCGCGGGCCGCCATCTCTGCCGCCTCGGCAAGGGGCACGGCATCGGCGGGCGGCGGGGCCGCCTGCATCGCCTGTGCCTGCTCCAATGCTGCCTGTCGACCGGCCTCCAGTTCCGCTGCCAGGACGGCCAGCTGCGCACGCTCCGCCTCTGCCGCCTGGGCCCGTTCCTCGGCACTCAGCCGGGCCTGGGCGGCGGCCTCCGCCTCGGCTTGGGCCTTTTCCACCGCACTACGGCTGGCCGTCACGTCTGCCCGCAACCGCTCCAATTCGCGCTGCAAGGCGGCGGTTTCAGCGCGGGGGTCGGCCGGCGGGACGAAGGGGCCGGGTTGGAACGTGCGATCGCCCAGGGAACGGTGGAACCAGGCCGCCAGTTGATGCGCGATCTTCAGATGAGCCAGCGCCTGCTGATGGTCGCCATCCAGGGCATGAACGGCGGCGTTACCGGCGCGACGCAACTGGTGAAACAGGTCCGCCACCGGGCGCGGCAGCACACCGCGATCCTGCAACCGCCGCAACCGTTCCAGCTGCGGCTCCTCCGGCGTGCCCAGGATGCGGGCGCGGGCGGCCAGCAGATGGGCCATCAGCTCGCCGAACTGTCGCAGCTTGACCAGCGTCGTGGAAGGATCCTCCACGAAGTTCCGCTCCGCCACCGCGCCCAAACGCACCAGCTGCGCCGAATGCACAGCCAGGAAGGCGAAATTGGGGGAGTGGGGAACAGTCAAGGCGGCAGAGACCAGAGGCTGCTGGTTGGGCAGCGATGATGCAGCAAGTGCCAAAGGGCGTGCAACGGCGCTTGCATCGTACCGAAAAATTGTGGATGGAGCATCACCCCCGTCCAATAGCAACCAAAAGAGGATAGGGAGCAGCAGATTAGTCTTGCCCGTTCAGACTCGAATCGGGGGCCGGCGTGTTTTCCCGGTTAGCGTCATTCCATTTGACAGTTGGCGGCCAGCAGGTCGGCTTTGTGCAGATTTCTGTTCCTGTTCTGTTTGCGCCATTCTTATTCTTCTATGTGGCGCCGACTTTCAGGTCTCTAATAATTTGCATGGATCAGAACCTACGGTCCTGATCCATGCAGCCCTCATACGCCGGGCGCCGCCATCCGGCGGCTTGGCTCACGCGCGCATGGGCGCGCGGGCGCTCGTACCGCGCCAACCAGGTTGCGGTGAGTTCCACCCACCGCAACCTGGTATAAGTGATTTTAACAGATTGCCGTCCCGAATTAAGGCAACCAAGGACGCGATATCAGCAATCTTTCGACCATTCACGCATTTCAACCGTCGCTGGAATGAATATGGGAAACGCCGCATGAACAATTCAGCTTACATCGATGGTGAAAAGAAGTTGTTCCGGATCCGGGCAACCGTCCCCCGCGGAGGCCTATTTCAACGCCGCTGCCGTCATTGACCGCCGGACCCATGCGGAATTCTTTCGCCATCTGCCCGGCATCCTGACGGGTGTCGGCATTATCGGTGCCTTCATCAAGAATTGGCTGGTCAACTGGAGCCATAACCGCCTGGACGAGCTGGTCCAGGCCATTGACGGGCTGTATGAGGCGGGTGCCGGTGAGGAATATTTGGCGCAGCTGGTGCGGTCGTCGGAGGAAGGGGCCGGCCGCCATGCTGACCGAAATGGATATGAGGACATTTCCTTCGCGGCGTTCTCCATCCTGAAAGGCCCCGATGGAACCGGTGTGATCGAAGACGGGGCGATCGACGGCCTATGAAAGCCGACACCCCCACATCCAGTTCACAAGGGCGGCATCAACAAATTCTTACTTTAACAAGAATGCGAAGGAGCACGCCGCCCTCAATAATTTTGAAATATTTTAAGGCAAATACATATCAGAGATTACCCAATAATTTGAGATTAATAGATCGACAATTATTTGTGTTTAGTCGACATATTGAATCGCAAGGCTGTATGTGCTTGCAATCAGTTGGGGCCTGTCAGGTTTAGTCTGCCCCCTTCGCCCTCCCCCTTTAAGAGCGGGACCCAGGGCGAACGATGATGACCTGAGCATGGGCTGCAAAGGCACGGGCCACGCCTCAGCCCCGGGACTGGGCAAAGTGAGAAAGCAAAAAAGGCGGCGCCGGAGCGCCGCCCTTATCTGGTGCAGATGACTGCTTGTTAACAGCCAGACCGCGATCTCTGATCCAGAGAGCATGCCATGTGCGAAGAATGAGCACAATAGGCATTCTAGAAAACCGAGCAGCCGCGACCATCGTCTATAATAGAGAATTCAAAAAAAGACTCATCAAATAAGGAGCGCATGCATCGCCTTATTAGCGATAATATACCTACCTTGCAATCACTGGCTATGGGGCATGAATATGCGCTGGCGGTTGGGCCTGGATATGGGTGCAGGGTCGCTGGGATGGTGTGCTGTCCGGTTGAATGAGCAGGATTCTCCAACCGGTATCCTCGCCGCCGGCAGCCACATTTTCGGCGATGGAAGGGCACCGTCACGGGGGGACCAGCAGGGAAACCCTTTGGGCGTTGAGCGGCGTGCGGCGCGGGCCATGCGGCGACGGCGCGACCGGTTTCTGGGACGGCAGGCCAAGCTGCTGGCGCGGCTGACCCTGGCCGGGCTTTTCCCCGCCGACCCCACCAGGGCCAAGGCATTGGAACTGCTGGACCCCTATGCTCTGCGTGCCCGCGCCCTGGATGAGGTGCTGCCGCCCCACCATCTGGGACGCGCCTTCTTCCACCTGAACCAGCGCAGGGGCTTCAAGTCCAACCGCAAGACGGACAGGGGCGGTGATGATGATGCGGGCAAGATCGCCATCGGTATAGACCGGCTACGCTCCGCCATTGATCTGGCCGATGCCCGGACCATGGGGGAGTTTCTGCATAAACGCCGGCAATCGGCACCGGATATAAACCAAATCCCCAGCGTCCGCACCCGCCTGCGCCCGGAAACCGGGGAGGAGGCGAAGGGTGACGGCTATGATTTCTATCCTGGGCGCGAACTGGTGGAGGAGGAGTTCGAAGCCATCTGGGATGCGCAGGCCCCGCACCATCCCACCCTGCTGACACCGGAGAACCGGGCACTGCTGCATGAGGCCATTTTTTACCAGCGCCCCTTGAAGGCCCCGAAGATCGGCAAATGCACCCTGCTGAACAGCGAGCCGCGCCTGCCCAAGACACATCCGCTGTTCCAGCGCAGACGGCTGCTGGAGGAGGTGAACGCGCTGCGCGTGGTGCGGCCGGGGGAACTCGCCACGAAGCTGACACGCGAGCAGCGCGACCTGTTGATGTTGAAGCTGAAGGACAAGGCCAAGGTCAGCTTCGAGACCCTGCGCAGCAAGGTGCTGAAGCTAGAACCCGAGGCCCGCTTCAACAAAGAAAGTGAGAACCGCACGGAACTGGCGGGCGACGAGGTCTTCGCCCAGATGTCCACCAAGACCCGCTTTGGCAAGGCCTGGGCACATTTCACCGATGAAAAGCAATGGTCGATCCTGTCCCGCCTGATCGAGGAGGAGGACGGGGCGCGTCTTGACGCCTGGCTGCGCAGCGAACATGGGCTGGACGCAGAGCAGGCCAAGGCAGTGGCCGCAACTCGCCTGCCGTCCGGCTATGGCCGGTTCGGTGAAACCGCAACGCGGCGGCTGATCGCGGCGTTGCAGGCCGACGTGATTGTCTACAGCGAGGCGGTCATTGCCGCCGGCCTGGGCCATCACAGCGATATGCGCACGGGCGAGGTGCTGGCCGAACTGCCCTATTACGGCATGACTTTGGAACGTCACCTGCTGCCTGGAACCGGCGAAATGACCGATCCGCCGGAGATGCGCATCGGCCGGCTGACTAACCCCACAGTCCATATTGCGCTGAACCGCCTGCGCCGCATCGTCAACCGCCTGATCAGGACCTATGGCCGACCGGAACAGATCGCCATCGAACTGGGGCGTGAGTTGAAGCTGACCGATGAGGAGAAGCAGCGTCTGTCGCGGGAGAATAACCGCAATCGCGCCGATGCAGAGGCGCGATCGAAAAAGCTGGCCGAACTGGGACAGGCCGATAATGGTGCCAATCGCGCCCGGCTCAAACTGTGGGAGGAGTTGAACCGGGAGAATGCACTGGATCGTCGCTGCATCTATAGCGGTCAGCAGATCTCCATCACCATGCTGTTCTCCGATGCGGTGGAGGTGGACCATATCCTGCCCTTCGACGCCACCCTGGATGACAGCAACAACAACCGCATCCTGTGCCTGCGCGAATGGAACCGCCGCAAGCGCAAGCAATCGCCCTATGCCGCCTGGGGCCACACCGACGTCTGGCCGGACATCGCCGCCCGTGCCTCCCGCTTGCCAAAGGAGAAGCGGTGGCGGTTCGAGCCCGACGCGATGCAGCGCTTCACCGCAGAGGACAGGTTCATCGCCCGGCATCTGGTGGATACCCAGTACATGTCACGGCTGGCGCGCGAGTACCTGGAGGCGCTCTATCCTGAGAAGGGCGAGGGCAGCGGCCATGTCTGGGTGTCGCCCGGCCGGCTGACCGAACTGATCCGGCGCAAGCTGGGGCTGAACGAGTTACTGCCCGACCATAATTTCTCCGGCGTCAAGAACCGGCTGGACCATCGCCACCACACGATCGATGCCTTCGTCGTCGCTGTCACCGACCGCTCGCTTTTGCAGGGGATCTCACGCGCGTCCGCCCTGGAAGGGGAAGAGGGGCGGGAGCGGGTGATCGTGCCGGAGCCGTGGGAAGGCTTCCGGGAGGCGTTGCGCACCACCCTCAACGCCATCACCGTCTGGCACCGGCCGGACCATGGCACGGCCTCCAAGGCCGGGCTGGCCAAGGGCCGCGACCAGACAGCCGGCAAATTGCATAATGACACCGCCTACGGCCTGACCGGCCGGCAGGATACCAAGGGCAATGATCTGGTGGTCAGCCGCAAGCCGCTCATGTCCCTGAAACCTGCCGATATCGAGCCAGTGCCTGACGACGTGCCCATCACCAAGGGGGTGCGTGACCGCGACCTGCGCAAGGCATTGGCCCATTTCACCCGAGGGACGGAGGGCAAGGGATTTCTCCAGTCCCTGGAGCGCTTCACCCGGCTGGGACCTCTGCATTTCCGGGGTATCCGCCGCATCCGCCTGATCCAGCCGCTGGCCGTGATCCCCATCAAGGGGCCGGAGGGTGTACCCTACAAGGGCTATCTGGGGGGCGAGAATTTCCGCTGCGATGTCTGGGAATTGCCCGACGGCTCCTGGAAGCCGGAAGTGACCTCCATGTTTCAGGCGCATCAGCCGGGCCGGACCTCGGCGATCCGGGCCGCCTGCCCCACAGCCCGCAAGGTGCTGAGCCTGCACAAGCGGGACATGATCGCCATCGAACGGGATGAAGGCGTGCGTACCGTGATGGTGGTGGCACAGATCTGGTCCAACGGTCAGGTCACCTTGGTGGAACCGCACGAGGCCGGCGACCTGAACAAGCGCAACAAGTCGGAGGACGATCCCTTTGGCTATTTCATGCCGACGGCAGGCGGGCTGAAACGGCTGAAGGCGCGGCAGGTGCGCGTGGATGAGCTGGGCCGCGTCCAGGATCCCGGCTTTCCTGCCCGCAAGGCTCGCCGCCGGACAAAACCTAAGCCGGAAAGCTGACGGGGCGGTGGACCATGGGCCAGGAACGGATCGTTGACATCGCCACCGATGGCCGCCACCTGTCGGCCCATCGTGGTTTCATGCTGGTCAGCGAAGGCAGGGAGGAGGTGGGGCGTGTCCCGCTTGACGACGTGGCAGCCGTCATTGTCCACGCCCATGGCGTCACCTGGACGACCAGTTTGCTGGTGGCCCTGGCGGAACGTGGCGCCATCATGGTGCTGTGCGGTTCCAATCATGCACCGGTGGCGCTTTGCCTGCCTGTCGACGGGCATCATGCCCAGAATGCGCGCCTGCGCGCGCAATGGGAGGCGGGACGGCCCCTGGTGAAACAGCTATGGCGGCGAGTGGTGGTCGCCAAGATCGAATGGCAGCGCGCCGTGTTGGAGGCCAATGGCCGGCCGGCCGACGCCTTCGACCTTCTGGCGCGTAAAGTGACGTCGGGTGACACTGGCAATGTCGAGGCGCAAGCCGCCCGCCGTTACTGGCCCCTGCTGATGGGAGAGGATTTTCGGCGCGACCGGCAGGCCGCCGATGCCAACGCCATGCTGAACTATGGCTATACGGTCATGCGGTCGCTCTGCGCCCGCGCTGCGGTTGCAGCAGGACTGCATCCGTCCATCGGCATCCACCACGCCAACCGCGGCAATGCCTTTGCCCTGGCGGACGATCTGGTGGAACCGTTCCGCCCCCTGGTGGATGCTTTGACAGTGCGGCTTCTGGACAAGGGCGTGGTCGCGGTCGATCCGGTTGCCAAGCGTGCCTATGCAGGCCTTATCGCGTTCGACCTGCCGGGATCGGGCGGCGTCACCACTGTGGCGGTCGCGGCCACCCGCGCGGCGCAGAGCTTGGCGAATGCCTTCACGCTGGGCCGGGCCGATCTGCTGGAACTGCCGCTGCCACCGCAGCCAGCGGCGCTGGCCGATCTGGGCAGGTTGGTGCCATGACCGCCACACAACTCAGCGGGTATCGGCTCATGTGGATCTTCGTGATGTTCGACCTGCCCGTTGCCTCGAAGGCCCAATCTCGCGCCGCCACAAAGTTCCGGCAATTCCTGCTGGACGAGGGATTCGAGAAGAGCCAATTCTCGGTCTATGCTCGCTTTTGCAGCGGTAAAGAGCAGTTCGAAGCTTATATGCGGCGAATCGAGGGCAATCTTCCAGCTCAAGGAGAGGTGCATGTGCTTACTTTTACCGACCGGCAATACGAGAATATCGTGCGTTTTTCCAGCCAACGCCGTCGCAAACCGAAGAAAAACCCCGACCAGCTGGCTCTTTTTTGACGGATACAGTCAGGTTTCCGGGCACAGAAAAGCCATCATGCCCTTTGATATCAAGGGCATGATGGCTCATAGATGATAGCCGCTCAGAGATCGCGGTCCAGCGGCAACAAGGGCTCTGTCATTGCGGGTCACCTATATATGATAGCCGCTCAGAGATCGCGGTCCAGCGGCAACTGCCCGCATGCCGGCGACATCACGTCCATTATGATAGCCGCTCAGAGATCGCGGTCCAGCGGCAACACCCTCCGTGGCTACGCAGCCGCTGGTCAGATGATAGCCGCTCAGAGATCGCGGTCCAGCGGCAACCGGAAGGCAATTGCCTTTGCCTTATTGCGATGATAGCCGCTCAGAGATCGCGGTCCAGCGGCAACATGAAGAAACAGCATCAGGCCAGCGCGGAGATGATAGCCGCTCAGAGATCGCGGTCCAGCGGCAACCAGGACAGGTGCCAGCCGATGCAGGTCATTATGATAGCCGCTCAGAGATCGCGGTCCAGCGGCAACGGAGCCGCCGCATTCTTCACAGGTCATGGCATGATAGCCGCTCAGAGATCGCGGTCCAGCGGCAACGACATCATGATCCAGGCGCTCTATCTGCGGATGATAGCCGCTCAGAGATCGCGGTCCAGCGGCAACGTTATAGACGGCCTGGTTTTCGACGCGCAGATGATAGCCGCTCAGAGATCGCGGTCCAGCGGCAACGGATCGATGCGCGCGAACAGGCCGAAATTGAATGATAGCCGCTCAGAGATCGCGGTCCAGCGGCAACTGCCGTATGCGCAGCCTGTCGCCGGTCACGATGATAGCCGCTCAGAGATCGCGGTCCAGCGGCAACGTGGCGATGGCGTGGATTGAAAGCAGCTTCATGATAGCCGCTCAGAGATCGCGGTCCAGCGGCAACCGGATACCCGGCCCCGTAATCGTGGCAGTCATGATAGCCGCTCAGAGATCGCGGTCCAGCGGCAACGACAGGCCAGCAAGGGCCAGCGCCTCCCCCATGATAGCCGCTCAGAGATCGCGGTCCAGCGGCAACGCTGAACGTTCGTGAGCCCGGGCCCGGTTAATGATAGCCGCTCAGAGATCGCGGTCCAGCGGCAACAGCAGCGTCGCGCTGTCCAGCCGGGGCAGCATGATAGCCGCTCAGAGATCGCGGTCCAGCGGCAACCTTGTCGACGATCTTGAACCGGATGCGGATATGATAGCCGCTCAGAGATCGCGGTCCAGCGGCAACAAATGGGCCAAGCCCAAGCGCCGTCTTTCCATGATAGCCGCTCAGAGATCGCGGTCCAGCGGCAACAGCATGTAGGCCCCATAGAGCCGGGGCTTGATGATAGCCGCTCAGAGATCGCGGTCCAGCGGCAACACCGCCATCGACGCCTATTGCGCTGCGCATATGATAGCCGCTCAGAGATCGCGGTCCAGCGGCAACGGAAGGAAGTACAGCCCCAACCCGGCCAGCATGATAGCCGCTCAGAGATCGCGGTCCAGCGGCAACCCCGGCCCCGGCCTTGATGATCCGCCGGTGATGATAGCCGCTCAGAGATCGCGGTCCAGCGGCAACTCCAGCAGCGCACGGGCCCCGCGCCCCTGCATGATAGCCGCTCAGAGATCGCGGACCATCCGCATCGACAGCAGCAGCGGTCAGGTCCTGACCGACAAAAGCTGACCGGGCACCGCACCCTTCCCCGAACGGCCGGCCCCGGGGACGATCAGGGCCGGCCATTCGCCATTGCGTGCGGTCAGCGCCTGATGCGGCAATGGGGCCCTGGACAGATCCGGGGGGCTGCGATATCGCCTGCGAAACGCCCGGACCTGGGCGGCGCAGGGAGAACATGCATGTCGAGCCCATCCACGCAGAGCGCATCCATCCATGACGTCATCGGCGGTGCCGCCACCATCGATCGGCTGGTGGACAGCTTCTACGACCATATGGAGGCCGACCCGGAAGCCCGCGATCTGCGCGCCATCCATGCGCCCGACCTGACGGAAACCCGCCGCGTGCTGAAGCTGTATCTGCGGCAATGGCTGGGCGGCCCGGCCGATTATTCCGCTGAACGCGGCCATCCGCGCCTGCGGGCACGGCATCTGGGATTCAGTATTGGTGCGGCGGAACGGGATGCCTGGATGCTGTGCATGGACCGGGCCCTGACGGACACGGTCACCAACAGCCAGGCGCGCGCGGCCATTCTGGCGGCACTGGCGCCGTTGGCCGACTGGATGCGAAATCAGCCCGAAGGGTGAGAAATATCAGCGATCAAGCCTGTTGGGCATGGTCGGCGCCATCCGGTGCGGGCAGCCAGTTAACGCCCGATACATCCAGATAATCGCGCATATAGATGACCAGACGATCGGCGATGCGGCGCAGATTGGCCGCTTCGTCCGGGCGGGTCGCTTCCAGGCCCGCCGCCTCGGCCTGCATTTCATCCGCCTTCGACAGGATGTCGCGGCGGAGATCATTCAGGTCCTGGATCGTCATCATGACACCCATCGCAAGCACTTCACCCTGTTAACCATCATGGCACAAAAGGGCGCGGTTTGGCCCTGCAACTATGCATAGTATCGGAAAAATAATGAAGAGCGGCTTAAGGTCCGGATGGTTTGATGGGAGAACCTGTCCAGCCGGGCGCAGGTGAGACATGCGGTTGCCGCGGGTTTCCATACTGGATGATGTCGGCGCAAGCTCCGGGCAGCGGCCGTGCGGTCAACCCGCCGCCGACTCATCCTGCCCGATTTCGGCCCGCACCTGCGCTTCCAGCGCATCAATGCGGGCCTTCAGCGCATCGATACGGGCCAGCAGGTCGGGCAGGCCGAGCGCGCTGGCCGTGGACAGGGCTTTGATGCTGTCTGTCAGGTCGGCTGCGATGGCGGCCAGATCGGGCGCTGGCGCCTCGCCGGTCATTGCCCGCCTGCGTAATAGGTGAACAGGGCGATGGAGGCGGCGACCGTGGCGTTCAGGCTTTCGACATTGCCGGTATTGCCGATGGTCAGGCGCCGGGCCGGCACCGATGCCGGCACGCCCTGCCCTTCCTCGCCCAGGATCAGGCGGGCATCCTCGGGCCAGGGGAAGGTGGCCAGATCATCGCCGCCGGCATCCAGGGCCAGCAGCGGTCCCGCCGCCTGATCCAGCGCCGCCCAGCGTCCCCCGCGCACGATATCCAGCGTGAACACGGCGTTGCTGGCCGCGCGCAGGCATTTCGGGTGAAAGGGATGCGCCGCTTCTTCCAGCAGGATCACCTTCGACACACCAAAGGCCGCCGCACTGCGCAGCAAGGCCCCCAGATTGGCGGGGTCGCCCAGCGCACAGACCAGTTCCAGGCCCTTGGGCGCGGCGGACAGGTCGGCCTGGCCGATATTGGGCAGGTTGCCGACCAGGATCGGATAATCCGTGCCCGACACATCCAGTTCCCGGAACAGGGGACCGGCCAGCACCACGGGCTGAATATGGTCGGGCAGCGGCCAGTCCGCGATCCATTCCGGATGACGGATCAGGATGCGGGTGAAGTGTTGCGGCCAGCGCGTCAGCGCCTCCGGCACGGTCTTCAGCCCGGCCAGCAGGAACTGCCCCTGTTTACGGATGCCACGGCTTTCCAGCAGCCCGGACCAGGACTTGAATTGCGGGTTCTGGGGGCTGTCGATGTGGTGCATGAAATGCCTGCGTAGGTCGGGGTGAGCAACCGCGAACCCCGACGGACGGCGGTCCCGAATGACAGTCGGGGTTCGCTTCCGCTCACCCCGACCGACAGACCCTGTTACCCCTGCCGATAATTCGGGGCTTCGTTGGTGATGGTGATGTCGTGGACGTGGCTTTCGCGCAGGCCCGCGTTGGTGATGCGCACGAATTTCGGCTTGGTGCGCATCTCATCAATGGTGGCGCAGCCGGTATAGCCCATGGAGGCGCGCAGGCCGCCGATCAGCTGATGCACCACGGCGGCGATCGGGCCCTTGTAGGGGACGCGGCCCTCGACCCCTTCCGGGACCAGCTTCAGCGTGTTGGACACTTCGGCCTGGAAGTAACGGTCGGCGGAACCGCGGGCCATGGCGCCGACAGAGCCCATGCCGCGATAGGCCTTGTAGGAGCGGCCCTGGAACAGGATGACCTCACCCGGGCTTTCATCGGTGCCGGCGAACAGGCCGCCCATCATGACACAGGAAGCACCGGCGGCGATGGCCTTGGCCAGATCGCCGGAATATTTGATGCCGCCATCGGCGATGACGGGGATGCCGTGCTTGGAGCAGGCTTCCACCACATCCAGCACGGCCGTCAGCTGCGGCACGCCCACACCGGCGACAATGCGGGTGGTGCAGATGGAACCGGGGCCGATACCGACCTTGATGGCATCCGCACCGGCATCGATCAGGGCCAGCGCCGCCTCCGCCGTGGCGACATTGCCGGCGATGATCTGGGTGTAGTTCTTCAGGTCGCGGGCCGCGCGGACCTGCTCGGCCACCTTCCTGGAATGGCCGTGGGCCGTGTCGATGACCAGCACGTCGACGCCGGCATCGAACAGGGCGGCGGCGCGTTCCAGACCATCCGGCCCCGTCCCGGTGGCGGCGGCGGCGCGCAGCCGGCCAGCCGCATCCTTGGCAGCAGCCGGATGGTTCTGCGCCTTTTCGATATCCTTCACGGTGATCATGCCGATGCAGCGATAGGCATCATCGACGACCAGCAGCTTTTCGATGCGATTCTGGTGCAGCAGGCGCTTGGCCTCTTCCTTCGACACGCCGGGCTTCACCGTCACCAGGCCGTCCTTGGTCATCAGTTCGCTGACCGGCTGGTTCGGGTTGTTGGCAAAGCGCACGTCGCGGTGGGTCAGGATGCCCAGCAGCGTTCCGCCCTCATCCGTCACCGGGAAGCCGGAGAAGCGGTAGCGGCGCTGCAATTCCTGGGCATCGGCCAGCGTATTGTCGGGGCGCAGCGTATAGGGATTGACCACCATGCCCGATTCAAAGCGCTTGACGGCCCGCACTTCGTCCGCCTGACGGCTGATATCCATGTTGCGGTGGATGACGCCGATGCCGCCCGACTGGGCCATGGCGATGGCCAGCGCCGATTCCGTCACCGTATCCATGGCGGCCGACAAGAGCGGAATGCCCAGCTGGATCGACTTGGTCAGCCAGGTCTTGGTATCGACCTCGGCCGGCATCACCGACGATTCTGCCGGCACCAGCAGGACATCGTCAAAGGTCAGGGCTTCGCGGAAACGATCGGCGCTGGTCATGAACCTGGCTCTCCCATGTGCGGCAGGCGGGCCGCAAGATACGGGTTATGGGACACCGACCCCGCCCACGACGCCCAAGGCCGCAAGCCGGTTCTGTGTCCCAGATCAAAAGGTTCGCCGCACTATACACATGCTTGGATGATTGGGAAGCTACCAGGGATGGGGGGCCAGGGTTGTCTTTTTGCGAAGGCGGTTCAGACCATCAGCAGCAGGCCGTCCTGTTCCTGCGGCACCCCCAGCGCCGCCAGGGCCAGCCCCGCGAAGGTGACGGAAATGTCGATGCGGCCGTCCGCGTCCAGATCGGCATGCAGGGTGGCGCCCTTGTACCCGGCGGTGCCGTCATCGGCGACCCAGGTGAAACGGCTGGTGCCGGGACGCCAGCCCCAGATCACCGCCTGCTCCCCTGCCTGGAAATCAGTGATGGTGGTCCAGGCCACCTGCCCGCCGCGCCCGTCAGCGAAGAAGACATCCTGCCCCGCCCCACCCATCAGGAAGTTGGAGCCGGTCCCCCCATCCAGCACATCATTGCCGGCCCCGCCATTGGCAGCGTCATTGCCGGCCAGCAGATTCATGAAATCATCCAGGTCGCTGCCGGCCACATTGTCGCCCGCCTCGCTGCCCAGCATCTGCCAGTCCAGATGGGTGACGGGACCGCTATAGGCTGTGGGCGTGACCGGGACAAAGCTGTTGGCGGCCGCATGCCAAGCCTGAAAGGTGACGGGTGCGAACTGTGCCGCCCTGGCATCCACACCGACATTCAGGCCGTTCATGCTGACGGTCTGGTAATAGGCACCGTTCATCCCGGCACCACTGAAGCCCAGCGTCCAGGTGCCGTTGGTCATGGCGATGGCATAGCCGCCGGCTGCACTGGTCTGCCCCACGACCGACCCGTTAACGGTGATCGAGGCACCGCCAACCCCCTCGCCGGGATTGTAATAGCCATCGCCGTTCAGATCGTTGAACACCACCCCGGTGGCAAAGCGTGACTGGCCCGTGGAGGCGAAGTTCTGGGTGATCATGGAGGAATTATAGCCACTATACTCCCCCAGCTGCTGGCTGATGCCGATCTCCCGGAAGCCATCGCCCAGGATATTGACCCGGTGGCCGGGACTGAGAAACAGGCTGCGATGCTGCTGTTCGATATAGGTGGCCAGTTGCGAGGTCAGCAGCGGCCCCGTGGTCCCGCTGACGGAGATGTTCTCGCCCCAGCTATAGGGGGCGACGAAGGGATAGCCGGCCGCCGCCATGCGATCACCCGGATCGGTGCCATTGACCCCGGTATGGGAAAAGGTGTCGGTGACCAGCATCCAGTCGCTGTGTGCCTCTGCCGACGCGGCCAGCAGGTTGTTGGGTGCCAGCGGCGGCTTGGCCGCGGCGGAGATGGTGCCGGGGTTCAGCCCCTGATTGAGGTCGATGCCATAGGAAGCAGCCGTACCCACCGGATCCTGCCGGGCCCGGTTGATCAGCGTCAGCATGTAAAGCTCGTAGGCGTCGAACTCGGCCATGGTGCGTCTCCTTCCCTTTCACATTGGAAAGGATGGTGATGGGCCGGGACAATGGCTCTTTCGGCTGGTTCTGTGACAAGTCACTGGCTGAAGGGTGTATCCCGGCCACGCATTGCAGGGTGGCAGGCTGCGCGTTCGCCTTGCAACCGGCTTGAACGATAGTTTTGGCGGCCAACTTGTTAAGGAACGCGGCGGATGAAACCCGTGCATATGCTGGGCGCCCTGTTGGTGATGATGCTGTGGGGGACGAATTTCGCCGTGTCGCGCTTCGCGCTGCGCGAATTCTCGCCCATGATCATGATGGCCCTGCGCTTTGCCACCGTGGCCGCCATCCTGCTGCCCTTCGTGAAGTTCCCGCGCGGCCAGTTCCGCCAGGTCCTGCTCTATTCGCTGGTGCTGGGTGGGGTGCATTTCCCGCTGATGCTGCATGGCATGCTGGGGGCGGAGGCATCGACAGCCAGCATTGTCATCCAGTTGCAGGTACCGTTTGCCAGCCTGCTGGCTGCCTATTTCTTCAAGGACAAGCTGGGCTGGCGCCGGGGTGTGGGGATGAGCATCGCCTTCATCGGCGTGGCGCTGATCGCCAGCCGGGGTGGCGGGGGCGACAGTGATCCGTTCCATCTGGGTCTGATCGTGCTGGCCGCCTTTGCCTTCAGCTTCTCCAACATCCAGGTGAAATGGATGGGGGCCATCGATCCCTACCAGTTGAACGCCTATATGGCGCTGCTGGCCGTGCCCCAGTTGCTGTTCTATTCGCTGCTGCTGGAACAGGGGCAGATGGAGCAGATCCGCAACGCCAGTTGGGGGGCCTGGGCCGGGCTTGCCTATATGGTCATCGCGTCGACCATCATCGCCTATGCCATCTGGCAGCCGCTGGTCCGGCAATATGACGTGAACCAGACCGTGCCCTTCCTGATGCTGGTGCCGGTGTTCGGCGTGGCCTCGGGCGTGCTGTGGCTGGGCGAGGCGATGAGCGGGGCGCTGATCATCGGCGGATTGCTGGTCATCAGCGGCGTGGGCATCATCCTGATCCGGCGGCCCAAGATCGTGGTGGCGCGCAATACGGTGTAAGCAGAGTGCCGCTCCGGCCGCCAAATGACGAAGAAGCCCATGACCCTGTCCATCATCCAAGCCCCCAGCCCCAACCATGGCACCCGCCGGTGGGACGGGCCACCCGACATGCTGATCCTGCATTATACCGGCATGAAGACGGGGGAAGAGGCATTGGCCCGCATGTGCGACCCGGCCGCCCAGGTCAGCGCCCATTATATGGTGGAAGAGGATGGCCGCGTCTTCCAACTGGTGCCCGACGAATGCCGGGCCTGGCATGCGGGCCTGTCCTTCTGGGCCGGGGATCGCGATATCAACAGCCGTTCCATTGGGATCGAACTGGTCAATCCCGGTCATGAATGGGGCTACCGCCCCTTCCCCGAGGCGCAGATGCGCGCCCTGGCCGATCTGTGTACCGATCTGCTGGCCCGCTATCCCATCCCGGCCCACCATGTGCTGGCCCATTCCGACGTGGCGCCCCTGCGCAAGGAGGATCCGGGTGAGCTGTTCGACTGGCTGGGTCTGGCCATGGCGGGCATCGGCACATGGCCAGACCCCCGTCCCGCGGACGGGATGGCATGGGACGGGGACGAAATCGCCCATCTGCTGGCCAAAATCGGCTACCAGGTCAATGCCGATGGGATCGGATGGGCCGAACACCGTGCCCATGGGAAAACGTGGGACGAAACCACCCGCGCGGCCCTGATTGCGTTCCAGCGGCACTGGGTTCCGACCAGTCTGGGGCGCGGGATCGACCGCGACAGTGTGGCGGCCCTGCGCGCACTGGCCAGAGACTCGGGCTGAATGCCGGTTGCTTTCCGCCGCTCGAGCGCCTACAACCCGCCGGCCAGACGGTCGGATGGTCGCTCTCATGCAATGGGGAAACCCGCATGGGGGAGGAAAGTCCGGGCTCCACGGAAGTACGGTGCCGGGTAACGCCCGGCGGGGGCGACCCCAGGGAAAGTGCCACAGAGAGCAGACCGCCGACGCGCTGTAAGCCTTTGGGATTACAGGGTTTCGGTAAGGGTGAAAGGGTGCGGTAAGAGCGCACCGCGCGCCTGGCGACAGGGGCGGCATGGTAAACCCCACCGGGAGCAAAACCGAATAGGGACGGCACGGATCGCAAGATCCAGGCGCACTTCCGCGCTGTCGTCCGGGTGGGTTGCGTGAGGCGTCCAGCAATGGGCGTCCCAGAGGAATGACCATCCCCCGGAGACCATCCACCAGTGGGATATGGTCCGGTGGACAGAACCCGGCTTACAGACCGTCTGGCCCTTTATTTTGCAATGCCGCATGAATCTATTTACGGGCCCTGGCTTGGCTGTTTATGTGCCTAAACGTGGCTGTGACCAGCATCACAGCCACAACCGTTTCGCCAGCCCGGATAACCGTGACCGGCACCCCATATTTTGGGCCAATTAACCAATTTTAAACACAATATCTAGGGCCTGCTTGGCTGCAGAAATTTAAATATAACGACTTTCTACGCATATCTTTCAAAACCGTCAGCTCCATGACGAGCGCATGACAAAGGCAATATTTGCATCTTTCGGATAATTGCAAATAAAACCATTACCCTTTCAGGCGTATGACGCAATCAGCAAGAAAGCATGAATCGCAACCGAGCCAGAAATAGCCGGAAAAACTTGCCACGTCGATTTGAATTCCATGATTGCACCCTTAAGCGGAGTCCCCCGAGTCGCGACCGCAGAAGAAATGTTCGAATCGGCTCTCGCATTACTCTGACCCATTGACCGCCCAGTTTTGCCCATGATATCCCATAAAAACCCAACGACAGGGACCCATTGCCCCTATTCCGCCCATACGATCCCGTCCACGACCGGATCGAACGGGGCGGCGGGAAGGCAATGGTGGGATCGGTGGGACCTTCGGGCGCCGGGGTGGCGCCGAACTGGGGCGGGGCGTGATGGACATTTTTACGTCCACATACGTCAACAAGGTTGACAAGAAGGGTCGGGTGTCAGTCCCGGCACCCTTCCGCTCGACCTTGGCCAAGGACCAGTCGGGCACCCAGACCGAAGTCATCATCTTCCCGTCGCTGTACACGCCGTCGCTGGAAGCCTGCACGCCCAGCTATATCGCCCAGTTGTCCAAGTCGCTGGACGACCCCGAAACTGATGAAGTGCAGCGCGAGCTGCTGGAGACCGCCGTGTTTGGCCGCCTCGTCCAGTGCACGCTCGATCCGGAAGGCCGCATCATCCTTCCAGACCATCTGCTGGAATATGCCGGCATCACGGAGAACATCTCCTTCTTCGGCAAGCGCAAGACCTTCCAGCTGTGGGAACCCTCGGCACTGGCCGATCATGAACGCGCCGCTCGCGAGGCTGCGCGCCAATCCAACATTTCCATCCCCACCCTGGTCGCCCGTGCGGGCGCAAAGGGGGCATGATGATGGATGCGCCGGTTCACATCCCCGTCCTGCTGGATGAAGTGGTGCGCGCCATGGCCATGCGTGATGGCCAGGTGGCGGTCGACGGCACGTTCGGCGCCGGCGGCTATAGCCGCGCCCTGCTGGACAGCGCCGCCATCCACCTGTACGCCATCGACCGCGACCCCGCCGCGCATGAGCGTGCAAAGCCGATCATGGCCGCCTATGCCCCACGCCTGTCCCTGCTGGAAGGCTGCTTCGGCGACATGGCGGCACTGCTGGCCGCCCGTGGTGTCACGCAAGTGGACGCCATTGTTCTGGATATCGGCGTGTCGTCGCCCCAGATCGACAATCCGGAACGTGGCTTCAGCTTCCGCTTCGATGGTCCTCTGGACATGCGCATGGGCAATACCGGCCCGACCGCCGCCGATGTGGTAAACAGCACCGACGAGGAAGACCTGGCCAACATCTTCTACCGTTACGGGGAAGAGCGCCTGTCCCGCCGCGTGGCCCGCGCCATCGTCCTGCGCCGGGCGGAGAAGAAGTTTGAGCGGACGGCCGATCTGGCTGACGTCATCCGGTCCTGCGTGCCCAAGTCCAAGGACGGGATCGATCCCGCCACCCGCAGCTTCCAGGGCCTGCGCATACATGTGAATGATGAATTGGGCGAGTTGGAACGCGCGCTGGCCGCTGCCGAAAGGCTGCTGGTGCCGGGCGGGCGGCTGTGCGTCGTCACCTTCCATTCGCTGGAAGACCGGCTGGTCAAGGAATTCATGCGGGAACGGTCGGGCAATATGCCGGGCCCGTCGCGTCATCTGCCGGGCAAGACCGACAATGGCCCCGCCCCCACCTTCCGCCTGCTGTCCAAGTCCGGCACCGCGCCGTCCGACGAAGAGCAGGCCCGCAACCCGCGCGCCCGGTCCGCCCGGCTGCGCACCGCCATCCGTACCGAGGCCCCGGCCTGGGTAGAGGGAGTAGCCGCATGATCGGGAAGTCCACCATTGTCTGGATCGCCGTCTCCTGCGTGGCCAGCGGCGTGCTTTACCAGACCAGCTACAAGGCCCAGGAGCAGGAGCGCGAGCTGGCGCGCCTGAACCGTGCCATTCTGGCCGAACAGGATGCCATCCAGGTGCTGAAGGCCGAATGGGCCTATCTGAACGATCCGGCGCGGCTGGAACGGCTGTCGGCCGAACATCTGATGCTGCAGCCGACCAAGGCGGCGCAGATCGTCACCCTGGCCGACATTCCGGCCAAGATGCCGGAAGCGCCGCCCTATTCCCCCATCCCCGGTCGCAAGCCCGGCAGCCCCCGTCCCGAAGCGCTGCCGCATGTCGACGCGCCGAAAACCGCCCCCGTCCCCTCCGCCCCGTCCCGCCGGCCTGACGGCCCGGTGATCCTGGCGAAATACGGAGCCACACGATGACCGACATCAATTACAGCCTGACGGGATTCGATCTGGCCGGCGGGGACCGGCATGGCCAGGGCGGACGCACCGAACCGCGCATCCGGGTCAATTCCCGGGCTTCCAGCGCGCTGTCCATGGGCAAGTCGCGCCTGATGGTGCTGATGTCGGCCTTCACGCTTGGCTTCGGCGCCGTCGGCGCCAAGCTGGTGGACGCGACCGTCAGCTTCGGCGGGCAGGAAGAGCCGGGTCTGAGCCGGGCCGCCAGCCGCACGCCGCACAACAGCCGCGCCGACATCGTGGACCGCAACGGCGTGCTGCTGGCGACCTCGCTGCGCACCGCTTCGCTCTATGCCGATCCCAAGCTGATCCTGGACGCACGGGAGGCGGCCCAGCAACTGGCGACCGTGTTGCCCGACCTGGACCAGCAGGAAGTGCGCACGCTGCTGTCGTCGGACAAGCGTTTCGTCTGGCTCCGCCGCAATCTGAGCCCGCGCCAGCAGCAGGAAGTATTCCGTCTGGGTATCCCCGGCCTGTCCTTCCAGACCGAAGAGCGCCGGCTGTACCCGCAGGGTGCGCTGGCGGCCCATGTCGTCGGCTTCAGCGGCATCGACAATAACGGCCTGATGGGCATCGAACAGTCCTTCGACACCCGCCTGAAGGAAAGCGACCAGCCGCTGCAATTGTCCATCGACGTGCGTTTGCAGCATGTCGTGCGCAAGGAACTGCTGCAGGCGGTGGATGATTTCAACGCCATCGGTGCTGCCGGTCTGGTGATGGATGTGCGTACGGGCGAGATCCTGGCCATGGTCAGCGTGCCCGACTTCGACCCACACGCCCCGCCGGCACCGCAGCAGGAACAGGATACCGACCCCCGTTTCAACCGCACGACGCTGGGCGTGTATGAAATGGGTTCCACCTTCAAGATCCTGAATACCGCCATGTCGCTGGAAAGCGGCAAGGTGCGGCTGTTCGACAGTTTCGACACGACGCGGCCGATCCGCGTCGGCCGCTTTACCATCAAGGATTACCACCCGGTCAATCACTGGATGGATGTGCCCGACATCTTCAAGGAATCGTCCAACATCGGTTCGGTGAAGATGGCGGAAGAAGTGGGCCCGGCCGCCCAGAAGGAATTCATGACCAAGCTGGGCCTGTTGAAGCAGTCCGGCATCGAAATCCCGGAACGCGGCTGGCCCATGATCCCGAACCCGTGGCGGGAAGTGAACATGATGACCATTTCCTTCGGCCATGGCATGTCGGTCAGCCCTGTTCATCTGGTGCAGGCGGTCGGTGGCGTGGTCAATGGCGGCATCATGCACCCGGCCACCCTGCTGAAGCGGGAGAACCCGAATGAGGTGCCGGGCACCCGCATCATCAGCGAAAAGACGTCGGAGACGATGCGCAAGCTGATGCGTCTGGTGGTGACCGAAGGCACGGCGACCAAGGCCGATGTGCCTGGCTATCTGGTCGGCGGCAAGACCGGCACGTCGGACAAGGTGAAGGGCCATTCCTATGCCGGGAATGCCCGCATCTCCAGCTTCGCCGGCATCTTCCCGGCCAATGACCCGCGCTATGCCGTCTATGTCCTGGTGGACGAGCCCAAGGGCACGAAGAAGACCTTCGGCTTTGCTACCGGCGGCTGGGTCGGCGCGCCGACGGCCGGCGCCATCATCGCCCAGATCGGTCCCTTGCTGGGGGTGAAGCCGGTGGATAACAACGCGCCCGAAATCATCCAGGCCATGTCGGTCCACCCGATGGTGCCGGGCGGCAGCGGCGCCCAGGTGGCTGCCATTCCCGCCGCCCTGCAGACCGGGGGCGGCGAGGACTGATGAAAAGATTGTCGGAGATCATGGCATCACGCACAGAACTGGCGGTCTCGGCCCTGGCATTGGAACGGGACCCACCCATCACCAACCTGACGGCGGATAGCCGCAAGGTCGTGCCCGGAACGCTGTTCGCCGCGTTGCCGGGCACGCTGCGTGATGGGCGTGACTTTATTCCGCAGGCCATCGCGGCCGGCGCCGTTGCCATCCTGGCGCCGAAGGGTACCGCGCTGCCGGCCAATGCCGGGCATGTGACCCTGATCGAGGATGCCAATCCCCGCCGCCGTCTGGCCCTGCTGGCCGCCAGCTTCCATGGTGCGCAACCCGAAAAGATCGCCGCCGTCACCGGCACCAACGGCAAGACCAGCACGGCGCAGTTCACACGCCAGATCTGGGCCGGCCTGGGCCACAAGGCGGGTGCCATGGGCACGCTGGGTCTGGTGGCCGACGGCTTCCCGGAAACGCCCAGCCTGACCACGCCGGACCCCGTCGCCCTGCACGCCACCCTGGCCGATGTGGCCAAGGCCGGCGTCACCCATCTGGCCATGGAGGCATCCAGCCACGGGCTGGACCAGTTCCGCCTGGACGGGGTGCTGGTGTCGGCTGCCGGCTTCACCAACCTGACGCGCGACCATCTGGATTATCACGGCACCATGGAGGCCTATCTGAAGGCCAAGCTGATGCTGTTCGACCGCGTCATGCCCAAGGGTGCTGCGGCCGTCATCAATGCCGACATCCCGGAATTCGACCAGATCGCAGCCACGGCCCATGCCCGCAAGCAGACGGTGATCGGCTTTGGCGAAGCGGGCAAGGAACTGCGTGTCATCGACGTGACGCCCCTGCCCCATGGTCAGCGGCTGGAACTGGAGATCTTCGGCAAGAGCCGCGTCGTGGAAATGCCGCTGGTCGGCCGCTTCCAGGTCTGGAACGCCCTGTGCGCCCTGGGGCTGGCCATCGGCACGGGCGAGGACCCGGAACGCGCAGCAGACCAGCTTGCAACGCTGGCCGGCGTGCGCGGCCGGCTTGAGATGGTTGCAACCCTCAAGAATGGCGCGGCGGTCTATGTGGATTACGCCCATACACCGGACGGGTTGGAGACGGTGCTGCGGGCCGCAAGGCCGCATACGACGGGCAAGCTGTCGGTCGTGTTCGGCTGTGGCGGTGACCGCGACAAGGGCAAGCGGCCCATGATGGGCGCCATCGCGGCGCGTCTGGCCGATCGGGTCATCGTCACAGACGACAACCCGCGCAGCGAGGTGCCGGCCACGATCCGCGCCGCGATCATGGAAGCCTGCCCCGGGGCCACGGAAGTGGATGACCGGGCCCGGGCCATCCAGGTCGCCATCGGCGAACTGGGCTCCGGCGACGTGCTGATCATCGCCGGCAAGGGGCATGAACAGGGGCAGATCGTGGGGACGGAAGTGCGTCCCTTCGACGATGCCAGCGTGGCCCGCCAGGTTGTGGCGGGTCTGTAAATTATTAGTTTTGCGTGGTTTTGAAGGGTGGGTGTGGGATGGTCGACATCCTGTGGACGGGCAACGAGGTGGCAGCCGCCTGCAATGGCAAGGCGCTGAATGATGCCGCCTGGACCGTCACCGGCGTGTCCATCGACAGCCGCACCATCGCGCCGGGCGACCTGTTCATTCCGCTGAAGGGACCGAATTTCGACGGCCACGCCTTCGTGGCCCAGGCCCTGGCCCAGGGGGCCGCTGGCGCCATCGTTGCCGACATCCCCGCCGGTCTGGAAAACGATGGCCGCCTGATCAAGGTGGACGACACCATGCTGGCCTTGCAGGACCTGGGCCGCATGGGCCGGGTGCGGGCGGGCGGCAAGGTGCTGGCCGTCACCGGGTCGGTCGGCAAGACCGGCACCAAGGAAGCGCTGAAGGTGGCGCTGGACAGCCAAGGCAAGACCTTTGCCACTGTCGGCAGCTTGAACAATCATTGGGGCGTGCCGCTGTCGCTGGCCCGCTTCCCGGCCGACAGCCGGTTCGGCGTGTTCGAACTGGGCATGAACCATGCGGGTGAGATCGGTCCCCTGTCGCGCATGGTGCGCCCGGACGTGGCCATCATCACCAATGTGGAGGCGGTCCATATCGAGTTCTTCGCCGGTGTCGAACAGATCGCCGACGCCAAGGCCGAAATCTTCGAAGGCATGGACCCGTCCGGTACGGCCATCCTGCCGCGTGACAATCCGCACTACGCCCGCCTGCTGGCCCATGCCCGCACCCAGGGGCTGACGCGCGTCCTGTCCTTCGGCCAGCATGAAGGGGCCGATGGCCGCCTGCTGAAATACGAGCCGCACCCCGATCATGGCATGGTCACGGCCCGCATCGACGGGGTGGAGGTCACCTACACCATCCCCCTGCCCGGGCGGCACCATGCCGTCAATTCCCTGGCCGTGCTGCTGGCCGTGAAGGCCGTGGGCGGGGATGTCGCGGTGGCGGCGAACGCCCTGGCCGGACTGGCGCCCATCAAGGGCCGCGGCCAGCGCCGGCAGGTGGAGGTGGAGGGCGGTGCCTTCACCTTGATCGACGAAAGCTACAATGCCAGCCCCGTATCGGTCGCCGCCGCAGCCGGTGTGCTGGGTCAGGCCGCCATCGGTGAGATGGGCCGCCGCATCGCCGTGCTGGGCGACATGCGCGAACTGGGCGACCATGCGCCCGCCCTGCATGCCGGTCTGGCCGAACCCTTCGTGGCCGCCGGAACCGATCTGGTCTTCTGCTGCGGCCCCAATATGCGCCATCTGTTCGACCGGCTGCCGCCGGCGCTGCGTGGGGCCCACGCGCCCGACAGCGCCGCGCTGGCCCCCATCGTGGCCGATGCGGTCCGCGCCGGTGACGCCGTCATGATCAAGGGGTCAGCAGGCAGCCGCATGGCGCTGGTCGTCGATGCGCTGAAATCGCTGGACCGCACCCAACAGAACAATACCCCCCAGGGGATGACCGCCGGTACCACGGCGGCGCAACCGAGAGACTGAGATGCTGTACAACCTGCTCTATCCCCTGGCAGACGAGTTCCAGATCTTCAACCTGTTCCGGTACATCACGTTCCGGACGGGCGGGGCCGTGATGACCGCGCTGATCATCAGCTTCGTCATCGGGCCGCGGGTCATCCGCTGGCTGAAGTCCAAGCAGGGCGAAGGCCAGCCCATCCGCACCGACGGGCCGGAAACGCATCTGAAGAAGAAGGGCACGCCCACCATGGGCGGCCTGATGATCATGATCGCCGTCATCGTCTCCACCCTTCTGTGGGTGGACCTGACCAATAGCTATATCTGGATCGTGCTGCTGGTGACGGTCGGCTTCGGCATGGTCGGGTTCGGCGACGATTATCTGAAGCTGACCAAGCGTAACACCAAGGGCCTGTCATCCCGGCTGAAGCTGGTCGCCACCCTGGTCGTGGCGGCCGTGGCCACCGGCTGGTACATCTACGCCACCCCCGATTACGAGATGGCGACGGGTCTGGCCCTGCCCTTCTTCAAGGATCTGCTGATCCATCTGGGCTGGTTCTATGTGCCCTTCGCCATCATCGTCATCATCGGCTCCTCCCATGCCGTGAACCTGACGGACGGGCTGGACGGGCTGGCGACCGTGCCGATCATGATCGCGGCCTCCTGCTTCGGCCTGATCGCGTACCTGTCGGGCAACGCCATCTTCTCCAACTATCTGGGCATTCACCATGTGCCGGGTACGGGCGAACTGGCCGTGTTCTGCGGCGCGCTGGTCGGGGCCGGGCTGGGCTTCCTGTGGTTCAACGCGCCGCCGGCCATGGTGTTCATGGGCGACACGGGCTCGCTGTCCGTGGGCGGTGCCCTGGGTGCCGTGTCGGTCATCACCAAGCATGAACTGGTGCTGGCCATTGTCGGCGGGCTGTTCGTGCTGGAAGCGCTGTCGGTGATGATCCAGGTGGCGTCCTTCAAGCTGACGGGCAAGCGGGTGTTTCGCATGGCCCCAATCCATCATCACTTTGAAAAGAAGGGCTGGTCGGAACCGACCGTGGTGATCCGCTTCTGGATCATCGCCGTCATCCTGGCCCTGATCGGCCTGTCCACCCTGAAGCTGCGTTGAGGGCGTAAATGATCGATCTGGGCCACCTGAAGGGGCAAAAGGTTGCGGTGATGGGGCTGGCGCGGTCGGGGCTGACCGCGGCCCGCGCCCTGGTGGCCGCCGGGGTCGATCTGCTGGCCTGGGATGACGGGGAAGCGGGCCAGAAGGCCGCCACGGACGCCGGCATCGCGCTGACCAACCTGCACGAGGCCGACCTGACCGGCGTCAGCGCCCTGGTCCTGTCGCCCGGCATTCCTCACACCCATCCCAAGCCGCACCCCGTGGCCCGCCGCGCCAAGGCAGCATGCATTCCCATCATCGGCGATGTGGAACTGCTGCGTCAGGCAGCGCCTAAGGCAACCTATGTCGGCATCACCGGCACCAACGGCAAGTCGACGACGACGGCCCTGACGGCCCATATCATCGCCGGCACGGGCCGCCCGACAGAGGTCGGCGGCAATCTGGGCACGCCGGCCCTGTCCTTCAAAAAGCTGGGGACCGACGGCGTCTATGTGCTGGAAATGTCCAGCTACCAGCTGGAACTGACCCCCTCGCTGGGCTTCGATGCGGCCGTGCTGCTGAACATCACGCCCGACCATCTGGACCGCCATGGCGGCATGGTCGGCTATATCGCCGCCAAGAAGCGCATCTTCCAGAAGGGCATGGCGACGGGCAGGCAGGTGGCGGTGATCGGCGTGGACGATGCCCATTGCGCCCGCATGGCCGATGAACTGGACCAGGAATTCCCCGGCAAGGTCGTGCGCATCTCTGCTGAGCGGCTGGTGCCCGGCGGCATCGGCGTGGAAAACGGCGTGCTGATCGACGACCGTCACCATGACCACCACACGGTCACCGACCTGCGGCGCCTGACCACCCTGCCGGGCAAGCACAACTGGCAGAACGTCGCCGCGGCCTATGTGCTGGCGCGTTCTGTCGGCATTAACCATGCCGACATCCTGGATGGTTTGCGGACCTTCCCCGGTCTCGCCCACCGGCAGAGCCTGGCCGGCACCGTCGACGGCATCCGCTTCGTCAATGACAGCAAGGCCACGAACGCCGATGCGGCCGCCAAGGCGTTGGCCTGCTACGACCCGATCTACTGGATCCTGGGCGGCAAGCCGAAGGAGACGGGGCTGGACGGGCTGGACGTATTCATGCCGTCCGTGGCGCATGCCTTCCTGATCGGGGAGGCGACGGAAGCGTTTGCCGCCTGGCTGTCGGCCCGCAATGTGCCGCACACGCGCTGCGGCACCATGGACAAGGCTGTGGATGCCGCCTTCGCCAAGGCGAGGGAAGACGCCAAGCCACACGCCACCGTCCTGCTGTCGCCGGCCTGCGCCAGCTTCGACCAATATCCGAATTTCGAGGTGCGGGGCGATGATTTCACCAATCAGGTGAAGCGCCTTGCCAGCGGCGGGAGTGTCTGATCATGGTCTCCTTCTCCCGTACCGACCATTCCGTGCTGGGCCGCTGGTGGTGGACCGTCGACCGCTGGACCCTGGCAGCCGTCATCGTCATCGCCACCATCGGCGTCGTGCTGATCCAGGCCGCCAGCCCGGCCGTGGCCACCCGCATCGGCACCGACAGCTTCCATTTCATTGAAAAGCATCTGGTGGTGCTGGTGCCGTCGCTGGCGCTGATGTTCGGCGTGTCGCTGCTGTCGCCGCGCGGCGTCCGGCGCCTGGGGCTGGGCATGTTCATCCTGGCCGCCTTCGGCGTGTTCCTGACCCTGTTCATCGGGATGGAGATCAAGGGCGCCACCCGCTGGCTGCAATTGCCCGGCCTGTCCGTGCAGCCGTCGGAATTCCTGAAGCCCGGTTTCGCCGTAGTGGCCGCCTGGCTGTTCTCCCTGCACCGCAATCAGGAGAATTTCCCCGGCATCCCGATTGTCATCGGCCTTTACGCCGTGATCGTGCTGCTGCTGATGAGCCAGCCCGATCTGGGCCAGACCTTCGTCACCACCTGCATCTTCTTCGGCCAGTTCTTCCTGGCCGGCCTGCCCATCGTCTTCGTCGCCTCCTGCGTCGTCATGGGCATTGGCGGTCTGGTCAGCGCCTACTTCCTGTTCCCGCATGTCCAGAGCCGTATCGACCGCTTCCTGGACCCGGCCGCCGGTGACAATTATCAGGTCGCCCGCTCGATGGAGGCATTCGAACATGGCGGCGTCTGGGGCACTGGCCCCGGCCAGGGCACCGTGAAGATGTCCATCCCCGACGCCCATGCCGACTTCATCTTCTCCGTCGCCGGAGAGGAACTGGGCATGATCTCCTGCCTGCTGATCATCTGCCTGTTCGGCTTCGTGGTCATGCGCAGCTTCGCCCGCGCGTCCAATGACCAGAGCCTGTTCGTCATGCTGGCCGCCAGCGGCCTGACCATGCAGTTCGGCCTGCAGGCGCTGATCAATATGGGTTCCGCCCTGCACCTGATGCCGACCAAGGGCATGACCCTGCCCTTCATCTCCTATGGCGGTTCCTCGCTGATCGCCTTGGGGATCGGCATGGGCATGGTGCTGGCCCTGACGCGCAAGCGCTTCGGACCGGGGGAGAATATCTGATGGCGGACGGCCCCATCATCCTCGCTGCCGGCGGCACCGGCGGCCACATGTTCCCGGCAGAAGCGCTCGCCCGCACGCTGAACGCGCGCGGGCATCGCGTCATTCTGGTCACCGACCGGCGGGGCAAGGCCTTTGGCAACAATCTGCCAGATGTGCAGGTGGAGCGTATCCGCGCCGCCACGGCCGCGCCCGGCATCCTGGCCAAGCTGCGCATGGTTGTGGAACTGGTGCTGGGCACGGCCCAGGCCCGGTCGCTGCTGCGCGATCTGAAGCCGGCGCTGGTCGTGGGCTTCGGCGGGTACCCGTCCCTGCCCACGGTTTTCGCGGCGCAGTCGGCCGGCATCCCCACCCTGCTGCATGAACAGAATGCCGTGCTGGGCCGCGCCAACCGCCTGCTGGCCGGCAAGGCGCGGATGATCTGCACCAGTTTCCCGCAGGTGGCCGGCCTGCCCGCCATCGATGGGCGCCGCATCCTGCGCACCGGCAATCCTGTGCGGCCGGACATCCTGGCCCTGCGCGATGCGCCCTTCCCCACGCCCATCCCCGGCGGCTCTTTCAACCTGCTGGTTACCGGCGGCAGCCAGGGGGCGGCCATCTTCGGGGAGGTCCTGCCGCGCGCGGTGGAGATGCTGCCCGAAGACCTGCGCTACCGGCTGAAGATCGTGCAGCAGGCGCGGGAGGAGAATATCGAGGCCGCCCGCACCGCCTATGCCCAGATGGGGGTGGAGGCGGAACTGGCGACCTTCTTCCGCGACATGCCGGCACGGCTGGCCGCCTGTCACATGATGATCGCCCGGTCGGGCGCCGGCACCGTGGCGGAACTGTCGGTCGTGGGCCGTCCGTCGCTGCTGGTCCCCTATCAATACGCCATGGATGATCACCAGACCGCCAACGCCCGGTCGCTGGCCGAGGCGGGCGGGGCCTGGATCCTGCCGCAACCGGAATTCACCCCTGTGACCGTGGCGGAAAAGCTGCGGGCCTTCCTGGCCGATCCGTCGCAACTGACGGGGGCCGCCAAGGCCGCCGCCGCCTGGGCCATCCCGGACGCGGCCGACCGTCTGGCCGACGCCGTCGAGGGTCTGGTGAAAGGAGAGGCGCCATGATGAAGATGCAGAAGCCGGAACCGACCATGGCCGAGTTGGAAGCCGCGTTCCCCCACCTGCTGGGCTGCGCCGACGGCCGCCGCAATTTCGCCACTCACGGTGCCTATGCCGGCGCGCTGTCCGACCGGGAACTGACCGAAGCCCGGGCGGCGCTGCGCCGTAATCCGCTCTACACCCTGACCCGTCGCCCTGGAGTTTGACCCATGCGGGCCTTGCCGCTGAACATCGGAACCCTGCATTTCGTCGGTATCGGCGGCATCGGCATGTCCGGCATCGCCGAGGTGCTGCACAATCTGGGCTATGCCGTGCAGGGCAGCGACATGTCCGACAATTATAATGTCCAGCGGCTGCGCAAGCTGGGCATCAAGGTGGAGATCGGGCATCGCGGGGAGAACCTGGGCGATGCCGCCGTGCTGGTCATCTCTTCCGCCGTGAAGAAGGACAATCCAGAGGTCGTGGCGGCACGGGCCGGCATGATCCCCGTTGTCCGCCGGGCGGAGATGCTGGCCGAACTGATGCGCCTGAAATGGTCCATCGCGGTCGCCGGCACCCATGGCAAGACCACCACCACCAGCATGGTCGCGGCCCTGCTGGAAGGCGGCAACATGGACCCGACCATCATCAATGGCGGCATCATCAACTCGCTGGGCACCAACGCCAAGCTGGGTGATGGCGAATGGATGGTGGTGGAAGCCGACGAAAGCGACGGCACCTTCACCAAGCTGCCGGCCACCATCGGCATCGTGACCAACATGGACCCGGAACATCTGGACCATTACGGCACGTTCGAGGAGGAGCGGAAGGCCTTCGACCGGTTCGTGGAGAACCTGCCCTTCTATGGTTTCGCGGCCCTGTGCATCGACCATCCGGAAGTGCAGGCCATGCTGGGCCGTGTCGACCGCCGCGTCGTCACCTATGGCTTCAGCCCCCAGGCCGATGTCCGCGCCGTCAATGTGCAGACCAATACGGCCGGCTGCTTCTATGACGTTGAACTGTCCGACCGGGCGACCCCGGAAGCCCGCACCATCACCGGCCTGCACCTGCCCATGTACGGGCTGCACAATGTCCAGAACAGCCTGGCGGCCATCGCGGTCGCCATCAGCCTGGGCATTTCGGACGACAATATCCGCAGCTCCTTCGCCAAGTTCAGCGGCGTGAAGCGCCGCTTCACCAAGACGGGCGAAAGCAACGGCGTCACCATCATCGACGATTACGGCCACCATCCCGTGGAAATCGCCGCCGTGCTGAAGGCCGCGCGCATGGCCGGCACGGGCCGCACCATCGCCGTGGTGCAGCCGCACCGCTATACCCGCCTGCAAAGCCTGTTCGGGGAGTTCTGCACCTGCTTCAACGATGCCGACGCCGTCGTGGTGGCCGATGTCTATGCGGCGGGCGAACAGCCAATTGAGGGGGCGTCGCGTGACGATCTGGTGGAAGGGCTGCGCGTCCGTGGCCACCGCAATGTCACCGCCCTGGCCAGCCCGGCCGCCCTGGCTCCGCTGATCCGCGACATGGCCAGGCCCGGCGACATGGTGGTCTGCTTAGGCGCCGGCACCATCACCCAATGGGCGAATTCGCTGCCCGCCGAACTGGACAAGCTGCATGGCCTGCAGAAGGCCGGAGGGGATGATTGAATGAGCGCTGACCGGGTGCTGGATGGACAGGCACTGATCGACCGGCTGCGCTCCGCCGCACCTGATCTGCGTGGACGGCTGACCCCGGACGCGCCCCTGGGCCCCAGCACCTGGTTCCGCGTCGGCGGCAATGCCGAGGCGCTGTTCCGTCCGGCCGACGAAGATGATCTGGCCTATTTCCTGGGGCACTGCCCCGCCGATGTGCCGGTCACGGTCATTGGTGTCGCCAGCAATCTGCTGGTCCGTGATGGCGGCGTGCCGGGCGTGGTCATCCGCCTGGGCGGCCCCTTCGGCGAGGTCGCGGTGGTCGGTGACCAGGTCGTGGCCGGCGCCGGTGCGCTGGACCTGAACGTGGCGCTAACGGCGCAACAGGCGGGGCTGGCCGGGCTGGAATTCCTGTCGGGCATTCCCGGCACCATCGGTGGTGCCGTCCGCATGAATGGCGGCGCCTATGGCGGGGAAGTGGTGGATGTCATCCTGTCGGCCGACGGCATTGACCGCCAGGGCAGCCGGCGGACCTGGACACGCGACGATCTGCACCTGACCTACCGCCATTGCGGGGTGGCAGAGGATGTGATCTTCACACGCGCCACCTTCCAGGGCCGGCCCGACGATGCCGACGCGGTAAAGGCCCGCATCGACGCCATCCAGCAGGCCCGTGCCGACAGCCAGCCCGTGCGTGCCCGCACCGGCGGATCGACCTTCGCCAACCCCGACGGACACAAGGCCTGGCAGCTGATCGATGCGGCCGGTTGTCGCGGCCTGACCATCGGCGGCGCCCAGATCAGCGAGAAGCATTGCAACTTCCTGCTGAACCTGGGCGAGGCCACGGCGCACGACATCGAATCGCTGGGTGAGGAAGTCCGGCGGCGCGTAAAAGCCAATAGCGGCATAGAGTTGCGCTGGGAAATACGTCGGATCGGGCTATCTCCTTCGAAGGGGGGGCTGTCATGAATGACACCCCGGCATTCAAATGTGAGTCTCCCTTGCAACAGGTTGCGGGGGCGGGAATCGCTTTTTTGGATCCGCTCGATTTTGTCGCTTGCGGGGGCGAGACTCGTCCCTTACACCGGATGTTGTGGGGTGGCCGGGGTCATACCACACCAAATCTTGCGATATCGCGGAAGTGGCCGGAGGGACCGGCCGGGGGGCTGGCGCGTGGGCGCGCGGCAGCCAAGGGGGAGTCTGGTGTGATGGGGGATAACCGGTCGAAGCATGTAGCCGTCCTGCTGGGCGGCTGGTCTGCCGAGCGGGAAGTGTCCCTGGTCTCCGGCGCTGGTATTGTGGAGGCCCTGGAAAGCAAGGGCTACACCGTTACCGCCATTGACGTGCAGCGGGACCTTGACGGGTTGCTGGCGGCCCTGACCCCGCGCCCCGACGTCGTCTTCAACGCCCTGCATGGCAAGGGTGGGGAAGACGGACTGATCCAGGGCGTGCTGGAATATCTGGGCGTGCCCTATACCCATTCCGGCGTCATGACCTCGGCCATCGCCATGGACAAGGTGATGACCAAGCGCATCCTGGCCGCCGTGGGCATGCCGGTGGCCGAAGGTATCATCGCCAGCAAGGAACAGGTCCTGTCGGGCCATGTCATTGCCCCGCCCTATGTCGTGAAGCCCGTGGATGAGGGCTCCAGCGTCGGCGTGCGCATCGTGCGCGAAAACGACAATTTCACCATCCTGGAAGAAGACAGCTGGGTCTATGGCCGCCGCGTGCTGGTGGAGAAATTCATCCCCGGCCGCGAACTGACCGTGGGGGTCATGGGCGACCATGCCCTTGCCGTGACGGAGATCGTGCCGACCCAGGGCTTCTATGACTATACGGCCAAATATGCCGATGGCGGCTCCGTCCATGTCTGCCCGGCGCAGATCCCCGACACGGTGGCCAATGAGGCCAAGCGTCTGGCGCTGCTGGCGCACCATACGCTGGGCTGTTCCGGCATCTCGCGTTCCGACTTCCGCTGGGATGACAGCAAGCCGGGCACCAGCGGCCTGTGCTTCCTGGAAACCAACACCCAGCCCGGCTTCACGCCGACCTCGCTGCTGCCCGAACAGGCCGCGTCCGTGGGCATCAGCTACGCCGATCTGTGCGCCTGGATAGTGGAGCATGCCCGATGCCACGCGTGACGACGACCAGCAGCCAGCAGCAACCCGACAATCCCCGCGTCCGCTATGCGGAAACGTCGAAGCGCGCCACCCTGCGCGCCGCGCAGGAGGCCAACCGCCGCCGCGCCCTGCCCCGCTGGGCCGAACCGGCCATGAAGGTGGCACGCCGCGTCGCGCCGCTGGCGTTGATGGCGGCTATCGGCGGCTGGGGCTGGATGTCGGGCTATCTGCCCATGGCGGTCGCGGTGGCCACCGACAGTTTCCTGTCGGCCAGCATCAATGCCGGCCTGTCGGTGCAGGACGTTCAGGTGGTGGGGCGTGAAAAGGCCGCCCCGGCCGACATCCTGAATGCACTGGCGGTACAGCGCGGCACGCCCATCCTGGCCTTCGACCCGCATGTCGCGCGCGCCTCACTGGAACAGATCCCCTGGGTGCGGGAGGCGCGGGTTGAACGCCGCCTGCCCAACACCATCGCCGTCGCCATCGTGGAGCGGGAGCCCATGGCGCTGTGGCAGCAGGAACGCCAGATGCGGCTGATCGATGCCGACGGCGTGGTGCTGACCGCCAGCGACCTGTCCAAATGGCCCAACCTGCCGCTGCTGGTGGGTGTCGATGCGCCCAAGCGCGGCCCGGCGCTGCTGAAGCTGCTGGCCAAGGAACCGACCATCGGATCGATGGTGGAAGCCGCCGTGCTGGTCGGTGGACGGCGCTGGGATCTGCGCCTGAAGAACGGCGTGGATGTGCGCCTGCCCGAACATGACGTGGCCCAGGCCCTGAACCAGCTGGCCATGGTGCAGCAGACCAACGGGGTGCTGGACCGCGACGTCGTCGCCGTGGATCTGCGCATTCCCGACCGGCTGTCGATCCAGACTTCCGCCGCGGCCGCCGATGCGCGCCGCAAGCCCCCCGAAAAGAAACAGAAGACCTGAGGACGGCAGCGAAATGGCATTTCCCGGCGCCCTCAACACCCGAACCAAGTCCCGCAAGGTCCCGCGCGGCGGCACCATCGCCGCGCTCGACGTCGGCTCGACCAAGGTTGTCTGCTTCATCGCCAAGGTCGATGATCCGGGCAGCATCCGCGTCATCGGCATCGGCCATCAGGTCAGCCGCGGTGTGCGTTCCGGCGGCATTGTCGACATGGAAGCGGCGGAGACGGCCATCGGCACGACCGTGCATGCGGCCGAAACCATGGCGGGTGAGCAGATCCGCGAGGTGCTGGTCAGCCTGTCCGGCGGCCAGCCGGAGAGCCAGACCCTGACGGCGGAGACGGCGGTCAGCGGGGCGGAGATCGGCGATGCCGATGTGCGCCGCGCCCTGGCGGAGGCGCGCAAGCTGGACGTGTCGCCCGATGCGGAACTGATCCATTCCATCCCCGTGGGCTATGCCATTGACGGGACCAAGGGCATCCGTGACCCGCGCGGCATGGTCGGCGAACGGCTGGGCGTGCGCATGAATGTGGTCACGGCCGCCGCCGGCCCGGTGCGCAACCTGTCGACCTGCGTTGGCCGCTGCCATCTGGGCGTGGAAAGCTTTGTCACCAGCCCCTATGCCGCCGGCCTGTCCTGCCTGGTCGAGGATGAGATGGAACTGGGCGTCACCGTCATCGACATGGGCGGCGGCACGACCAGCATGGCCGTGTTCAATGATGGCAAGATGGTCTGGTGCGACAGCATCCCGCTGGGCGGCGTGCATGTCACCAACGATATCGCCCGTGGCCTGACCACGCCCGTGGCCCAGGCCGAACGCTTGAAGACCCTTTATGGCAGTGCCGTCTCCGCCGTGTCGGACGAGCGGGAGATGATCGACGTCCCCCAGGTGGGGGAAGAGGAGCGCGGCCAGACCAACCATGTGCCGAAATCGCTTCTGGTCGGCATCATCCAGCCGCGCATGGAAGAGATTTTCGAACTGGTGCATGGCCGCCTGGACCATTCCGGCTTTGCCAAGGCCGCCGGCCGCCGCGTCGTGCTGACGGGTGGCGCCAGCCAGCTGTCAGGCGCGCGCGAACTGGCCGCCAATGTGCTGGACAAGCAGGTCCGCCTGGGCCGACCGCTGCGCATCGGCGGGCTGGCCACCAATGTTTCCGGCCCGGCCTTCGCGTCGGCCGCCGGGCTGCTGGCCTATGCCATGCAGCAGAACCACGAATTGCCGGTGCTGGCCTCCAATCCGGACAAGCCGTCCGGGCTGTGGGGCCGCGTCAATGGCTGGCTGCGGGAGAATCTCTGATGACCCGCCGCCTGTCCTCCGCCCTTCCCGCCTGCTTCCCGCCGAAGCAATAACCTCCCCCGCCAGAGGAGTTCCGCCAGATGAGCATCAAACTCGGTATCCCCAGCGTCGAAGTACAGACCAAGCCCCGCATCACCGTCTTCGGTGTCGGTGGCGCCGGTGGCAACGCCGTCAACAACATGATCCGTTCCAATCTGGAAGGGGTCGAGTTCGTGGTGGCCAACACCGACGCGCAGGCGCTGCAGGGCAACCTGGCCTCCAAGCGGGTCCAGCTTGGCTCCACCATCACCCGCGGCCTGGGTGCCGGTTCGCGCCCCGACGTGGGCCGCGCCGCCGCCGAGGAGCAGCTGGAAGAGATCCTGGGCCATCTGTCGGGCACCAACATGTGCTTCATCACCGCCGGCATGGGCGGCGGCACCGGCACGGGTGCGGCCCCCGTCATCGCGCGCGCTGCGCGTGAACAGGGCATCCTGACCGTCGGCGTCGTGACCAAGCCCTTCAATTTCGAAGGCGCACACCGCATGCGCACCGCCGAAAGCGGCATCAGCGAGTTGGCCCAGTATGTGGACACGCTGCTGATCATCCCCAACCAGAACCTGTTCCGCATCGCCAACGAGAAGACGACGTTTGCCGACGCCTTCAAGATGGCCGACGACGTGCTGCATGCCGGCGTGCGCGGCGTGACCGACCTGATGGTCATGCCCGGCCTGATCAACCTGGACTTCGCCGACATCCGCACGGTCATGAGCGAGATGGGCAAGGCCATGATGGGCACAGGCGAGTCCGAGAGCGACCGCCGCGCCATCGACGCCGCCGAGGCCGCCATCAACAACCCGCTGCTGGACGATATCAGCATGAAGGGTGCGCGCGGCGTGCTTATCAACATCACGGGCGGTCATGACATGACCCTGTTCGAGGTGGACGAGGCCGCCAACCGCATCCGCGACGAGGTCGACCCCGAAGCCAACATCATCTTCGGTTCCACCTTCGACGAGAACATGTCCGGCAAGATGCGGGTGTCCGTCGTCGCCACCGGCATCGACAATGCCGTGCAGCAGCGTCCGCCGGTCGCCCAGCCGCAGCTTCAGGTGGTCACCGGCCGCCGCGTCGCGCCGGCCCCGGCCCCCAGCCCCGCGATCGCCCCGGCCGCCACGACACCGGTCAACCCGATCCCGGCCCGTCCGACGCTGCAGCCGGCCGCCATCCCCGGCGTCCCGGCTGGCGGTTTCGCCCCCATGCAGCCGGCCCCGATGCCGGTGGCGGCCCCGGCTGCCGCCGTTGCCGAGGCCCCGGCCATGGAACAGCCGGTCACCGAGGCGCCGGCCCCGCAGCATCCGCAGCATGAACTGCGCCCGGTGGACATGGTGGTCCGCCCGGCCGCCCCGGCCCGCCGCGACGACGCCTTCATCCCGCCGCGGCCGGCCGAAGGCGCACCGCGCAGCAGCCAGCCGGCCGCCCCCGAACGCTTCGTCCCGCCGGCCCCGCAGCCGGAGAAGCGTGGCCTGTTTGCCAAGCTGTTCGGCGGTGGCAGCCCGTCCCCGCAGCCGGCACCGCGCCAGCCGGCGCCGATGCCGACCGCACCGGCCCCGCAGTTCCACAATCAGGCCGCCACGGCCCGTCCGGCCCCGCAGCCCACGGCCCCGACCGCCGAACAGGCTCCGCGGGCGAAGACCGCACAGAGCGAAGAGGAAATGCTGGACATCCCGGCCTTCCTGCGTCGCCAGGCCAACTGACCGGATGGCAGCCGGGGGACGGGGTCTGGCGACCCGGCCTCCCGGTCCGGCCGAATAGCGATGAACTTCGTTCAATATCAGGGGTTTATCGCACTGCAAACAAGGGGCCGGTCCGGCGGGGACCGGCCCCTTTGTTGTTTTCCAGGCGAAATTTGGTCAGAATTGTGACGACAAATCAGAGACTTGCCGTTGAGTGTCGTAACAATTCGTAATAAAGAGTGATTTGTATCTTGCTCTCAACGGGGCCATTGTGAGGCTGCGGAGATAACGCGATATCGCATTGCAACGTAGGTGGGATGACGTTGCAGCCCGAAAGGGTAGCGTCCATGGCGTGACTCTTCGTGTCAGGGGGCGCATACTGACGCATCGAGAAAGGGACAATCCCATGTCCTGGCAACAGACGCTGAACACCAATATCCACTGCTCCGGCGTCGGCCTTCATACGGGCCGTCGTGTCCGTATGATCCTGCGTCCGGCACCGGTCGATCACGGCATCGTGTTTGTCCGCTCCGATCTTCCGCTGGCCCGCGCCGTCATTCCGGCACGTTGGGATTTGGTTTCCGACACCCGCCTTTGCACATTGCTGACCAATGACCAGGGTGCCGCGGTCGGCACCGTGGAACATCTGATGGCGGCTTTGCGGGGCTGCGGCATCGACAATGCCATTGTGGAGGTGGACGCCGCCGAACTGCCCATCATGGATGGCAGCTCAGCCCCGTTCGTTTTCCTGGTCGAATGTGCCGGCATCAAGGTGCAGGACCAGCCGCGCCGCCTGATCCGCGTGCTGAAGGACGTGCGCGTGCAGGATGGCGACAAGGCCGTCAGCCTGTCACCGTCGCCTGTCTCCACCTTCCGGGCGGAGATCATCTATGACAATACGGCCCTGATCCGCCGGCAGGAAGGCTTCCTGCGGCTGGCCGACGGTTCGTTCAAGACGGAAGTCGCCGACAGCCGCACCTTCGGCTTCGCGCATGAGGTCGAGGCCATGCGCAAGGCCGGCCTGGGTCTGGGCGGGTCGTTGGACAATGCCATCGTGATCGAGGGTGACCGGGTGCTGAACCCCGGCGGCCTGCGCCACGCGGATGAATTCATCCGGCACAAGCTGCTGGACGCGGTGGGTGACCTGTATCTGGCCGGCGGTCAGATCCTGGGCCATTTCCAGGGCACGCGGCCGGGCCATGCCATGAACAATGCCCTGCTGCGCGCCATGTTCGCCGACGAGACGGCATGGCGGCGAGAGGATGCGCCGGTCTGGACGGACCGCGCCGCCGTCGCTTGACGGCGGGGCCTCCCCCGGCACGACACGACCAAGGTATCCCGGCAAAGGGGAGAAAGTGGCCAACGCCGCTTTCTCCCCTTTGTCTTTCACAGGATCTTAACTGGACGGAACTATGCTGCGGCGCATTATCGATCCGACGAAATGGGGGATCGATGACGCGACGGCCGGCGCACAGACCGCATGCCGCCCCGCACCGGGGTGCTGCGATGACGATGCTGTGCGTGTGTCTGTCGTTGTTGTACAGCCCGATGGCGCGCGCCCAGCAGACGACACAGCCCCCCGTCCGCCTGGCAACCGCCAACTGGCCGCCATTCAGTGGTCCCAACCTGGATGGCAAGGGTCTTTCCACCGCAATCGTCACCAGTGCCCTGGCCTTGGCCGGGTTCCGGGTGGAGGTTGAATTCCTGCCATGGCAGCGTGCCGTTGCCGCCGGCCTGGGGGATGAAACCTTTGCCGGCTACTTTCCTGAATACCGGACGTCGGCCATTGAGTCCGGCCGCTGCCTGCTGTCGCATGCCATTGGCAGCAGCCCGCTGGGGTTCGCCGAACAGGTGGACAATCCCATCCCCTGGCGGGATCTGAAGGATCTGGCCACGCGGCGCATCGGCACCGTGCGGGGCTATGTCAATACCGACGCCTTCGATCGGGCGGCGGCAGAGGGGCGCCTGACGGTCGAACCCGCCGTCGATGATGTGACAAATCTGCGCAAACTGGCTGCCGGTCGCCTGGACATGGTGGTCATCGACAGCAATGTCCTTTCATATCTGCTGAAGACCACGCCGGAACTGGCCGGCTTCGCGGGCACGCTGCGTTTCAATGTGCGGGCGCTGGAGAACAAGAGCCTGCATGTCTGTTTCCGCCCTGGCCCTGTGGGCGAGGATCTGCGCCGGCGCTTCAACCAGGCACTGCAACAGCTGATGCCGGAGTCCCAGCCGGAAGTCGCCAGCCACCGCGCAGAGAACTGAGCGCATCTGAAAGGCTGGCCCCGAACTGCCATGCTTCCGCCCTGATTTGCCATCATGTTCTGGGAAAAGCGCCGATGCGCGCCGGGAGACGATGTTTGCCGCTTGGCGCATGCCATCCCGTGCGTGCTATAAGGCATCCCGCATTCATGCTTGCTGCTTGGTTGTCCTTGCCGATGCTTCGCACCGAACGTTCGCCCCGCCTCCGCTCCGTCACCCGCCTGTTGGCGCCGGCGGCCTTCCTGCTTCTTACGGCCTGCGCCGGCAAGAAGGACGAGTTGCCCTATGTCGAACGCCCGGTGGAGCAGATCTACGCCGAGGCGGGCAACGCCATCGACAATCACAATTACACCAAGGCGGCCCTGCTGTTCGACGAGGTCGAACGCCAGCACCCCTACAGCCAGTGGGCTGTGCGGGCGCAGCTGATGGCGGCCTATTCGCACTATCAGGCGCTGAAGTACGATGATGCGATCACCACGCTGGATCGCTTCATCGCCCTGCATCCGGGCAACCGCAATGCCGCCTATGCCTTCTATCTGAAGGCACTGTGCAATTACGAACGCATCTCCGACGTCCGTCGCGACCAGAGTACGACGTATGAGGCGCTGAAGAATCTGCAGGAGGTGGTCCGCCGCTTCCCGGCCAGCCCCTATGCCCGTGATGCGCGCCTGAAGATCGACCTGACCAACGATCATCTGGCCGGCAAGGACATGGAGGTCGGCCGTTTCTATCTGAACACCGGCGAATACATGGCCGCCATCAAGCGCTTCCGCCGGGTGGTCGACGAATATCAGGGTACCAGCCACGCACCGGAGGCACTGCACCGTCTGGTGGAAGCCTATCTGGCGTTGGGCATCCGCGAGGAAGCCCAGGTGAATGCCGCCCTGCTGGGTCATAATTATCCCGGTTCGGTCTGGTACCAGGACACCTATGCCCTGATCAATCGTGCGGACAGCGGCGAGAAGCCGTCGCTGCTGAGCCGGGCGATCGACTGGATGTTCTGATCCCCTTCCCTTGATCCTGGCGCCAGCATGCTCGTCACAATCTCGATCCGCGACGTCGTCCTGATCGAACGCCTGACGCTGGCGTTCCAACCTGGCCTGTGCGTGCTGACCGGTGAAACGGGCGCCGGCAAATCCATCCTGCTGGATGCGCTGGGTCTGGCGCTGGGTGCCCGCGGTGACAGTTCCCTGGTCCGCCATGGCAGCGAACAGGCCAGCGTCACCGCAGAATTCGATCTGGGCCGCCGCGGCGACCACCCCGCCTTCGCCATCCTGCGTGAGCAGGAGCTGGAGGTGGAGGACACGCTGGTCATCCGCCGCACACTCACCAATGACGGCCGCTCCCGCTGCTTCGTGAATGACCAGCCGGTGGGCGTGACCCTGCTGCGCCGCCTGGGCGAAACGCTGGTGGAGGTGCATGGCCAGTTCGACACGCACGGCCTGCTGGACCCGCGCACGCACCGCGACCTGCTGGACGACTATGCCCAGCTTTCCGGTCAGGGGCAGAAGGTGGCGGCATCCTGGCGCGCCTGGCGGCAGGTGGAACAGGCCCGGCTGACGGCCGCCGCCGACGCATCCCGCGCCCGTGCCGAGGAGGATTACCTGCGCCACGCGGTGGAGGAGCTGGACCAGCTTTCCCCGCAGGAAGGTGAGGAGACGCAACTGGCCGAACAGCGCGTCGTGCTTCAGCATCGGGAGAAGCTGATCGAAAGCCTGACCCAGGCGTCGACGGAACTGTCGGGCGAGCGTGGGGCGGAACGGGCGCTGGCGTCGGCGCTGCGCACCCTGTCGCGCATCGCCGACAAGGCCGGTGGACGGCTGGACCCGGTGATCGCCGTGCTGGATGAGGCCGCCAACGAGGTCGGAGAGGCGTCGCGCGCCATTCAGGGCTTCGCGGCCGACATGGATGGCGATGGCGGCAACCTGGACAAGATCGAGGAGCGGCTGTTCGCCCTGCGCGCTGCCGCCCGCAAGCATGGCACCGATGTCGATGGTCTGGTGACCCTGCGCGCAGCCATGGCGGCCAAGCTGAACCTGATCGAAGACCAGGGCGACCTTCTGGCCAGACTGGCCGCCCAGGCGGAAAGCGCCAAGGCCAGTTATCTGGAGGCAGCCCGCGCGCTGTCCGCTACCCGGTCCAAGGCCGCCGCCAAGCTGGATCAGGCTGTCGCGGCCGAACTGAAGCCCCTGCGCCTGGAGAAAGCCCGTTTTGCCACCAAGGTGGAGCCGGTGGGCGAGGAAGGGTGGAGTGCGGCCGGCATTGATGACATCGCCTTCCAGGTTGCCACCAATCCCGGCACGCCGCCGGGCCCGCTGGCCAAGATCGCGTCGGGTGGCGAGCTGGCGCGCTTCATGCTGGCGCTGAAGGTGGTCCTGGCCCAGGTCGGCACCGTCCCGACCCTGGTCTTCGACGAAGTGGATACCGGTGTGGGCGGGGCCGTGGCTGACGCCATCGGCGAACGTCTGGCACGGCTGGGGCAGCACGACCTGCAGGTCCTGGTCGTCACCCACAGCCCGCAGGTGGCGGCCCGCGGCGCCCATCACTGGAACGTGCGCAAGAAGGTCACCGCCGGCCGTACCGCGACGGAGGTCATTACCCTGTCGCCACAGGAACGGCTGGAAGAGGTGGCCCGCATGCTGTCGGGTGCCGAAATCACGCAGGCCGCCCGCGCCGCCGCCGAAAGCCTGCTGGCCGGACGGGGCTGACCCCACTACCCCGCCGCCCCTAAGGCGCGATGATCCCCAGATGGATCGCCATGGCGATGGCGTGGAACTTGTTATGGACGCCCAGCTTCTGCATGGCGTTTTCCATATGGAATTTCACGGTGCGTTCCGAGATGTTGAGGATGATCCCCGTCTCGGCATTGGTCTTGCCCCGGCAGGCCCACAGCAGGCAGTCGCGCTCCCGGTCCGTCAGGGGCGGAGGCGGCTCCGTCACGCCGTCGCGGGCCCCGCGCAGGGCCAGCACGCGTTCATGATAGGACAGGGCCACCAGCCGGAACCAGTTGGGGATGGCCTGCCCCAGGACCATGGCCTCCGCCCGGTCCGTCCAGAACAGGGAGATCAGCGAGGAGGCCGGGCGCCCATGGGCGTCCATGGCATGCACGGGTAGTACATAGCCTTCCGTCAGCCCATGATCGAACGCCACCTCCAGCACCTTGCGTGACTTCGACTTCACACCGCGCTTGGTCACGGGGTTGCTGAATTCCGCGATATCGGCCCATCGGAAAGGCGTGTTCGAGGTGGCGGCGCGGGTGGCGACGGGGTCATGCACGAAGAAGCCTTCATCCCGGTAAAGGCGTGCGAAATCGTCACGCACATTCGTCTGGAAAAACGGCATGGCGTCCGTCTCGTGCATCCGACGGACGTCGATATAGCTGAAGCTATCAAAGCCCAGCCGGCGGGAAATGGCCAGAAAAGTGGTCTCCAGGCGGTCGAGGTCGTCGCATGCCTGTATCTCGCCTAGGGCCTCATCAAGCGTGAGCATTCTAGCAGGCAGTTAATCGTTGGAGTTGTCATGATAATCACATCCGCCCCTGTCTGAACAGACAGTGATATGCGGGTCTGAACTTTGGCCTACTCCCCCCGGACAGAGGGGAGACATGGGATGCTGAGGAAAATCGAATGTTACAGGGCGGGTGACGCACCGGAACTGATGGCCCAGGCGTGGCGTCTGCGCCACCGCGTGTTCCGGGAGAAACTGGGCTGGGAAGTGGCATCGATCGACCTGCTGGAGATCGACCCCCTGGACCGGCTGGCCGTGCATCTGGCCGCCACCGACCGGGGCCGCGTCGTCGCCTATCTGCGGATGCTGCCGACAACCGGTCCCTATCTGCTGGAACGCAGCTTCGCGCATCTGCTGCCCGACGGCATGCCGCGATCAACCGAGGTGTGGGAGGTGAGCCGCTTCGCCGCGGATCCCGATCATCCCGACCATCTGGTCATGGCCCGTGCCCTGGTCCGCGCCGGTATGACCCAGGGGGCGCTGCTGGGTGCCTCCCGCCTGATCGCCCTGACCGAACCGCCGTTCGAACGGTTCCTGCGCCAATGCGGAGTGACCGTCACGCGTGATCTGGGGCCCGTCATCGTCGGGCAGTCCAGCCATGGCGATGTCCGTGCCGTGCTGATCAGCGCCCTGATCGAACCCGCCCTGCGGATCGCGAACAGCAGCCAGGCGCCGCTGTCCGACCGCACTGCCGCTTGAAGGGAAATCACCATGCTGGCCGATACTTCCCGCCTGCTTCTGGGCGACCTGCCGGATTTCGCCGGCGACCCCCTGGGCTTTGCCGAACGCACCCTGATCGGGCGGGACACGCCGCTGAAGGCGCGGTTCGCCCATCGCCCCACCCTGTTCCTGGCCCGGCCGTCGGCCGTCCGCCAGGTGCTGCTGGACAATCGCGACAATTACAGCAAGGGGCGGGAAGCCGGGCGCCTGCGTCCCCTGTTCGGGGAAAGCATGGTGACGGCGGCGGGTGGCGATCGCTGGGCCCATGCCCGCGAAGCCGCCAAACCCGCCTTCACCCCCACCGCCCTGAACCGCGGCCTGGAAATGGCCATGGGCGTGCTGTCGCGGGAGATCGTCACCCTGACACGCATGGCCGGATACCCTGTGTCCCTGCACGAAACCATGGGCCGTATTGCCATGCGCATGGCCGTGGCTGCGCTGTTCCAGGCGGAAATGACCCACGCGCAGGCCGAAACCGTCTACCGGGCCTGCACCGTCGCACATCAGCGCATTTCAGAGACGATGTGGCGCCTGATCGACCTGGACGCCATCCTGCCCACACCCGCCAACCGCCGTTTCCGCCGGGCCATCACCGACATTGTCGGCGTGGTGGAGGAGATTTCTCAGGGCGGAGGCGGTGTCCTGGCCGGGATGGGGGCGCTGGCGGATCGTTACGGACGGCAGGCCTTGCTGGACGAGGCGGTGACCATGATGGTCGCCGGATTCGAGACGACGGCCAGCCTGGCGGGCTGGCTGACCTATACGCTGGCCGCACGGCCCGACCTTGCCCGCTGGGTGCGGGCGGAGGCGGAGGCGGCTGTCGACCCGTCGTCCGGTGACATTCCCGTGTCCCGTCTGCGTGACCTGCCACGCACCAAGGCCCTGGTGTCGGAATTGCTGCGGCTGTACCCGTCGGCCTGGTGGTATGCCCGCACCGCCATGGGACCCGACAGGATCGACGGCGTCACAGTGCCGGCCGGCGCCACCATCCTGCTCTGCCCCTGGGCCCTGCATCGACAGCCAGACCTGTGGCCGGACCCGCTGACCCTGAAGCCGGAGCGGTTCATGGGCCGGCCGGCCCATGACAAGTTCGCCTATATCCCCTTCGGTGCCGGCGCGCGCACCTGCATCGGCATGCATCTGGCCATGGCGGAGCTGATGGCCATCGCCGTCGCGCTGGTTCTCACCTTCGAGATGCATCCCCTGTCGGGGACGCTGGAAGAGCTGCGGCCCCATGGCGGCGTGACGCTGGGCCCGCCGGAAGACGGCCTGCATGTGCAGTTTCAGATCCGCCAACCCACGCGAAAGGCCGCATGATGACCCGCAAACCCCATCTGGTGGCCGCAAACGATGGCAACGACGGGCACAGCGAGGCGCTGGCCTACGCCCTGGATCGCGTGGAGCGGGCGATCGGCGGGCACGAACGCCGGTTCCTGGTCGATGGCGACCTGACGCCGGTCCGCCTGCCGACAGACCTGTGGCTGGTCCTGGACGGCATCGCCCAGGATGAAGGCGTGATGACCGCGCATCTGGTGGAGATGGTCGCCCGCCGCGCCGGTCCCGGACGGTCCCTGGCGGCGGCCATCCGCGCCTTCATTCTGGCCTTCCACCGCCGGGAGGCTTGAGCGGAAGCCCCACAAACGCAAACCGGGCCGGGGCATCAACGCCACCGGCCCGGCTTTCCATGATCAACCAGAAGCGGAACCCCGCCTGGCCGACGCGGATCAGAGCTGCTTCAGCACATGCTCGGCGCTCGACACCTCGAAGGCGCCGGGCTTTTCCACTTCCAGCTTGGTGATGACGCCGTCTTCGGCCACCAGGGCGAAACGCTGGCCGCGATGGCCCAGATTATAGGCCGTACCGTCCATCTCCAGGCCCAGGGCCTTGGTCAGGGCGCCATTGCCGTCGGGCAGCATGGTGACCTTGCCGGCGACATTGTTGACCTTGCCCCAGGCCTGCATGACGAACGGATCGTTCACGGCCAGGCAGACGATGTCTTCCACGCCCTTGGCCTTGATGGCTTCCGCATTCTCCACAAAGCCCGGCAGATGCTTGGCAGAGCAGGTCGGCGTGAAGGCGCCGGGCACGGAGAACAGCACGACCTTCTTGCCCTTGAACAGGTCGTCGGTGCTGACTTCCTGCATGCCGGATTCGGTCAGGTGCTTCAGGGTAACCGACGGGACGCGGTCGCCAACCTTAACGCTCATCTGGTGATCCTCCTTGGGGGGAATGTTGATGACAACGGATGGAATGGTTCTAGGCCACCGGCGGGGGCAGGACAAGGGAAAGGGGAAAGGCGATTTTCCGCCCATCAGCCGCTGGCACTGCTATGATCAACGCCGATATCGACAGCCCGGCCCACGCCCATGCCGAAATCCGCCAAGAAATCCCTGACGTCGCTTACCGGCCAGCTTCTGATCGCCATGCCGCAGATGCCCGATCCACGGTTTGAAAAATCCGTGATCTTCATCTGTGCGCACAATGCCGACGGGGCCATGGGGCTGGTGGTCAACAAGCCGTTCGACGGCATCGATTTCGCCCACCTTCTCCGCCAGCTGGATATCGACGTGTCCAAGCCCGCGCGCGAATTGCGGGTCCATTTCGGCGGGCCGGTCGAATCAGGCCGGGGTTTCGTGCTGCATTCCCCGGATTACAACCGCGAAGGCAGCATGCAGGTGAATGACCAGGCAGTGCTGACCGCCACCGTCGACATCCTGCGCGCCGTGGCCGACGGGCGGGGACCGGAACGCGCCATCCTGGCCCTGGGCTATGCCGGCTGGGGCCCCGGCCAGCTGGACCAGGAGATGCAGCAGAATGGCTGGCTGCACGCCCCGGCCAACGATGCGATCCTGTTCGACCCGGACCTGGACCATAAGTGGGAGCGTGCGCTGGCGACGCTGGGTATCAACCTGTCTATGCTTTCCGGGGATATCGGCCACGCCTGATCCGGCCGCCACTGAATGGTCGATCCGTGCCATCTTCCCTGGCCTCTGCGGATCGGCCGTCTGCATGCCCAACACAGGCCCGGCTTTGGTCCAAGTCCCGCCGCAATCGCAGGCTTGGATGATGTGGGGCTGTCGGCATTGCCGGCGGAAAACATCTGGGAATGAGAGATCAAGAAATGAAGCTGAAGAATATCCTGCTGCTGGCGCCGATGATGCTGCTGGCGGCCTGCTCCTCTGTCCGCGACAGTGAACAGAGCGCCAGCACCACCGGCACCGGCTACAGCACGCCGTTCCCCGGCAGCACAGGCACCGGCACTGGCGGCGTGGAGCGACAGGACCTGTCCAACCTCTCGCCCCAGCAGCAGCTGGCGCAGATCGGCGACCGGGTCTTCTTTTCCCTGGACCAGTTCGAAGTGTCACCGGAAGGGGCCGCCACGCTGGACAAGCAGGCAGCGTTCCTGCGCGCCAATCCGGCCGTGACCCTGACCATCGAAGGCCATTGCGACGAGCGCGGGACGCGCGAATACAATCTGGCCCTGGGTCAGAAGCGCGCCGACAGCGTGCGCCGCTATCTGGCTGCGGCCGGTGTCGATGGCAACCGCCTTCAGACCATCAGCTTCGGCAAGGAACGCCCGGCCGTGGCCGGTTCCGGCGCCGATGTCTGGCAGCAGAACCGCCGCGCCGTCAGCGTGGTGAATTAAGTCACCTTCCCGGCGGGGGCCAGACACCCCCGCCGGGACCGGGGGATTGCCGTCAACCGACCCCAACCACCTCGCCCAGCGCCACCGTGCGCCGGGCCGTTTCCACATGCAGCGCCTCGACCAGCTTGCCGTCGACGACGGTGATGCCCTTGCCGGCGGCGGCGGCCTCCGCATGGGCGGCGATGATGCGCCGGGCCCGGGCCACTTCCTCGGCCGTCGGCGCGAAGGCCGCGTTGGCGGCGTCCAACTGCTTGGGATGGATCAGGGTCTTGCCGTCGAAGCCCAGCTCGCGGCCCTGGCGGCAGGCGGCGGCGAAGCCTTCGGCATCGTCCAGATCGACATGCACACCGTCCAGCGCCGTCAGCCCATGGGCGCGGGCGGCCAGCATGCACAGGCCCAGACCGGTCACCATGGGCAGGCGGTCGCGCGTGACCAGCGCGTTCAGGTCCTTGGTCAGGTCCGATGTGCCCATGACCAGGCATTCCAGCCGCGGACAGGCGCCCGCAATCTCAGCAGCCGCCAGCATGGCACGCGGCGTCTCCATCATCACCCACAGGCGCAGATTGTCCGGCGCACCGGCGGCCCGCAGCACACGATCGGCCAGACGTACGCCTTCGGCACTGTCCACCTTGGGCACCAGCACGGCATCGGCACCCGACAGGGCGGCGGCCGTCAGGTCAGCGTGGCCCCAGGGGGTGTCAATGCCATTGACCCGGATCACCAACTCCCGGCTGCCATAGCCACCCTGGTGCACGGCCTCCATCACCTGGGCGCGGGCCATGTCCTTGGCGTCGGGCGCGACCGAATCCTCCAGATCCAGGATCAGGACGTCGGCGGCAAGCGTACGGGCCTTGTCCAGGGCGCGGGCATTGGCACCGGGCATGTACAGGGCGGAACGGCGGGGGCGGAGGGTCATGGCGGTATCCCGGTCTGTCGAACGGCCCCACCCTAACCGACCACCCCCAGGGCGGCAACCCGCCGTCAGGTCCCCGACCGCACGGACGTCAGGAAACGGTCGACCTGGGTCTTCAACGCCTCGGCATGGCCGGACAGCTCCGCCGATGCCGTCAGCAACTGACGCGATTCGGCATCGGTCTGGTTGGTGCCTTCGCGCACATCGACCACCGCCATGGTCACGGTTTCCACCCCGCGTGAGGCATCGCGGGCGCTTCGGGCGATCTCGTTGGTGGCGGCGTTCTGTTCCTCCACGGCTGCCGCGATGGCAGAGGATATCTGGTTGACCTGACCGACGGTGGTCGCGATCTCCTTGATGGCGCGCACCGCCTCGCCCGTGGCCGACTGGATTTCGTTGATATGCTGGGCAATATCATCCGTGGCGCGTGCCGTCTGGCTGGCCAGTATCTTCACCTCCGACGCCACGACGGCAAAGCCCTTGCCGGCCTCTCCCGCCCGCGCCGCCTCGATGGTGGCGTTGAGCGCCAGCAGGTTGGTCTGGCTGGCAATGTCGCTGATCAGGCCCAGCACGTCGCCGATGCGTTCCGCCTTGGTCGACAGGCCATCCACGATCTCGTTGGTGACAGCAGCCTGTTCGGCTGCCCGCTGGGTCCGGGCGGCGGTATCCTCAATCTGGCGGGCGATCTCCTGGATGGAATTGGCCAATTGGCCGGCGGCACTGGCCACCGACTGCACATTCTCGGTCGCCTGGGTGGCGGAACTCTCCACCGTGTCCACGCGTTCGCCCGTATTGCCGGCCGTTGTCTTCAGCATCTCGGCCGATTCCCGGATATGGGCCGAAGAGGTGCCGACCGCCGTCACCACCGCCTTCACATCATCCTCAAACCGCTGGGCCAGGGCGGCCATCTCAGCCTGGCGCGCCTGCTTGGCCCGCGCCTCCGCGGCGGTCTGCTCGTCACGCAGGTTGCGCGCCTCCAGGGCGTTGCGCTTGAACACCTGCACGGCCGACGTGATGTCGCCCACCTCGTTCTGGGAACGGGATTCCGGGATTTCCGTGGACAGATCGCCTTCGGCCAGACGCAGCATGCTGTCGGTCAGGCGGCGCAGTGGCAGGATGGAACCGACAGTCCACCAGCCGAAGCCGCCGCCCACCAGCAGACAGAAGCCGCAGACGATCAGCATCAGCTGGGAAAAGCCGCGCGCCTGGCTGCGGGTGGCGTCACCGATGATGGTGTTGTCGCGTTCCTGCTTGTCGATGAAGCGATTGATGCGGGCCAGCCATTCGACCAGATCCAGGCGCACCGTCGACAGCAGCAGCTCGCGCGCTTCCGGTGTCTTGCCGGCCCGGTGCAGCTCGATCACCTTCTCGATGCCGGGCAGGGTCTTGGCCTCGATCTCCTTGATGGAGGTCAGGATCTGGCGTTCCTCCGGCAGGATGTCGGTGCGGGCGGCGAACATGGCGTCCAGCTTCTTGGCCGACTCCGCATAGGCGGCTTCCAGCTTGCGGATATCGCCCACGATCTGGTCCATGATCTTGGGATCATCCACCAGCACCACATCGCGCAGCGCAATGGCGCGGTCATGCACGCTGCCGCGGAAATTGATGGCGTAGCGCTGCTTGACGCCATTGACCTCGTTGATCTGGGTCAGGCTGTGTTCGATCAGGCTGACCTTCTGCATGCCGATGCCGGTCAGGATGACCAGCAGGGCCAGCAACACACCAAAGCCGATCAGGACGCGGGTCTTGATCTTGGCATCGCGAAGGCTGGTCATGGATGTCATATCCTCAGACGATTGGATTACCCCATTTGGGGGAAGATGGCTGTAGCAATGGTGGCGCGCAAACCGTCGTCAATGGCAGTGATGCACCGCACAGTGTCCGGGTGACGCATTGGGCATTGAAGGTAGGTCGATGGTGGGCGTAGCAAAGGGGAAGGACAAGTAAACGGTGATGCCGATGCGGACCATTCTGACCATCCAGTCCCACGTCGCCTTCGGGCATGTCGGCAATCGTGCCGCCGTTTTCCCCCTGGAAAGGCTGGGCTTCGATGCCATTGCCGTCAACACTGTACAGTTTTCCAACCACACAGGCTATGGCGCCTGGACCGGCATGGTGCTGCCGCCGGACCATATTGCCGACGTCCTGAAGGGGGTGGAGGCGCGCGGCGCCATGGATGGCGTGCACGCCGTGCTGACCGGTTATATGGGCGATGCAACCCTGGGCGACGTCGTCCTGTCCGCGGTGGAGCGGGTGAAGCGGGGCAAGGTGGACGCGCTTTATTGCTGCGATCCGGTGATGGGCGATGTCGGCCGCGGCTTCTTCGTGCGCCCCGGCATCCCGGAATTCTTCCGCGACCGCGCCGTGCCGCAGGCCGACATCATCACCCCCAACCAGTTCGAGCTGGAATATCTGACCGGAATGACGGTCACCGACCTGGCTTCTGCCCTGGCGGCCACGCGGCTGGCCCGCCGGCTGGGGCCGCGCTGGGTGATGGTGACCAGTCTGACGCGCGCGGACGCCGCCGGCGACCGCATCGAAATGCTGCTGGACGGGCCGGAGGGCGCCTTCCTGGTGGACACGCCGCGCCTGGACCTGTCGCCCTTGCCCAATGGGGCCGGCGACTGCGTGGCGGCCCTGTTCCTGGCCAAATTCCTGGAAACCGGTGACGGGGCGTCGGCCCTGTCGCATGCGGCGTCGGCCATCTATGCCGTGTTCCGCGCCACGCGCGACAGCGGCCAGCGCGAATTGCAGATCATCGCCGCGCAGGAGGAGCTGGTGCGCCCCTCCACCCTGTTCCGCGCCAGTTGCGTGGGGTGATACCACCGGTCATCCCGGATGGCCGGTGGATCGGCGGCGACCGCCGCCGCGCGGCCCGTGCCGCGTGAGCCAAGCCAACGGATGTTGGCGCCGGCGTTTGAGGGGCGGCGCCAGCCGCGTGGGGTAACAGCCGTGAAGGGATGGGCCTTGCCGCGCCAGTGCCGGCGGGTCTATTGATTCCCAGACCCGATGCAGGAGTTGCCCCACCCATGTCCCGCAGCCTGACCCTGTCCGCCCTTCTCCTGCTGTCCGGCCTTGCCGGCGTCGCCGCCGCGACGGCCCAGCAGGCCGGCCCCCGCCCGCCGCAGGGCGAGTATGGCTGCGAGGTGCAGAAGGACAATCCCTGCCAGGGCCGTGTCGATTTCACCGTGGGCAAGAGCTTTGAGTTCAAGATCCCCGGCCCCGGCGATGTAACCTTTGAGAACAAGGGCAACAAGCGCTGCGTGCTGGAATATTCCATCACGGAAAGCACGCTGGCCGCCACAGGCCGGCAGATGTCGCTGGGCCCCGGCCAGACGCAGGTGCTGGTCGTGCGGGATGCCGGCGGCATGGTCATCCGCTTCTTCAACCGCGGCATCGGGTCCACCGCCTGTGATCTGACCGTCGGCCTGTCCTGACCCCCAACGCCCCGAACCATGGAGCGCCCGATGCGCATCCGCCTTCTGCGCCGCACCCTGCTGGCCCTGCCCGTCGCCGCCGGCCTTCTGTCCGCCCCCGTCATGCAGGCTGTCGCCGCCACGGGCGCCGTCTGGTCCGAAAAATTCGACCCGGCCCGCGATCCGGCCGCCGACCTGAAGGACGCACTGGCTGAGGCCAAGGCGTCGGGCAAGCGCGTGCTGATCGATGTCGGCGGCGATTGGTGCATCTGGTGCAAGCTGCTGGACGGCACCTTCGCCAGCAATGCCGATCTGGCCGCGCAGCGCGATGCCGCCTTCGTGACGCTGAAGGTGCATTACGACACGAAGGTGAACCAGAACAAGGCGTTCCTGTCGCAATACCCGGCCGTGGCAGGCTATCCGCATCTGTTCGTGCTGGATGCGGATGGCAAGCTGCTGCACAGCCAGGATACCGGCGCGCTGGAGCTGCCCGCCGACAAGGGCAAGGGCCATGACGTGGCCAAGATCCGCGCCTTCCTGACGGAATGGGGCGGCAAGGTCGGCTAAACCAAGGGTCATTGTCCATGATCCTTGGAGGCCGGCGCCCGTGCGCCGCAAGCCAAGCCGCCGGATGGCGGCGCCCGGCACCTGAGGGAACACGAAATCTCCCTTGGTCGGTCACGAGCAAGGGAGATTGGTATGAAACCGGCCCGTTACAGGCTGAAACAGTCAGGCAATGATGCTTCTGCTAATCCTTCGGCGTTAACCATGCCGAAGGATTTTTCATGTTCCGCTCCGCTCTGTTCGCAGCATCCCTGCTCGCCCTGTCTGCCCCTGCCCTGGCCGGGGCGCGGCAGGAAGCGACAGTGCTGATGCCTGAAGATCCGCGCGCATTGGCCGTTTTCAACGAATGGGGCTTTGCCGACGCTGTCATCACCGGCGACACAGCCTATCTGTCGGGCGTGGTGGCCGGGCTGCGGCCGGGGGAGACGGACTTGAAGGTCGCCTATACCCGCGCCATGGAAAGGCTGACCACCATCCTGACCCGCGCCGGCCTGACCTGGGACGATGTGGTGGACATGACCACCTTCCACACCGACGTGCCGGGGCAGCTGGATGCTTTCGTGGCCGTGAAGAAGAACTATATCAAGGCACCCTACCCCGCCTGGACCGCCATCGGCATCACCCGTCTGGTCCCCGACACGGGCATCACGGAGATCAAGCTGACGGCGAAACTGCCGAAGAAGTGACGGGCCCGAAAAGGCAAAGGCCGCGCACCCGATGGGACGCGCGGCCTTTGCCTTTTTACGGGTGTTCGCGTGATCAATCCGCGAACGCGTCTTCCCACGATCCCTTCGTCGCCGCCTTGGAATATTCCGTGGCGCGGTTTTCGAAGAAGTTGGTGTGCTCCACGCCGTTCAGGATGGCATCCATCCAGGGCAGCGGGTTCTTGTCGGTCTTGTAGATCGGCTGTAAGCCCAGCTGGGCCAGACGGCGGTCGGCGATATAGCGGATGTATTTCTTCACATCCTCGCCATCCAGACCCTTCACCGCACCCATTTCAAAGGCCAGGTCGATGAAGGCATCCTCGTGATGCACGATGGTCTCGCATGCCACATACAGCTCGCGCTGGAACTCCTCATCCCAGACTTCGGGGTTTTCGGAGATGAAGGTCTTGAACAGCTGGATGATCGACTGCGTGTGCAGGCTTTCATCGCGCACAGACCAGGTGACGATCTGGCCCATGCCCTTCATCTTCCCGAAGCGGGGGAAGTTCATCAGGATGGCGAAGCTGGCGAACAGCTGCAGCCCCTCGGTAAAGGCGCCGAACACGGCCAGCGTCTTGGCAATGTCCTTTTTGCTGTCGACATTGAATTCATGCATGTAGTCGTACTTGTCCTTCATCGCCTTGTAATGAAGGAACGCGGAATACTCCACCTCCGGCATGCCGATCGTGTCCAGCAGATGGCTGTAGGCCGCGATATGCACCGTCTCCATGGCGGAGAAGGCGGCCAGCATCATGCAGACCTCGGTTGGCTGGAACACGCGGCTGTAATGCCGCATGTAGCAATTGTTCACTTCCACGTCGGCCTGCGTGAAGAAGCGGAAAATCTGCGTCAGCAGGTTCCGCTCGCCATCCGTCAGGTTGTTGCGCCAGTCCTTGACGTCATCGGCCAGCGGCACTTCCTCCGGCAGCCAGTGGATTCGCTGCTGGGTCAGCCAGGCCTCGTAGGCCCAGGGATAGCGGAAAGGCTTGTAAACCGGGTTCGGCGTCAGCAGGGACATGTCACCAACACTAGATATAGGGGGTGGATGCCGTAGCCTAGCACAATGGACGGCGGGGGGAAGCCCCAACGCCTGTGGATGGATTGTGGATAACGGGGGTGGTCGAAAGGGCGTATCCCCCCGGTTGCAGAGGACGCGCACCACTGAACCCCGCGACCATCCCCGTGAAACCCGGCGGGAAAAGAAGCCCTCCCTCCCCGCCGGGCCGCGACCTACTTGCCGGCCGAATCCAGCACGAACCGACGATTGGCCGGCTGCAAAGGCCGGGCGTTGTTGGCAAACAGGGCGGCGAACTTGTCGATATCCGCCTGGGTGACGGTGATCGGCTGCTTCAGTTCCACCCAATGCACCACTTCGGCGCAGGGCGGCGTGGTCAGCGATCCCTCGTATCGATAATAGTCACGCGACGACGGCAGAAGGGCTGTCGTATCCAGGACGACCGGTTGCGCCGGCTTCGCCTCTCCTTCGGTCGAGGGCATGACGTTCCACACGGCGGTGACGGCGGCATTCGCGGCCCCCGGCATCATCATCACCCCCAACACCGCCAGTTCGCCCGTCTGGGCATTCTTGTGGACCAGATGCACCTCCATCGGGGCCGCCTTGCCATTGATGGAATGTTCGCTGGGATGATGGAAATGGAACTGCAGAAGGTCGAACCGCTTGCCTTCCAGTTCGATGTAATTGCCAGCCTGGGCATTGGCCTGAATCGTATGACCGTTATTGATGACACTGACGCCCAGCGCCTTGTAGGTGACAGCCACAGGACCCAGCTTGGCCGGAATGGCGTCCGTGATGTCGATGGGCGATTGGGCCTTGCCGACCTCGCAGGCGGCGAAGTCCGGCGACAGGTGCCCCCATTCCGAAGGTCCGCCATGGCCCGCATAGGCCCAGTGCGGCGCCGGGCCGTCGGCCAGGGCCGGTGCCGCGGACAAGGCCGCCAATGAAGACAGGACCAGCACCATTCTTGTGGATTTCATCGCGTTTCCCCTCAATTTGCCGTCCACCTGACATCCCCCATCGCAGGGCCGTCTTTTGTGTCTGAGTCTTCTGGAGGAGAAGACCCATCGGGACTGATGTACCGCAGTTTTCCGCGTCAATATCCGTCAATTCTCACCACCTATACTCTTGGACTGCGCAACAAAATAAGGAAATGGCGACGGAAAATTATGCGCGTTGTCTTGACCGGTGATTTAGAAACAAAGCGATCGGCCTGACCTATACGTAATACCAGGTTGCGGTACGAGCGCCCGCGCGCCCATGTGCGCGTGAGCCAAGCCGCCGGGTGCTAAAGGCTGGCTGCCGGTGCACTGCCGCAAGACGCCTGTCGCCACCGGAAGAACGCCCTCTGGTTGCGATATCACGCCTGGTTTTCTGATAATGCCCGCCGATACTGCACGCTGATGGTGAATATATCGGGGGGGGTAGCCGCCTAACGCCCCCGCTCCGCCGTCTGCATATTGGCAGTCAGCAACGGGTGCAGGGCCGGCGCCAGGATTTTCAGCAACTGGGAGGCCAGCGCAGAGGTAAAGCGGTATTCCGCCGCTTCCGGCCCATGCACATGGGCGGTGATGACGCCGAAGAAACGGTCACCGACATAGAAGACGAAGGTGGCCGTGCGGTTGACAACGCGGCTTTCCAGCACGATGCCGCCGGGGCCATAGCGTTCGAAGCGGTGGTCGCCCGTGCCGGTCTTGCCGCCCACGGGGATTTCCTGCCCGTCGGCGCCGATGAAGGCGCCATGGACGCGCCGCGCCGTGCCATTGTCGACAATGTCGCGCAGATGCCGGCGCAGCACACGCGCCACTTCCGGCGCCATCACCTGCTCCGCCCCGTTCAGCAGCTTGGACGGCACGAAGCTGGTCTCATACGGCGTACCTGACGCGAAATGCAGGCGGCTGATGCGCAGGGTGGGCAGGCGCACCCCGTCATTCAGGATGACGCCCATCAACTCGGCCAGCGCCCCCGGCCGGTCGGCGGAGCTGCCGATGCTGGTGGCATAGCTGGGGATCAGGCTGCCGAACGGATAGCCCAGCCGCGTCCATTCCTCATGGATGCGGTTGAACGCCTCCTCCTCCAGCACGATGCCGATGCGGCTGTCCTGCGCCTGTTTGGACCGGGAAGAGAACAGCCATTTATAGCTTTCCTGCCGGGGGGCGCTGCTTTCCTTCAGCATGTCGCGGCGCTGCGGCTTGGGACTGTCCTGCAAATAGGCCACCAGCCACAGTTCCAACGGATGCACGCCCGCCATATAGCCGCGATCGTTCAGCGACCAGTCATCGGCAGCGTAGCGGTCATACAGCGCCTTCAACTGCGCCGCAGGCGGGCCGCCGGCCGGCATGTGCCGGTCCAGGAACTTGGCCAGTTCCTCGATCGGGGCATTGGGCAGGGCCGAGCGGAAAATCACCGTCAACCGGTCGGGCGTGGGGCGCACCCGCTTGGCCAGCTTGTCCAGCGCCGCGTCGGGCGCCAGCCCCTGGTAATCGGCCCAGAATTTGTTCAGGTAGGCGCTGCCCTCGATATCCGCGAACTGCGCCAGATAGGTGCGGCGGGCGGGATGGCGCGGATCATCCATCAGGTCGTCGCGGCGGTCCGGCCCCTCGGCGATGTAATGGTTGACGATGTCGCGCATCAGCCGGATGAAGACCAGATTGACCGAATGGCGGAACGCCTCGGCCAGCGGCATCACCTTGCCATCATCATGGTCATCGAAATTGCCGAAGCTGTGCAGGCCGCCGCCGGTGAAGAACCGTTCCGCCGGGCTGGCCGAATAGTCGCGCAGCATGGCTTGGTCCAGGATGTCGGCGATGCCGATGCCGGGCTGGGCCGCCATGGTGCGCAACACCCACTGGCTGAGCCGGTCCGGCGCCTCCATCGCCGCCGCCTCCAGTTCATGCGGTTCGCGGGTGATATAGCGCTCATGCAGCTTGGCCACGATTTCCAGATATGTCGCCAGAGTGCGCAGCTTGGCGGTGGACCCCAGGTCCAGCTTGGCCCCTTCGTTCAGGTCCAGCGGCTGGGGCAGCGTGTCGACCTGTACCCGCACCAGATTGGCCTCTGCCGTGCGTTCGAACAGGGTGACGGAATAGACGATGCGGGCCGGGTCGGCATCGTTCAACAGCCGGTCGCCGACCAGGCCCAGTGCTGCAGCCTGTACCGGGTCGGCCAGCTTCTTCAGCGTCTCCGTCACCCGCGCCTGGGTCGGCTGGTCCAGCGTGGTTTCCACCGCCAGGTCCAGCCGGTCCAGCGCGTAAAGGCTGGGCACGCCCAGCATGCCCAGCAACCGGGCGCGGATGGCATTTGTCGCTTTCTGCTCGACAAAGCTGGGCTCCGGGATGGAAGGCGGTTCTTCCCGGAAGCGCAGGGGGAAGAAGCGGGCGGCATCGGCCAGCGGGGCCCCGATGATTCCGGCCTTTTCCAGCACGCTCAGATGCGTATTGGCCAGATCGTTCAGGGCGGCGCGGCCATTGGGGCCCAGATAGGCGGACGGGCGGCGCTGCGCCAGCAGCAGGCTCAACACCTGCTTATAGACGATGGCCTGGGCCTGAAGCTGTTCCTCCGTGCGGGGCTGGCCGCGCAGGATGCGGTTCGCCAGCTCGAAATCCGTGCCGTACCAGGCCCATAGCCCATCACCCAACCCGTTCACCTCCCCCACCCCCGGCCGGGCCGACAAGGGCGTGGAGTTCAGGTAATCGACCAGGATCTGGTGGCGCACGCGCGTCGTGTCCGGCCCGGCCTTATAGGCTCGGACAGAGGCCGACATCATCTGGCGCAGCTTCTCGATGCCGCTGGCCGTGCGCCCTTCGGGTGAATGGCGGTACTTCTCGATCTGGGTGGCCAGCGTCGATCCACCAGCGCGCGGATTGTCGGGATCGATCAGCTTCAGCGGGATATTGATGACGGCCAGCGCGAAACGGTCCCATTCCACGGCCGGGTTGCGGAACGGAAAGGTCTGGTCCAGCAGTTCCCGGTTCTCGATGAACAGCAGGGTATTGGCGACCAGCTTCGGCACCTCGTTGAAGCCGGCATAGGTGCGTTCCGGGTAACGGCTGTCATAAAGCGGGTTGCCCATCTGGTCGCGGATGGAAATGCCGCCCGATGTCTTCTCCGGATAGGGCGCGAAGCCGCCGAATTCGATGTAATCGCGCAGCGCCGCACTGGGCCGCGCCTGCAGGTCCACGCGGTAATCGGCGGCGGTCAGCCGCTCGACATAGCTGGGCAGGCTGGCATAGCCCAGCCGCTGGTCATAGGGGCCGGGACCGGGAAAGCGGATATCGGGGTTAGGGCCGGGCTCAACAACCCAGGTCAGGTCGCGACCATAGCGCGCCAGCACCTCCGCCTGGAAGCGGGAGGTCTGCGCCTCCTGCCACACGGCGGCACCGGCGACGGCCGCCAGTCCCAGGGTCATGCCCCAGGCCATCCAGCGATAGAACCGTGCCGACGGCATGCCGTGTTGCGCTCCCCCAACCTCTTGTAATTAAGGCATCCATAGCATGCGCCCCAAGCCTTCGCCATGGGGCTGCTACCCCCTCTGTCGAACGGACAGGCGGTACTACATCAGGCTTGGCGGAACACCAGTTTCTTCGACAAGACAAAGTTGAAAACCAGGCCCGAGACGCTGCCCGCCGCCACCCCGGCATAGGGCAGCAGCGCACCCAGCGCCTGCGGCCACAGGCCGATCATGTCGATGACGGACGGCCCGATGCGCAGGACCAGCACATAGACGCTGTAATTCACCACCGCGCCAATGGCATTGGCGGCGATGAACCGCGCCCATTGCTTCAGCGCCGCCCGCCGGCTGACACCCACGAAGGTGAAGCGGCGGTTCATGTACCAGGTGAAGGTCGCCGCCATCAAATAGGAGAAGACACGCCCGCTATAGAGATCCAGCATCAGCAGATGCTGGGCGATGAACAGCGACGCCATGTCGACCAGAAGGCCCCCAACCCCGATCAGGGCGAAGGTCATGAACTGACGCGGGACCTGGTTGCTCATGGCGTGAATGTCGTCTGTGGCGGGGTGCCGCATGCCTACACCCTTTCCGCGCGCGGGTCACGCCCTCGACAGCGCGGCCCTGATAGGATAGGCGTTGCCCCATGTCGATCGCCAAAGCCATCCACCACCCTTTCGCCACCGGCGCGCTGCCTTTGCCGCCGCAAGGCGCCGGTTTCATCCTGAATGCGGAGGCCGACAGCGCCCTGCCGCCGGCCTTGCGCGGGCTGGTCGCCGTGACGGGGTTCAAGCCTGCCCATGACGCCCTGTCCGCCGCCGGCTTCCGCGTGGAAAAGGCCCTGCCCCCCGGCGATTACCAGACCGGCCTCTGTCTGCTGACCAAGCACAAGGCGCAAAGCCTGGCCGCCATTGCCCAGGCCTGGACCGCCCTGCCCGTGGGCGGGCGGCTGGTCTGCTGCGGCGACAATGACACGGGCGTGGCCAGCCTGATGAAGGCGGTGAAGGATCATCTGGGCGAGATCGAAAGCCTGTCCAAGTATCATGCCCGCGTCTTCTGGCTGACCAAGGGGGACGGGCCGGTCCCCGACGTGCTGGCCCGCTGGCAGGCCGATGGTCAGGCGCGGCTGGTGGAAGCCACCGGCTTCATCGCCGGACCCGGCATGCATGGCTGGAACAAGGTCGATGTCGGCTCCCGCCTGCTGGCGGCACAGTTCCCCGGCTCCATCCGCGGCCGTGTCGCCGATCTGGGCGCCGGCTGGGGCTATCTGTCCGCCGCCCTGTTGCGCTCCGGCGCCAAGGTGGCGGGCCTGGACCTGTTTGAAGCGGACGCCGGTTCCCTGGCCGCGGCAGAGGCCAATCTGGCCCCCTTGTCGGGCGGGGCGACGGTGCTGAAATACCATTGGGCTGATGTGACGGCGGGCCTGCCGCGCGGCCGCTTCGACGTGATCGTCACCAACCCACCCTTCCATGCCGGCAAGGCCACCGACGTGACCTTGGGCAGTCAGTTCATCGCGCGGGCCGCCGAAGGGCTGGCGTCAGGCGGCACCCTGCTGCTGGTCGCCAACAAACACCTGCCCTATGAGGCCGTTTTCGACCAGCATTTCAAATCCCGCCGCACGGTGGCGGAGGCGGATGGGTTCAAGGTGATTGAGGGGAAGCGGTAATACCCTTACCGCCCGGCGGCAGCGGCCGGAAATCACCGGCCACTGCGCAATACCGCCCATCACACGGCGCTGACCTTCGCGCCCCCTGCGACGCTGCGGTAATCTCCCGTTGCCTGATGGCATGCGGCGGCAGCCATCTAGTCCGGAAAGTCAGTTCCCAGCGTTACGCGCTCCCATTCCTGCATTTCCGCTTGCATCCCGGCCAGTTTGGCATGCGCGCGCTGCCAGGCGTCACTGCCCAGGAGCAGATGCACGGGCGGCGTGTCTGCATCAGCCAGCGCCAGCATGGCCAGAGCTGCGCGGTCGGGATCGCCGATCTGCCGGCCCGCCATCGCCTTCAGCCGGGACAGCCCGGTCCCCACGCTGGCGGCATAGGCGTCATCGGCCTGCCGGGTGATCCGGATGGAATGGTCAGTCAGGAAATCGGTGCGAAAGGCACCGGGGGCGACCGCCGTCACCTTCAGACCCATTGGCTCCACCTCTCGCGCCAGCGCCGCAGACAGCCCTTCCATCGCATATTTGGCGGCCGCATAGAGGGCAGAGCCCTGGCCGGGAGCGCGACCAGCGATAGAGGTGACATTGATGATATGCCCCCCGTTCTGCGCACGCAGACGCGGCAAGGCGGCCCGGATCAGCCGCAAGGGCCCGAAAACGTCGACGGCGAAAAGCCTTTCTACCTCGGCGTCGGTGGCATGTTCCACCGCACCCAGCAGGCCGTAGCCGGCATTGTTGACCAGGACGTCGATCCGCCCGGCCCAATCAAAAGCCGCCTGCAGGGCCGGCTCAATAGCACCCGCCTCGGCAACGTCCAGGGGCAGGACCAGCAACTGACCGGATGCCGCCGGCAGCTCGGGCACACCCTGTCGGACTGTGCCGACGACCCGGTCGCCGCGCGTCAGCGCCGCCTGGGCCAATGAACGGCCAAGGCCGCGCGAAACACCTGTGATGAACCATGTCTTCATGACCGGTCTCCTTTCGAGCAACAGAGATAGCGTCCAAAGGTTCGGTTCAGAATGTAGTCCCTTATGATATGGTTGATTAGCCTGTCTTAATAATGGTCGATCCCATGGACCTTCCCCCCTCCGGCAGCGACTATAACCATCTCCGTGCCTTCATCGCCGTCGCCGAAAGCCTGAGCTTCAGCCGTGCGGCGGCAAACATGGGGGTCTCCGGCTCCGCGTTGAGCCAGTTGATCCGCGGGTTAGAGGAACGGGTCGGCGTGCGGCTGCTCAACCGCACCACGCGGTCCGTCACCCTGACGGAAGCGGGAAAGAACCTGCTGCTGCGGGTGCAGCCGGCGGTTGCCGAATTGGCCGACGCCATGGGGCAGGTCCGCCGCTATCAGGAACGACCGTCCGGTACGGTGCGCATCCATGCCTTCCGCGCCGCTGCCCAACGGTACATTGATCCGATCCTGGCTGACTTCGTCGACCGCTTTCCCCATGTGGTGCTGGATATTGCCGTCGATGACGCCGTCATTGATTTTGTCGCCAACGGCTTCGACGCCGCGATCCGCATTGGCGAGGTGATTGAGCAGGATATGGTTGCCGTCCGGCTCGGACCCGAATTGCGCCAGATCGCCGTGGCGTCACCCGCCTACTTGGCGCGGTTCGGCCAGCCGGAGCATCCGCGCGACCTGTTACGGCACCGCTGCATCCGGTGGCGCTGGCCAGGCCAGGCCCAGCCCTATGCCTGGGAATTCTGCGAGAACGGCCATTGGTTCTCCGTTGCCGTCAACGGCCCGCTGATCGTGAATGACAAGGCGGCAGGCGTGCGGGTGGCCATCGCTGGGGTCGGCATCGATTTCGTGGTGGAGGATCGGGTGGCAGCCCCCCTTCGCGACGGCACGCTGGTGCCGCTGCTGACGGAATGGTCGGCCCCTTTCCCAGGCCATTTCCTCTGCTATCCGCGCCAGCGCCAGATGGCGCCGGCCCTGCGGGCGTTCATCGATGCCATCCGCAGTAGCGCCGGTCAGGCCGTCTAGCTGGCGCAGGGTCGGCGCGTTGCCTTCCGTTGATGGCAGCGATAAGCTCTGACCCAATGTAGTCGTTGGAGAAACGGCGTGTGGATGAGACTGCAACCCTTGTCCGGAAAGCCAACCCGTTGGCAAGCCGTGATGATCGCGGTCCGCTTCATATCCGGGTTGTTGTTGCTCTGTTGCCTGCTGATGGCACCTGTCGCCCGCGGCGACTACATCCCGCCGCCAGTACACTCGGTCCATCTATCGGCGAATGGACAGACCCGTGTGCATGTCTGGCCGCAGGACGTGAAAATGCCCGCGGCCTACGCTAAATTCCTGACCGATGGGCACGCCAATGCGACGACCGCAACAGCGGTGGTGGAGCGCATGGACAAAACGGGGCGCTGGCAGGTCGCCTGGGCCGTACGCCTACGCAACAATCTGGCACCGCGTAACGTGCTGGTCACCAATGACGGCCGACATCTGGTGACGGCCGATGACTGGTACATCTCCGGCAACGGCGATAGGGCGCTTGTCATCTATGACGATCAGGGGGGTGCCCGCGGGCACCGCCTGTCGGACTTCCTTCCCCTCTGGTATCGCGAGGTGCTGCCGACGCAATGGGAATCGCGGGATTGGCAAAGCGGACTGTCGCTGGAGCCAGACGAAGGTAGAGTCCGCATCGACCTGTTGATCCCCGGGGGCCTTTCGCTGAATCCCAACTTTCCGTCGCCCGACTTGCGGGACTGGGACCATGGAACCGTGCGCATCTATGCCAGACTGGCGGATGGAGCAATCCTGATGCCAGACCCAGAAACCTGGGCCGACGTAACTCGCAAGGTCAGCGATGCCGCGATCGTGCGCGCCGGTGAGATCGCCGGTGAAATAGTGCGGGTCAATACCGACCTGACGAGGCAACCAAATGACCGCTGGCAGCTCTACGGCCTTGAATTGGCCTGGCGGGTCACAGACGCCTACCGGTTCGCATCCGTGCCGAATGTGACCTATGACCCTGAAGACCCGGAGGACTTTTGTACTGCGCTCGCCCGGCGCACTGTGGCTGAGCCAAGGGGGGAGGACCGGTATCTGATGATCACATCCCGGGGAAGGGATAATGAGATGCTGTCAGCGCTGAACCGATGCGAACTGGCCCCAGCAACCCGTGCGGCGCTGAATAATCGGCAGATTTATTTCGCCATCCACCCAATGGACGACGCGCCGTTTCTGGCCGCCCTGGCCGCCAAAGGCGTCAGCCGCGCCAACGGTGCAGCCATTGATTTCGTTGATGCGTCCTACCCAATCCAACAGCGCCCCGACCGGCTGATAACCCGTGAGCAGATTTTGGAACATTACGGCGAACCACCGGAACCGCTAGCGAGGATGTTTGGCAAACCAGACGACTAGCCACCCTGTGGACGGGGTTGTCGCTAACTTTCCCGGATTATCGACGGTCGGCGCCAGGGCGAACGGCAGGTTGCCGCCATCAGCCATCCCAATGGCCCCCCGCTGCCCCCGTCGCCCTTGCATCCCCGCCCCGTCCGCACCGCCGTTTACGCCTTGCCGTCCGGGGCTTATATAAGGCCGCATGACGATACCGTTTTTGAAGATGCACGGGCTTGGCAATGACTTCGTGGTCATCGACGCCCGCACCCGCCCCGTCCCCCTGACGGAGACGCAGACGCGCGCCATCGGTGACCGGCGGCGGGGGGTGGGGTTTGACCAGTTGATCCTGATCGAACCGCCGCAGGATGCGGGCGCCGACATCTTCATGCGCATCCTGAACCCCGATGGCAGCCAGGCCGGCGCCTGTGGCAATGCCACGCGCTGCGTCGCCTCCCTGGTGGGCAAGGGGCTGGGGCGTGACCAACTGGTGATCCAGACCATTTCCGGCCTGCTGCACTGCTGGCTGCATGAAGATGGCACGGTCACCGTGGATATGGGGCCGGCGCGGCTGGACTGGCAGCAGATCCCGGTGGCGCAGGCATGCGACACGCTGCATCTGCCCGCGTCCGCCGGACCGCTGGCTGACGGGGTGGGCGTCAATATGGGCAACCCACATGCCGTGCATTTCGTGCCGGATGCGGAAGCCGTCGACCTGCCCCAGTGGGGGCCGCAGTTGGAACGCCACCCCTTCTTCCCCGACCGCGCCAATATCGAGGTGGCGAGCGTCACCGGGCCGTCCTCGGTGCGCATGCGCGTCTGGGAACGCGGGGCCGGCATCACCCAGGCCTGCGGGTCGGGCGCCTGTGCCGTGGGCGTGGCCGCCATCCGCCGCGGGCTGGTGCAGGGTCGCCGCGTCACCGTCGCCCTGGATGGCGGCACCCTGACCATCGAATGGCGTGACGACGGCCATGTGCTGATGACCGGCCCCGTCGCCATCTCCTTCGCCGGCACGCTGGGCGCCGATCTGCTGGGCGGAGAGGCGCTGTGAGCGTCGATACCAGCCTGGCCGAGGCCGAGCATGTGCATGAGAGCGGCGAAGGCGGCCCACCGGAAGTGACGGGCGGCGCCGGGGAACCGACGCTGGTCACCTTCGGCTGCCGCCTGAATGCCTATGAGTCCGAGGTGATGCGCAACCACGCGCGTGATGCCGGGCTGGATGATGTCGTCATCATCAATACCTGCGCCGTGACGGCGGAGGCAGAACGGCAGGCGCGGCAGACCATCCGCCGCCTGCGCCGCGAACGGCCGGACGCCAAGATCATCGTCACCGGCTGTGCCGCCCAGGTCAGCCCGGAAAAATTCGCCGCCATGGGTGAGGTCGACCATGTGCTGGGCAATGATGCCAAGCTGACCCCCGCCCCCTGGGTGGATTTCGGCGGCGGCACGGCCGAGCGTGTGGTCATCAACGACATCATGAGCGTGAAGGAAACCGCCGGCCATCTGATCCAGGGGATGGAGGGGCGCGCCCGCGCCTTCGTGCAGGTGCAGAATGGCTGCGACCATCGCTGCACCTTCTGCATCATCCCCTATGGTCGCGGCAATTCCCGGTCGGTCCCGATGGGGGAGATCGTGGAACAGGTCCGCGCCCTGGTGACCGCCGGCTATAACGAGGTGGTGCTGACCGGGGTGGACGTCACCTCCTATGGCGCCGACCTGCCGGGCAAGCCCAGCCTGGGCCAGATGGTGCGCCGGCTGCTGGCGCTGGTCCCCGACCTGCCCCGCCTGCGCCTGTCCTCGCTCGACGCCGTGGAGATGGACGAGGATCTGTGGCGTCTGGTGGCCGAAGAACCGCGCCTGATGCCGCATCTGCACTTGTCGCTGCAGGCCGGCGATGACATGATCCTGAAGCGGATGAAGCGCCGCCATCTGCGCGCCGACGCCATCGCCTTTGCCGAAAAGGCCCGCGCCCTGCGCCCCGACATGGTGTTCGGCGCCGATATCATCGCGGGATTCCCGACAGAGACGGAAGAGATGTTCCAGAACAGCCTGGACATCGTGGCACAATGCGGCCTGACCTGGCTGCATGTCTTCCCCTACAGCCCCCGCCCCGGCACCCCCGCCGCCAAGATGCCCCAGGTGCCCGGCCCCATCCGCAAGGAACGCGCCGCCCGCCTGCGCGCTGCGGGGGAGGCGCAGGTGGCCCGCTATCTGGCGGAACAGGTGGGTCGTTCCGCCAACGCATTGATTGAACGGCCGGGCCTGGGCCGCAATGAAGGCTTTGCCGAAGTCATCGTGCCCGATCATTATCAACCCGGAACGATTATCCGCTGCACCATCACCGGCGTGGCCGGCACACAACTGACCGCGCGAGTCCTCGACTGATGCTGAACTGGTTCAAGAAGAAGCCGGCCCCGCAACCCAGCGTCCCGCCAGCGGCCCCGGTACCCGCCCCCGTGGTGGAAAGCGTGGTCACGCCGGCGCCGGTGACGGCAGAGGTCGAAACGGTGCAGGCGGTGGCCGCCCCGGTGCCCGAGGTCGCGCCGCCGACCGTGACGGAGCCTGTGTCCACCGCCCTGCCGGAGCTGGAGGACCGCCCGGAAAAGAAAAGCTGGTTCGCCCGGCTGAAGGACGGCCTGTCCAAATCCACCAGCCGCCTGACCGAAGGCATCACCGGCATCTTCACCAAGAAGAAGTTGGATGATGAGGCGCTGGAGGAGCTGGAGGAATTGTTGATCCGGGCCGATCTGGGTCCCGTGACGGCGGCCCGCCTGACCGCCGGTCTGGCCAAGACGCGCTTTGGCAAGGAAGTGTCGGCCGAAGAGGTGAAGGATTACCTCGCCACCGAATTGCAGAAGATCGTGGAGCCGGTGGCCCAGCCGCTGGTCATCGACCCGTCGAAAAAGCCGCACATCATCCTGCTGGTCGGCGTCAACGGCACCGGCAAGACCACCACCATCGGCAAGCTGGCCCGCCAGTTCCGAGACGAGGGCAAAACGGTGTGGCTGGCCGCGGGCGACACGTTCCGCGCCGCCGCCGTGGCGCAGTTGAAGATTTGGGGCGAGCGGACGGAATGCCCCGTCGTGTCGCGCGAAACCGGGGCCGATGCCGCCGGTCTGGCCTATGACGCGGTCCAGCAGGCGACGGCCGCCGGGGCCGACGTGCTGCTGATCGACACGGCCGGCCGGTTGCAGAACAAGGCCGGGCTGATGGAAGAACTGCGCAAGATCGTGCGCGTCATCAAAAAGCTGACCCCCGAGGCGCCGCATACGACCCTGCTGACGCTGGACGCCACTACGGGCCAGAACGCGCATAGCCAGATCGAGGTGTTCAAGGACATGGTCGCCATCAACGGCCTGATCCTGACCAAACTGGACGGGTCGGCGCGCGGCGGCGTGCTGGTGGCGCTGGCCGAACGGTTCAAGCTGCCGGTCCACGCCATCGGCGTCGGCGAAGGCGTCTATGACCTGCGCCCGTTCGAGGCTCGGGGCTTTACCAGGGCCCTGGTCGGGCTGGAGTAACCCACCACAGACAGGGAAACGGCGATATGGCGGCTGACAGCATTGTCCGGGCGGGACAGCCCAGCCGCACCGCGCTCCGGGTTGCCACCCTGCGCGCCGTCCATTCCCTGCTGGACGAGCCGATCGTACTGGATGACCCCGTCGCCCTACCCATCCTGGGCCCGGCAGCCGAGGCGGCCTTGCGCGACGACCCGTTCCCGCACAATGACCCGCTGCCCCGGGGTTTGCGCGCCGGGCTTGTGGTGCGCAGCCGTCTGGCCGAGGACGTGCTGGCCGACGCCGTGGCCGATGGCGTCCGCCAATATGTCGTGCTGGGGGCCGGCCTGGACACTTTCGCCTACCGCAACCCGTATGCGAGCCTGCGCGTGTTCGAGATGGACCATCCCGGCACCCAGGCCTGGAAGCGGCAGATGCTGGCCGATGCCGGTATTCCGGTTCCGCAAACCCTGACCTTCGCCCCGGTGGATTTCGAACAGACCGGTCTGGCGCAGGGGTTGGCGGCGGCCGGATTCAACGACACGCAGCCCGCCTGTTTCTCCTGGCTGGGCGTCACCATGTACCTGACCGACGACGCCATCATGGACAATTTGCGCTTTGTGGCGGGCCGTCCCGCCGGGACCAGCATTACCTTCGATTTCCGCCTGTCACCGGATTTGCAGAATCCAATTGAACGCGCCGTCGGCAAGCTGGTGGCCCAGCGGGTCGCTGCGGAAGGGGAGCCCTTCCTGTCCGCCTTCGATCCCGATGATCTGCGCACCCGTGTCCTGGCCCTGGGCTTCCGTCAGGTCGAACTGTACAGCCCCGACAGCCTGAACCGCCGCTATCTGCATCGGCGCAAGGATGCGCTGCGCGCCAATTGCTGGATGCTGACGGCACGGGTCTGACCGGGACACCGTCACAACAGGGCAATCGGATGAACAGGAGAACCATCCCGAAATTGGAGCACCGTCATCCCGGCGAAGGCCGGGATCCAGCGCGCGCGTCGGCGCGCTGTTTGAGTCATGTCGCCGCTGACGCGGCTCTATCTGGATCCCGGCCTTCGCCGGGATGACGGAGAACCCTTTGCATGACTATAGCCCTTCACCCGATTGCCCTGACCGTCACAAAATCTCCTCTTCCCAAGCCCCCCCAGGTTGGCGCATAAGGAAGTGCAAACTCGAAGGAGCTTGCACAGTGATTTCCTCCAAAAATTCGGTTACTGACCCGTCGGTGCAGACTTTTGCCGACGCTGATGGCGCTTATGCCCGTGTCCGGGCGCTGTATGATCAGGCCGTTGAATATCTGCGTGACCGGTTTTCCGCCTTTGCCCGTGGTGATGATCTGGGGGGGCGTGTTCGCGCCTGCTACCCCTTCATCCAGGTCCGCATGACCAGCGAACCGCGCGTCGACAGTCGCCTGGCCTATGGTTTCGTCCATGGCATGGGCACGTTCCGCACCACCGTCACCCGCCCCGACCTTTTCGACCATTATCTTCACCACCAGTTGACCTTGCTGGTGAAGAACCATGGCGTGCCGCTGGAAGTGGGCGTCAGCGACACGCCCATCCCCATCCAGTTCGCGTACCCGGAGGGCATGCATGTCGAAGGCGACCTGACGCCGGAGCGGCTTGACCAGCTTCGCGATTATTTCGACCTGCCCGATCTGGTCTATATGGATGACAGCATCGTCAACGGCACGCACATCACCCCGCCGGGGGCGCCGCGGCCGCTGGCCCTGTTCACGGCCCCGCGTGTGGATTACAGCCTGCATCGGCTGAAGCATTACACGGCGACCAAGCCCGACCATTTCCAGAACTATGTCCTGTTCACGAACTATCAGTTTTACATTGACGAGTTCGTGCGCCGCGGGCTGGAGATGATGGAACCGTCGGACGATCCGGCCACCCAGGCCTATCGCCGGCAGTATGAGGCCTTCATCGAACCGGGCGATCACGTCACCTGGAACCAGGAAGTGCATCCCGGCCGGGCGCCGGAGGGGCAGAAGGTGGCCCGCCTGCCGCAAATGCCCGCCTATCACCTGAAGCGCGCCGACGGCAATGGCATCAGCATCGTCAATATCGGCGTCGGCCCGTCCAATGCCAAGACGATCAGCGACCATATCGCGGTCCTGCGCCCGCATGTCTGGCTGATGCTGGGCCATTGCGCCGGCCTGCGCGACACGCAGCGCCTGGGTGATTACGCGCTGGCGCATGGGTATGTGCGCGAGGACAAGGTTCTGGACGCCGACCTGCCGACCTGGGTGCCCATCCCGGCCCTGGCCGAGGTGCAGGTGGCGCTGGAGGACGCGGTGGAGAAAGTGACCGGTCTGTCCGGCTGGGAACTGAAGTCGATCATGCGCACGGGCACCGTCGCCACCATCGACAACCGCAACTGGGAACTGCGCGACCATAGCGAGCCGGTCCAGCGCTTCAGCCAGTCCCGCGCCATCGCGCTGGACATGGAATCGGCAACGGTGGCCGCCAATGGCTTCCGCTTCCGTGTGCCTTACGGCACCTTGCTATGCGTATCGGACAAGCCGCTGCACGGGGAGATCAAGCTGCCCGGCATGGCCAACCATTTCTACCGCGCACGCGTGGATCAGCATCTGGCCATCGGCATGCGGGCCATGGAGATCATGCGCGATTACGGCCTGGAACGGCTGCACAGCCGCAAACTGCGCAGCTTTGCCGAAGCGGCGTTCCAGTAAGGGGAACGGCGTTGCCTGACCGCGCCGCTTCAGGGCGGCGCGGATTTGTCCGGCGGCCAACGGCTTCCGGACTAAGCCGCGCTAAATATCCATCTCGGGGGTCGCGACCATGCCCAGGACCGACAAGCCATTTGCCGGTGCGTCCGTGAAGGCCAGCCGCCCCTCTGCCTTGCCATTCTGGATATAGTGGTTGATAAGGGCAGCATGATCCAATCCAAAGGCTGACAACAGGTCGGGATTGAAGGCCGCATAGGCCGCCACATCGAAACCGACGGTCGTCCGGCCTTCCGCCTGACCGTCCCTGATATAGTGGTTGATCAGCTGGGTATGATCGACGCCGAAGGCGGCAAACAGATCCGGGTTCAGCGCCGCATAGGCTTCGGCATCAAACCCGTCCGCCAGCCGTCCCTCTGCTCGGCCATTCTGGATATAGTGATTGATCAGCAGCGTATGATCGAGGCCGAAGGCGGCAAACAGATCCGGGTTCAGCGCCGCATAGGCCTCAGCGTTGAAGCCAATCGCCGCCCGCCCTTCGGCGCGCCCATTGCTCTGGTAGTGACGGGCAAGGGCATCGGTGCTCAGCCCGAAAGCCGCAAACAGGTCGGGGTTCAGCGCGGCATAGGCTTCCGGGTCAAACCCGGCACCGACCCGTCCCTCGGCCTTGCCGTTGGTCACATAATGGCGGACATAGGCCGCATCATCATTGCCGAACACCGCGAGCAGATCGGGATTCATCGCACGATAGGATGACAAGGAAAAGGCGGGATGGATCGCCGCGGACAACGTCATATCCGCAAACTTCACCAGTTCGACACCGCTGAGAATGTCGGTGCCTTCCGCGCCCGACCGGCTGGTGATGATCGTCCGCCCCATCGCGTCGCAGGTCATCGTATAGTCGGCATAGCGGCCGGAATATGTGGCCATGTCCTTTCCGGCGCCGCCGAACAGCAGATCATTGCCAGCCCCGCCCGTCAGGGTGTCGTTCCCCGCCTCACCGAACAGCCGGTCATTGCCGGCGCCGCCATTGAGATAATCGCCAAGGCGGTTGCCGGTGAGATCGTCATTGCCCGATCCGGTCACCATGTTCACGGAAAAATCGCTTTGCGCAAAGATGAAGTCGCGGGCGGTCAGTTGCGACAGCGTGCCGCCGAAGCGAAGTTCCGCGCCGATGCCACTGCGATACAGGGTCATGGTGACCAGGGGGCTATCCGCCTCCGATCCGTCCTGGGCCAGAGCCAAGAAGGTCTCGAAGCTGGCGATCCCCAGGCCGGACAGGTCGACACGATCCTGCCCCGGCGCGAAGTCGGCGATCCTGTCGCCCACGGGCGAAAAGCTGACGAGTTGATGCTCGATGACAAAGATATCGGCGCCGGCCCCGCCATACAGCGTGTCATCGCCATAGCCACCGCTCAGCCGATCATCCCCCCCGTCGCCGAAAAGCCGATCATTGCCCTCGCCCCCGGTCAGCGTATCGTTGCCAAGGCTGCCGAAAAGATCGTCGTGGGCAGTTCTGCCGCTGATCGACTGGGCCTTGCCATTGGTGGCGAAGATAAAGTCGGATGAGCGCAGAGCATTCTTGTCGATCCCGATCTGCACTGTGCTGTACAGGCCATCCAGACGGGTACTGAGCATGGAATAAGGGCTTCCCTTGGATGACAGGCTCAATGTCAGGGCCAACAGCGTATCCAGGCTGCTGATGCCCAGACCGGCAACGTCAATCCGATCCTGCCCCTGGGAGAAGTCGACAATATTGTCAGACTCATAATTCCAGTCCTGGCCGCTGTTCCGGTTGAGCCGGTCGGCGACGACGAAGATGTCATTGCCGGCCCCACCCCACAGCACATCGCCACCGGGCCCACCGGACAACCTATCATCCCCCGCGTCACCCAGGACAATATCCTCCCCATACCCCCCGGCCAGGGTGTCATTGGCCTGCCCACCAAACAGATGTTCCGAGCCCGTCGTGCCCGTCAGGTTCAGGGGCGACGTCTTAACGGCATAGACGAAATCGCCCGCCCCCAGATTGGCCAGCGGCAATTCGATCTGGAGAGTGAGCGACTGCCCGCCGGCAACGCGGACATGTATATCCGTCCGCGTCAGTTCCAGCCCCGGCCGCATCCCCGACAATGCCGTCGCCTTGAAGCTTTCGAAGCTGGCAATGCCCAGATTGGACAGGTCGACCTTGTCGCGGCCCGGTTCGAAATCGCGGATGATCTCGTAATCGCTGCCATATTGACTGGTCGGGCGCAGAACGAACAGGTCGTTGCCGCCGCCGCCGATCAGGGTGTCCAGCCCCGCCCCGCCCGACAGGGTGTCGTCGCCGGCATCGCCGAACACGCGGTCATTGCCGCCGTCCCCGGCCAGGGAATCATTGAACTGGCTACCAAACATGTCATCGGCCAGACCGCTGCCGCCTTGGGTGATCGGCCCCTTGGCGACCGCATAGATGAAATCGGACTCATTCAGCGTGGATGTGTTGCTTTTAATCACCGCTTGCAGCGTCTCGCCGGCCGACATGACCGTCAGGGTTCGCCGATAGTCGGCGAAGCCTACATTATCAACCAGGCCCAGCACGCTCTTCAGCACCGCGAAGCTGCCGATGCCGAAGGCCGAGACGTCGATCCTGTCCTCACCCGGAACCAAGTCGCCGATGAAATCAGTGCCAAGCCGGTCCAGCACGAAGAGGTCGCGGCCGGCATCGCCATACAGCGTATCATTGCCGATCCCGCCGGTCAGCGTATCGTTCCCCGCATCGCCAAACAGCCGGTCGTTCCCCACACCACCAGACAACAGGTCCGCCGCCACGCCGCCAATGACATCATCGTCGTTGGCGGTGCCGGACAAGGCGCGGGACTGGCTGTCGGTGGAGAAGATGACATTGTCGGCGCTCAACTGCGTAGAACTGATCGGCAACAGCAGCTTGATGGTGACCCCGTCATAGCTGCTGCTGATCAGCGTCCCCGACCCGATGATCAGGGGGACTTCGCCCGATAGCCGCATCAATGTGCCAAGACTGACCACCCCCAGGCTGGAAACGTCCAGCTTGTCGTTCCAGGTCTCGAAGTCGATGATCTCGCTGTTGCTGGTGGCACCCGTGCGCTCCAGGAAAAAGATGTCCTTGCCGGAACCGCCCCACAATGTGTCGTTGCCGGCACCACCATAAAGCCGATCGTCGCCGCCATCGCCCTCCAGACTATCGTTGCCGGCACCACCGCGCAGTGTGTCATCACCCCCGAACCCGATCAGCGTATCGTTACCGCTCTGTCCGACCAGGGCGTCATTGCCCGTGGTGCCGCTGATATATTGCGGTTGCGTCGCGGCGGCAGCGGGATCCATCCCGCTGAAATTGGCAGCCGTCAGGGTCGAAACCTCAACCCCGCTCAGACGGACGACGGAAAAGAAGCGGCCTGGACTGGTCGGCCCATCATCGTCCACTTGCAGGATCGCGTCGGCGCCATTCTGCACCAGACGCACGAAGCCGTTGAACAGGTTCCCGCCCGTGTAATTGCTGAACAGCCAGCTTACAGAAAAGTCGAAATTATCCCCATTGTCGCCAGGGGTGAAATCCTTGATAATATCAACCGAACCGTCAAAATCGAAGAACTGGTAAAGATCGCGACCGCTGCCTCCAACTATTGTATTGCCGTTACCATATAACTCTATCAGGTCGTTGCCAGCGCCAGCATCCAGATAATTGTGACCGCTTTCATCGTAAAGGTCGTCATTGCCATCGCCACCATAAAGACTGTCATCATCGGCATATCCGGCCACGAAGTCGTTGCCCGCTCCGCCCCACAGCGTGTCGGACCCGGCATCGCCATAGACATAATCGTCACCGTCTCCCCCCTCCACGCTGTCATTGCCGGCCTGTCCATGCAGGCTGTCATTGCCGGCCAGGCCCCGGATCGTGTCGTTACCCACATTGCCCGACAGCGTGTCATTGCCAGCACCGCCGGTCAGGGATTGATCAGCGGCGGCCGTGCCCTTGGGGTCGAAGCCCTTGAAATTGTAGGCCGTCAATGTATCGGCCTGCACGCTGGCCAATCGAAGGGCGGGAATGAACCCGATGGCGGCACCGGGGCCGTCACCATCCAGTTCCACCAGCGTATCCGCCCCACTCTGCGTCAGGCGCAGATAGGATCCGAAAGGGTTCCCCCCCAGATAGCCATAGAACAGCGTCGGTTCGGTCATGTCGATGATATCGCCGCCGGCACCGGCGACAAAGTCGGTGACCAAGCTGACGGCAAGCGGCGACCGGATCAAAATCTGGATGGTGTCGACGCCCGTTCCCCCCGTGATCGTACTTGACCGGGAGTAAAGGCTGAACAGGTCGTCGCCGGAGCCGCCATCCAGGATATTCCCGGCACTGGTATCATAAAGCCAGTCGTTGCCGGCGCCCCCCTCCAACCGGTCGGCCTGCTCCCCGCCCGCCAGGGTGTCATCGCCGGTGCCGCCCAGCAGCGTATCCTCGCCAAGGCCGCCGATGAGGTTGTCATTGCCGTCGCCCCCATCAATCGAATCGCGGCCCGCGGCACCGTCGATCATGTCGGTGCCCCCAAGGCCGGCCAGGCTGTCATTGCCAGCCCCACCCGACAGCGTGTCGGCCGCGGAACTGCCCCGGACCGTCTCTCCGGCCATAGCCGCGCCGGATGGGTCCATCCGGCTGAAATTATCGGCCGTCAGCGTGCTGCTGCGGACACCGGTCAGGCGCAGCACCGGTGCAAAGGACGCAGTCGTCGAGCCGGAACGATTGACCTCCACCAGCGTATCGTTGCCGACCTGGGTCAATCGCAGATAGGTGCCGAACAGGTTGCCGCCGGTATAGACGCTATCGAACAGGCCCGGGAGTGTCAGATCGATATTGTCGCCGCCGGTCCCCGGTGTGAAATCCTCAACCAGCACGACACCGCCACCGGACAGGCTGGACAAGGCGATGGTGTCCCGACCGCTGCCGCCCAGAATGGTGCCGCCCGTGGCTGCTACGACAATCCGGTCGTCGCCGGAACCACCGTCAAAGCGGTTGAGCCCTGAATTATCCTCAAGCCGGTCATCGCCCGCGCCGCCGGACAGGTCATCATCGCCGGCGCCACCACTCAGCGTATCATTGTCAGCACCGCCAATCAGGGTGTCGTTCCCGGCACCGCCCAAATTATAATCGGGCCCGTCACCGCCATCGATGGAATCTCCGCCACCGCTGCCATCCAGCCAATCGGCGCCGCCAAGGCCTTTGATCGTGTCCGCGTCTGCGGTCCCCAAAATCTGATCAACGCCGGAGGTGCCCGTCAGAACCGCCATTTCACGTCCCCTTCCAGGGCAGCGGCCAGCTGTCACCGCCGCCCCCTCAATCCATGATATCGGATTGGTATCCGCCGGGCGTCACCCCAGGGATTTTTATCAAATATTTCGTTAAGATTCATTGTATTTAATATTTAAATACGATTGTATTATTTGAGTGGTTCCAAAATAAATTTATCGAACATCAACAATTAAACCAAGAATCACCCGAAGATTATATAAAAGTAAACTTAATTCTCCGTAACTTTATTCTGTCTATTTCCAGAAAAACAAATCGGGTTTTGCCCATAAAATTGCAGGACCCGGCCCATCGGTCATCATTCGTGACGATGGCGCGGCGGCGCACCTCCGCGCTGCACATGCCGGATGGTGCCTGTCCCGGTGGTGATCGCGTCGGACCATTGGTGGGATCAATGATCCCGCCGCCCACCGATCAGGAATTCCTTGTTGCCTTCCGGCCCCGTGATCGGGCTTTCGGCGATGCCCAGCACGGTCCAGCCCGCCTGCCCCGCCAGCCAGGCCTGGATACGGTCGCACACTTCCTGATGCAGTTCCGGTTCGCGCACGACGCCGCCCTTGCCGACGCGGCCCTTGCCCACCTCGAACTGCGGCTTGATCAGGGCAACCAGATAGGCGCCCGGCTTGGTCAATGCCATGGCGGCCGGCAGCACGGTTTCCAGGCCGATGAAGCTGGCATCGCAGACGACGATATCGGCGGGATCGGGGATGATCTCCGTGGTCAGATGCCGGGCATTGGTCTTTTCCAGAACCACGACGCGCGGGTCTTCCCGCAGCTTCCAGGCCAATTGCCCATGGCCGACATCCACGGCATAGACCTTGGCCGCCCCGCGCGTCAGCAGCACGTCGGTGAAACCACCAGTGGATGCGCCAACATCGATGCCGATGAAGCCGGTGGGGTCAATACCGAACTGATCCAGTCCCTTGACCAGTTTCAGCCCGCCACGGCTGACCCAGGGATGGTCCTGCCCCTTGACGTTCAGCTGCTGGCTTTCCGGCACCATGTCGCCGGCTTTATCGATGCGGCGGGTGTCGGCATAGACCAGGCCTGCCAGGATCAGGGCCTGGGCCTTTGACCGGCTCTCGGCTAGGCCACGGTCGACCAGGGCCTGATCGACCCGTACCTTCGCTTCCTTCACTTTCGGTGGCTTGGACATCGGCGCCTGATTTTGCGATAAGGGATTATTCGGAATTGATAGTCACTAAACAATGGACACGCCAATGAAACACGCCCTGATCATCGCATCCCTGGCCATAGCATCCCTGTCCCTGTCGGCCTGCAACACGGTGGAAGGCGTGGGCAAGGATATCAAGAGCGCCGGCAAGGCCATCGAGAAGAGCGCCGACGGCGCCAAGAAGTAAGCGCACCGGTCATCCAACTCAGGCAGGCGGGGCGAAGACCTTCATCACCTCGCCTGCATCCAGCAGGCGCCATTCGCCTTCTGCCAGATCGCCCAGCGTCAGGGCGCCTATGGACACGCGGTACAGCGTTTCCACATGGTTGCCCACGGCCGCGAACATGCGGCGGATCTGGTGATAGCGGCCTTCATGGATGGTCAGGCGCGCACGCGTCTCGCCCAGCACCTCCAGCTTTGCTGGCAGCAGCGGCGTCTTCTCCCCCTTCAGCATCAGGGTGCCGGTGGCGAATACCGCTCCTTCCTCCCCCGTCAACGGCCGGGCCAGTTCCGCCTCATACACCTTGGGTACATGGGCCTTGGGCGAGATGATGCGGTGAAGCAGCTGGCCATCATCGGTCAGCAGCAGCAGGCCCGTCGTGTCCCGGTCCAGCCGGCCGACAGGCGCGATGATCGGGTTGCGATATTCAAACCGCTCCGGCAGCAATTCATAGACGATACGGCCGGGGTCGCTGGTGGAACAGGTATAGCCCGCCGGCTTGTGCAGCATCAGCACGCTGCCCTGCGGCGGGTCCAACGCCTCCCCATCGATGCGGATATCGGCATGGTCGGCCTTGTCGCCATCGGACAGCACGGTGCCATCGGCCCGCGTCACCCGCCCTTCCTTCAGCAGCATCTTCACGTCGCGCTGGCTGCCATAGCCCAGATTGGCGATCAGGCGGACAAGGCGCATGGCGGAATTCCCTGGATTGGACCGGTCGGCGAAGGGCCAAAGCCTTAGCGCCAAAGCCCCGCCGTGGGAACCCCCTAAGCACCTGCCCCCAGCCGGCCCACAGCCGCCGCATAGTCGCGGCGCAAGTCTCCGGCAATGGCGGCCACGGGTTCCACGGCGCGGATGCCGCCCACCCCCTGCCCCGCCGCCCACAGATCCTTCCAGCGTCTGACCGCGTCGCCGCCATAGTCGCGCTTGGCCGGCTTATCCAGATCGGCAAGGTCGTAGCCATTGGCCAGCAGGGATGGTTTCAGCCAGGAGGCCGGCGTGCCCGTGATGGCGGCACTGACCACCAGATCATCGATCCCGGCCTCCACCACCATGCGCTTATAGTCAGGTACGGCCAGGCTTTCGGTCGCTGCGATGAAGCGCGTGCCCAGCAGCGCCAGGTCGGCCCCGGCGGCAATGGCCCCTGCCACCCCCGCCCCGTCGCCAATGCCGCCGCCCACGCACAGGATGCCATCGGTCAGGGCCCGGGCCGCCGCGATGAAGGCAAAGGGCGACAGGAAGCCCGTATGCCCGCCGGCCCCGGCCGACACACAGACCAGGCCATCCACGCCCGCCGCCACCGCCTTGGCCGCCAGCCCCATGCTGATGACATCGGCCAGGACCAGCCCGCCATAGGCATGCACCGCCTCCATCACCGGCTTAGGACTGCCCAGCGCCGTGATGACGATGGGCGGCCGGTGCCGGTGCAGCACCGCCAGATCGTCCGCCAGCCGGCTGTTGCTGGCATGGGTGACCAGATTGACGGCCCAGGGTCCATCCACGCCCGGCCGCAGGCTGCCGGCAATGGTGCCCAGCCACTGGTCCAGCTCCGCCGTCGTGCGGCAATTATGGGCCGGCAGGGCACCCACCATGCCGGCACGGCAGGCAGCCACCACCAGATCGACGCCCGACACCAGGAACATGGGCGCCACCATCACGGGCAGGGACAGGCCCGGCAAGGTCCGGCGAGACATGGTCATGACAGCCGCTCCACCACCATGGCCACACCCACGCCCTGCGCGCCCGTTGCCACCACCAGCCCCAGCGTGCCGCCGCCCTCGTCCAGCGCGTCCAGCAGTGTGGACAGCAGGATGGCACCCGTGGCCCCCATCGGGTGCCCCTTGGCCAGATGGCCACCCGCGACATTGACACGGGACCGGTCGATATCGCGGTCGCGTAGGAAGGCGGCGATGGTGACGGCGAAGGCCTCCATGAACTCCACCCGGTCCATATCGGCCAGTTTCAGTCCGGCGCGGTCCAGGGCCCTGTCCATGGCCGTGAAGCCGGCGGTCAGGCTGTCGCGCGGGTCGCCGCCAGCCTCTGCCCAGGCCAGGATGCGGGCGCGCGGCGGCCGATCGCCCTCGGGCCCGCCGATCACGGCCAGCGCGGCACCGTCCGCCATGGGCGGGGCATGGGCGACCGTATGGCGATGGTCAATCTCCACCCCGTCCAGCGCCGCGCGATATTGCCCCGCCAGCCGGGAGAAGACGGGGCGCAGACCGGACAGGCTGTCGGCGGTCGTCGGGCGCGGCAATTCCTCCCGCGACAGATCCCCGATGGTGATGCGCGACGCGCACAAGGCCGGCCGCATTTCGGCCGCCGCCGACCGTTCCTGCGACATCAGGGCGACTTCATCCATTTCCGCCCGCGTCACGCCCAGCTTCATGGCCAGAAGGTCGGCCGCCAGCGCCACGGGGATATAGCGGCGGACGGGGGGCAGGTCGCTGGCCGTGTAATAATCGGCATTGTCGGCCATGAAAGCCACATGCGACAGCATCTCCACCCCGCCGGCCAACACCGACCGCGCCTGCCCGGAAGCCACCTGCGCCGCCGCCAGCCCGATGGCCGACAGGCCCGACGCGCAGAAATTATTGATGCTATGGACCGGCATGTCGTCGCGCACGGCGCCCCGCATCTTCGCCACCATGGCGATGTGCCCACCCTGCGCGCCGACCTGCCCCACGCAACCAACGATCATCAGGTCTGCCCGGTCCCGCGCATCATGCCCCCGGTCCGACAGCGCCCCGGTCAACAATCCCAGCAAGTCACCGGGACTGAACCGCGCCAGCCCGCCTTCGGTGGCATGCGCCCGGCCGCGCGGGGTCCGCACCGCATCATGGATAAAGGCCTTCATGCCGCAGCCCCTTCATCGGCGCTTGCCGCCGCATTGACACGGACCATGGAACACACCCCACTTCGATGAATTTCTCGGCGCGAACATTTTGGTTGGCTACCGGCTTGATCGCTGCCGTTGGTATTGTTATGAAAGTCACATAATGCGGCCGATGACAAGGCCAATCCAGGGGAGGCGAGACATGTTCCGGACCGATGCGGCGCGCATAGAAGATTACGAGGCACGCGGATGGTGGGAGGGCATCAGCGTCGATGACCTGTTCCAGCGCACGGCCGCACAGGCCCCGCACGACCTGGCCCTGATCGATCCATCCAACCGGGCGCACCTGGACGGGCAGGCGCCGGAACGGCTGAGCTGGGCCGATATCCGTGACCGGGTGGAACGGCTGGCCGCGACCCTGCTGGTCCAGGGCCTGCGCAAGGACGATATCGTCTGTGTGCAGCTGCCCAACACGGCCGACGCGGTGATCCTGTTCCTGGCGGCGGCCCGGCTTGGCCTGATCGTCAGTCCCGTGGTCATGCAATATCGTGAACATGAGCTGTCGCACATCCTGGACCGCACGGGTGCTGTTGCTTTCATTACGATACCAACATTCCACCGCCACGACCATGCCGCCATGGGCGCCGGGCTGGCAGCCACACGGCCGGGCCTGCGGCTGCTGACCATGGGCCCGGCGCCACAGGCCACCGACCTGCGCGCGGCCGCCGCCGCAGCCGACCCGTCCATCGTCGCCCCCCACATCGCCGCCCACCCCACGGCGGGGGGAGAGGTGCTGACCATCTGCTGGACCTCGGGCACCGAAAGCCGGCCCAAGGGCGTGCCGCGCGACCATAATCACTGGGTCCTGAATGCCCGCATCGTGGCAGAGGCCGGCGGCATGCGCGATGGCGATGTGCTGCTGAACCCGTTCCCGCTGGTCAATATCGGGTCCATCGGCGGGCAGGTCATGCCCTGGCTGCTGCTGCGCGGTCGCATGGTGCTGCACCATCCGTTCGACCTGGCCCTGTTCCTGACCCAGATCGCGGAAGAACGGGTGACCTACACCATCGCCCCGCCCGCCATCCTGACGGCCCTGCTGAAACAGCCGGAACTGGTGCGCCACACCGACCTGTCCTCGCTGCGCGCCATCGGGTCGGGGTCGGCACCCCTGTCGCCCTGGCTGATCCAGGGCTGGCTGGACCAGCACAATATCCAGATCTGCAACATCTTCGGCTCCAACGAAGGCGCCTCCCTGTTCTCCAGCGCGGCCGACGTGCCCGATCCCACGGAACGCGCCCGCTATTTCCCGCGCTTCGGCGCAGCCGGGCAGGATTTCACCGGCATCATCCACCGAGTCGTCCGTACCCGTCTGGTCGATCCCGACAGCGGGGTGGAGATCACGGAGCCGGGGCGGCCCGGTGAGCTGCGCATCACGGGGGCCGCCACCTTCAGCGGCTATTGGCAGTCGCCGGACCTGACTGCGGCGGCCTTCGACGAAGATGGCTGGTTCCGCACGGGCGACCTGTTCGAAATCGCTGGCCCCGGCCCCTTGTCGCGCTTCTACCGGTTCGTGGGACGGTGCAAGGAGATCATCGTGCGCGGCGGCGTCAACATCTCGCCGGCCGAACTGGATGACCTGCTGACCGGCCTGCCCCAGGCGCGGGAGGCGGCAACGGTCGGCATTCCCGATGCCGATCTGGGCGAGCGCATCGCCGTGGCGCTGGTGCCGCGCGACGGGGCGGAACCGACCCTGCAGGATGTGGTGGACTGGCTGAAACGCGCCGATGTGGCCGTGTTCAAGCGGCCGGAACGGCTGGTCCTGCTGCCATCCCTGCCGCGCAACGCCATGAACAAGGTGCAGCGCGACCAGCTGCGCGTGCAGGTCCTGGCGGCCCTGGATGCGGCGTGACAGGCACCTCGCCAGGGATTCACACCAAGGGTCATCTCCATGCCCCTTGGGAGGCTGCCGACTGCCGGCCCGCGCACCCCTGTGCGCGTGAGCCAGGCCGCCGGATGGCGGCGCCCGGTGTTTGAGGGAACACATGTATAGTCAAGGGCCATCCATAATGGCCCTTGGCCTCACACCCCCGGCGGCTCTTCCAGCTCCTCGCCGGGTTTCAGCCACCATGACGCCTCGGCCAGCTTGCCTTCGAACAGTTCCAGCATGGGCCGCTTGATCTTGTCGATCAGCGGCCAGTCATGGGTGGCGACGACGCAGGTCGTGCCCTGCTTGTTCAGTTCGATGAACAGCCGCATGATTTTCATCGACATGTCGCGGTCGATATTGCCCGTGGGCTCGTCCGCAACAATCAATTGCGGGCTGGTGATGACGGCGCGTGCAATGGCGACAAGCTGCTTCTGGCCGCCCGACAGCGTGGCCGGCAGGGCCGCCATCTTGTCGGCCAGCCCCACCCATTCCAGCAGTTCGGTGACTGCTTCCTTGATGTGCTTTTCCCCCTGACCCGCGATGCGCAGCGGCAGGGCCACATTGTCGAAAACGCTCATATGGTCCAGCAGGCGGAAATCCTGGAAGACCACGCCGATGCGCCGGCGCAGGTCGGGCAAGCGCTCACGCGACACCTTGGACAAGGGCTCGCCAAACAGGGTGATCAGCCCGCGCGACGGGCGTTCGGACAGGTACAGCAGCTTCAGCAGGCTGGACTTGCCGGCACCCGTCGGCCCCGTCAAAAAATGGAAGGAGCCGGGCGCCAGTTCGAAGCTGAGATCGCGCAGAACCTCCGGCCCGTTGCCGTAGCGCAACCCGACATTTTCGAAGCGGACCAAGCTTTGATCCTCCCTTGAAAGTGAAAATCCGCCCCGGCATTGCCGGGGCGGACATTACTTCTTCTTCCGGCCCTTGCGTGGGGGAGGTGTGGGTGCCTCTTCCTCCACAGGTTCCGGAACCAGATCCTTTCAGGAACAGCCGGCGCCCACGCCTTCCAGGCCGCCCATGGCGCCGTCGCGCACCGGCACCAGACCCACCTTTTCGAACGCCGTCAACGTCTCGTCGGCCCAGGCCTTCAGGTCAGTCAGGCCGCCATGGCCCGTCCAGACATCGATGCCGAAGCGCTTCTCCAGATCGACTTCGGTCATCTTCAGCGCATCGCGGACGGAGATCAGTTCGCGTTCCAGCAGGGTCCAGATGTCGCTTTCGCAGCGCTTCATGGTGACGACATGCACGCCCATGCTCTGATAGGCCTTGAGGCGCTTGAAGTTCGGGTCGTTCTCATAGGCGCCGAAGCCGCCCGACACCTCGTTCAGCACGACATAGCGACGGCCGATGGGCAGCCACTCATTCTTGTCGAAGCTGTACTGGATCAGGCCGCGCGCATCCTCGATCGCCTGGCTTTCGGCCTTGGTGGTCACCACCAGATCGATGGGCGGGGAGTTGCGGCGGCGCAGCAGGGAGCCGGCATTCCGCGCCTCAGCCCAGGCGAACAGTTCGGCCGCGACATTGGCGCCGACATCAATGATATAGCCGCCTTCCAGCACGGTACGGCCGAATTCGTCCCAGTACTTGATGGCCAGATTGGGGTCGGTGGAGCTCTTGACCTTGGTCAGGTCCTCGCCGATGCCCAGTTCCTTCACATTATGGAACAGGCGGCCGAACTTGGACCGCTGGTTCAGGCTGTCGCTGTCCGCGGCCGCCAGCTTGACCGGCACGCCCTTCTGCTCGTGCTGAAGCACCAGCATCTGGGCCGTCAGGGTCTTGCCCTGCCCACCCGTCTTCGCCATCGAGATGAAGGTCCGCGTCATGCCGATCGTCTCCTGCGCCCTGACTTAAATAATTCCGTGGCGACAATGCCACCGGGGCCGCCCACAGCATAGCGCCGCCCCGCCACCATCGCAGCGGCGGAATCGTTACCCGTTTTCACGTCCCCCTTCAATGCCGCCGGGCGGATATCGGTGATTTTAGATGATGGAGCAGGCCCGAACGCCCCTGAATCCCTGACGGCACCTGCCCTCCGGACAGTGAAGGACCGGGCCCGCCCCGGGGCCGGCCGGGACTTCGCCGCACCGCGGCAAGGCGAGTCGGGGTCGGGACCCCATTGACAGGGAGCCGTTCTGGCCCGATCCTGGTTATAAGATCTAATGATATACCTTTATAACATCGGATAACCCATGACGATGACGGTACGACGGGCCTATGTCGACGGGCCCCATGGCCAGATGCATCTGCGGATCGCCCGGCCGGTGTCGGACACCCGCCCCCCGCTGGTCTGCATTCATATGAGCCCGATGAGCGGCCGTGTGTTCGAAACCTTCCTGGCCCATGCCGGACAGGACCGGACGGCCATCGCCTTCGACACGCCGGGATTCGGCCTGTCCGACCCGCCGTCGGCCGTGCCATCGATCGGTGACTATGCCGACGCCCTGCTGGCCGGGCTGACGTCCGCGGGGATCGACGGGCCGGTGGACCTGCTGGGCTATCACACGGGCTCCATGATCGCGGTGGAGATGGCGCTGCGCGCGCCCGACCGCGTCCGCCGGCTGATCATGATCGCGGCCCCCATCATTACCGATGATGAACGTCAGCAGTTTCGCGATTTCTACCGGGAAAAGCCTGCCCTGCCCGACGGCAGCCACATCCTGTCCCGCTGGCAGGGCTTCTATTACCATCATGCCCGGCCCGAAGCGGATGTGGAGGAGATATCGGAACGGTTCCCCGACGCGCTGCTGGGCGGGCGGAAATCGGCCTGGGGCCATCAGGCGGCCTTTGCCCATGATCTGGCCGGGCGTTTGCCGCAGGTCCGCCAGCCTGTGCTGATCTGGACCACGGGCGATGATCTGGATGTGCAGACCCGCCGTGCCGACGGGCTGACCCTCAATGCCCGTCGGCTGGAACTGCCGGGCTGGGGCCATGGCTTCCTGGACCTGTTCCCCGATGATGTGGCCGGGCTGGCCTCATCCTTCCTGGACGCCCCCGACGCTGCCCCCTTCGGACAATTGGCCCCCCTGCCCGCCAGTTCGCAGGGTCCGCGCTATCCGGCCCGTGTCGGCGCCTTCCGGCCGGAGGGGGAACACGCGCCATAGGCGATTACATTAAATTCCCTTCACCCGATTTCCATTGGCAATCCATGCGCCCCGTCCCACATTGGGGGCCTGTTGCCAAATCGGGAGGGAAAAATCCCCGTGACCCATTCTGCACGCCCCGCCGCCGCGCGCCGCTGGCGGCATCTTGCCGCCGGCGTGGCCTTGGCCTTCGCCGCGGTCCAGCCGGCCGCCGCCCGTGTCTATGATCCGGAAACCTTCACGCTGAAGAACGGCATGCAGGTGGTGGTGGTGAACAATCCCCGCGCCCCCGTCATCAGCCAGATGGTCTGGTACAAGGTGGGCTCCGCCGATGAGGAGCCGGGCAAATCCGGTCTGGCCCATTATCTTGAACATCTGATGTTCAAGGGCACGGCCAAGATGAAGCCGTCGGAATTTTCCAGGACCGTTGCCCGCAATGGCGGTCGCGACAATGCCTTCACCGCCTATGACTACACGGCCTATTTCGAGAATATCGCCCGCGACCGGCTGGAACTGGTCATGGGGATGGAGGCCGACCGCATGGTCAATCTGCGCCTGACGGACGATATCGTCCTGCCGGAGCGCAAGGTGATCCAGGAGGAACGGCGCCAGCGGACGGAGAATGAGCCGGCATCACGCCTCTATGAACAGCTCTACAGCCTGCTGTTCGTCCATCATCCCTATGGCACGCCGATCATCGGCTGGATGCATGAGATTGAAAAGCTGACGACCCAGGACGCGCTGGATTTCTACAAGCGTCATTACGCGCCCAACAATGCCATCCTGGTCGTGGCCGGCGACATCACAGCCGCCGAACTGAAGCCCTTGGCCGAAAAGACCTTCGGCAAGCTGAAGCCCGTCGCCACCATCCCGCCGCGCGTGCGCGTGACGGAGCCGCCGACCGAAGGCGCACGCCGCATCACCCTGACCGATGATCAGGTGCGCCAGCCGAACTGGACCCGGCTGTGGAAGGCCCCCAGCTATAATGCCGGGGAGAAGCAGTACGCCAACGCGCTGGAAGTGCTGGAGAATATCCTGTCCGACGGCGCCACCAGCCGGCTGTACAAGTCGCTGGTCGTGGAACAGAAGATCGCGGCCGGGGTCAACCTGTCCTACAACCCCGCGGCCCTGGATCTGGGCACCCTGTCCATCTCCGCCACCCCTGCCCCCGGTCAGGACGTGGCCGCCGTGGAAAAGGCCGTGGACGCGGAGATCGCCCGGCTGCTGTCCGGCGGCGTGACCGACGCGGAGGTGGCGTCGGCCAAAACCCGCCTGCGCCGCGACGCCATCTTCGCCCGCGACAGTTTGCAGGGCCCGGCCTACGCCTTCGGCTTGGCGCTGACCACGGGCCAGACGGTGCAGGATGTGGAGGAATGGCCCGACCGCATCAATGCCGTGACTACCCAACAGGTGAATGAAGCCGCCCGGCTGGTGCTGGGCCAGGGCAACCACGCCACGGGCATCCTGTTGCCGGCCGCTGTCGCCGCCGCCCCTGCCCCGACCGCCGGGGGGACCAAGTGATGAACGCCATGAAGATGATCCGCACTGTCGGCACCCTGGTGGCTACGGCCGCCGCCCTGCTGCTGACCACCCTGCCCGCCGCCGCCGTCGATATCGAAAAGGTGGTCAGCCCCGGCGGGGTGGAGGCCTGGCTGGTGCGCGATGCCAAGAACCCCATCATCGCCCTGCAATTCGCCTTTGAAGGCGGGGTGGAGCGGGACCCTGACGGCAAGCTGGGCCTGGCCATCATGACGGCCAGCACCCTGGATGAAGGGGCGGGCGATCTGGACAGCCAGGCCTTCCAGGGCAAGCTGGACGAAAATTCCATCACCCTGTCCTTCAGCGCCGGCCGCGACACCTTCGTCGGTCAGGTGACGACGCTGCGTGAGACCAAGGACACGGCCTTCGACCTGCTGCGTCTGGCCCTGACCAAGCCGCGATTCGACGCCGACGCCGTGGAGCGTATCCGCGGGCAGTTGCAGACCAGCCTGAAGCGGTCGCAGGCCGACCCCAATTACTGGGCACAGATGGCGTTCGGGGAGACCTTGTTCCCCGGCCATCCCTATGGCAGGCCGCAGCGCGGCACGGCCCAGACCCTGGCCGCCATCACCCGCGATGATCTGGTGAATTTCGCCCGCACGCGGCTGGCCCGCGAAGGGCTGAAGGTGGCCGTGTCGGGCGATATCACGGGCGCCGAACTGGCCCCGCTGCTGGACAGCCTGTTCGGCGCGCTGCCGGCCAAGGCCGACCTGGGCCCCGTCGCTAATATCGTGCCGGCGGCCCCGGGCAAGACGGTGCTGGTCCCCCGTCCCATTCCGCAGACGGTCATCATGATGGCCCAGCCGGGTCTGGACCGGTCCGATCCGGACTGGTACGCGGCCACCATCCTGAACTATGTCGTGGGCGGCGGCGGCTTCTCCTCCCGCTTGATGGACGAGGTGCGGGAAAAGCGCGGCCTGACCTATGGCATCGGCTCCAGCCTCGTCTCCTACGAACATACCAACCTGATCAACATCAGCGGCTCCACCGTCAATGACAAGGCGGCCGAAGCCATCAGCGTCTCCAAGCAGATCTGGGGCGACGTGGCGAAGAACGGCATCACGGAGGCGGAGCTGCGCGACGCCCAGACCTATCTGACCGGTTCCTTCCCCCTGCAATTCACCAACAATGGCGCCATTGCCGGCCTGCTGTTGCAGGTGCAGCGGGACAATCTGGGCATCGATTACCTGAACAAGCGCAACGACCTGTTGAACGCCGTCACCCTGGCGGATGTGAAACGCGTGGCCGCCCGCCTGCTGGACCCGGCCAGGCTGACCACCATCCTGGTGGGCCAGCCGACCGGCATCACGCCCGATGGAACGCTGTACAAGCCGTAATCCGACGCCTCAAAGCAGAAGGGGGCGGCCCGCGGGACCGCCCCCTTTTTCATTTCCAGATATTGATCTGGCCGCCGCTGCAGCGGTACCGCCAGGGTTCCCCATCCCACCAGATCGTGCCTTCAAAGGCATCCCCGGTGAATTCGCTCCGACCGCGATAGCCATGGCGCTGGATGAAGGCGCTTTCAACCTGCGACTGGCAGCTGTTCTGCGGCTGACCCGTCACCTGCCGGCCACCCCCGCCGCCGCCACCACCGTTCCAGATGATGTCATCATCGCGATAACGGGGCGGCGGCGGGGGCGGCGGGTCCCAGCGATCCCACGGGTCCCGGCCCCAGCGGTCATTGTCCCAGCGGTCGCGGTCCCTGTGATCGTTGCGGTCATCGATCTGGCGCAGCGAACTGATGCCACCGCGCAGATTCTTTACTTCCAGCGTTTCGGCAACCCGTGCGCCGCGCGCCAGTGTGCGGCAGAACTCGTACCGCTTGTTCTTGCAGACTTCCCAGGTGCCGGAATTGACGATCAGCGACCGGGCGCGCTCGTTCCAGGGCGGAAGCTTGGCCAGATTGTCGATATCGTCGTGGATGGTGATCCGGTCGCCCCGGAAACCCGGTTCAGAGAACAGGGTGACCGAACCGGCCTGGGCGGCCGCGGCCGTGCCCATCGTCACCAACGCGGCCATGGCCGCCAACCAGCGCTTCATTCCCCATATCGGTGCCCGTTTCGTTCCGGGGCACCGCTCCTTGCCTGTCGTCGCCCGAATGATCCCGGCGACAGCCTGATCCTTGTCCTGCTTTGTGGCGGCGCCACGGCACCGCCGGGGCATGTTTCGGACGGGCCGTTTCGATAGCCCCTCGACAGCGATGCGGCAAGGGCTCAGTCTGTGCCCGTCAGAACAGAAAAGGTGCAAGTCCTTGATCATGTGCGCCAATGAACGTGTACCCCTGACCCGGCGGACCGTGCTGGCTGCCGGTGCCGTCCTGCCCCTGCTTGGCTCCGCGGGCGTCCTTGCCCAGACCAAACCGGTCCTGAATATCGGCATGGGGCCGGAGGTGGATACGCTGGACCCGCACCGGTCCACCACCATCGTCGCGGGCGCCCTGTTCATCGAATTGTGGGAGGGGCTGACCAGTTTCGGGGCCGACGGCGCCATTATTCCCGGCGTGGCGGAGAGGTGGGAGACGAGTGCCGATGGCCTGACCTGGACCTTCCACCTGCGCGCCGATGCCAAATGGTCCGACGGCAGCCCGGTGGTCGCCGATGATTTCGTCTTCGCCTGGCGCCGCGCCGTGACGCCGGCCACGCGCCTGGGCCTGCCGGAATGGGTGGCGCCGATCAAGAACGCCCTGCCCATCCTGCAGGACGGCAAGCCGGCGGAAAGTTTGGGCGTAAAGGCGCTGGACCCGCGCACCCTGCTGGTGACGCTGGAACATCCCAAGCCGGACCTGACCGTCTATACCGCCTATTGGGTGCTGTCGCCGCTGCATCGCGGGTCGGTGGCCCAGCATGGCGATGCCTTCGTGGCGCCGGGCAAGCTGATCAGCAACGGCCCCTTCGTGCTGACATCGGCCGTGCCGCAAAGCCATTACGCCCTGGCGGTCAATCCGCATTTTCACGGCGCTGCCGGTATCGGCATTGCGGGCGTGAATTACCACATCACCGAAGATCTGCAGACGGAGATGAAGCGGTTCCGGGCCGGCGAACTGCATGTGACCAAGGAGGTGCCGCCCACGCAGTTGGACTGGGCGCGCACCAATCTGGCCGACAGCCTGCATCTGGCCTACCGCGCCAGCACCTTCTTCCTGATCCCCAACCTGACCAAGGCCCCCTGGAAGGACAATCCCGACCTGTGCGTGGCCCTGTCCATGGCCATCGACCGCAAGACCATTGTGGAGAAGATCACCAAGGGCGGCGAACGTACGGCCTTTGCCATGACGCCGGAAGGGCTGGCCGGGTACACCCCGCCCAAACCGGATTGGGCCGACTGGACCGATGCCGACCGCATCGCCAAGGCCAGGGCGTTGTTTGCCAAGGCCGGCTACGGCCCCAATAACGGCCTGTCGATCGAACTGCTCTACAACACGAACGAGTTGAACCGGCAGGTCGCCGTGGCCGTCGCCGCCATGTGGCAACAGGTGCTGGGGGTGCGGACCACGCTGTCGAACCAGGAATTCAAGATCGTGGTCAGCCGGATGAAGGAACACACCTATCCGGACATCGTGCGCATCACCTGGGCCGTGGGTCTGGTGACCGAATATCTGAACCTGCTGCGCTCACGCGCCAATACTGTCGGCCCCGGCTATATCAACCCGGCCCTGGATCAGGCCATGGACGCGGTCGACCAGTCGCTGACCCTGGATGAATTCCGCACCCGACTGGCCGCGGCGGAGAAAATCGCCATGGCCGACATGCCCATGATCCCCGTCATGCGCCAATCCAGCCGCCGGCTGATCTCCACCAAGCTGAAAGGCTGGGCAGACAATCCGCTGGACCTGCATTCGGCACGCTATCTGTCGCTGGGATAAGGCAATGCGCCGCAGACAACGTATAGCAGCGATATTACTGTCATTGACCGCAACTGCCGCGGTCGGGCAGGACACGCCCCGGCGCTGGACACCACCGGCGTTGCAGTCACCAGACTATGAAAGCACACCCAGTTTCAGCCCCGATGGCAAGACGCTTTACTTCATGCGTGCCGATCCGGGCTTCGGCCGCTATGCCATTTTGCAGTCACATTGCGTCGACGGTTCCTGGTCTTCTCCGGTACCGGTTCCCTTCGCCGCCACCCCACCTGCCATGGATGCCGATCCGTTTGTCACGCCGGACGGGCGCCGGCTCTATTTCATCTCCACCCGGCACGCGCCAGGTGGAGAGGATTTCGACATCTGGTTCGTCGAGCGTATCGGGAACGGCGACTGGGGAACACCACAACGCCTGCCGGCCCCCATCAATTCTCCGGCATCCGAATTGCTGCCCCGTTCCGACGACAAGGGCACGCTCTATTTCGGATCGTCGCGCACCCGCAGTGCTGGCGGCGGCGACATCTACACCGCCGTGCCGATCACGAACCGTCCGGGCCTGTGGCAGGTGACGCGCCTGCCGGCCCCGGTGAACAGCGATCAGATGGAATATGAGGCGGATATATCGCGCGACGGCCGCACCCTGGTCGTCGTGGCGGCGCGGGAGGGGCGTTCCCACCTTTATCGCTATCTCCTGAAGGACGGCCAATGGCAGGCCGCCGGCCGGATCGCCGCGCGCGACGATGTTTTCCAGGTCGGCCCCGCCCTGTCTCCCGACGGTAGCCGATTGCTGTTTGCCCAGGCCGACGGCGCCAATTCCGGGGAGATTTTCCTGTCTGACCTGATGCCGAACCCGAACCCGGCCTGGCCACCGGCTTGTGGGGCTGCGCCGTAAAACCGCGCTAGAGTTTGTCTGGTTTAAATAGAATCAGTGGCGCTTACTCCGCCGTCACCCTCGCGCATGCGGGGATCCAGAAAGAGCGACGTCTGCCGCGATAAGACTCATATCGGCGCTGACCGCGCCTCATGCTGGATTCCAGCCTTCGCGGGAATGACGGTTGGGAATGCTTCAACGTAAACCGGACAGACTCTAAGCCGTCGCCACCGGCGCCCACAGCACATCATCGATCTTATCCGCCCCGGCCACGATCATGGCCAGCCGGTCAAAGCCCAGGGCGATGCCGGCACTGTCCGGCATCAGCGGCAAGGCTGCCAGGAACTCCTCGTCAATGGGGTAGCGCTCGCCATAAAGCCGTTCCTTCTCCGCCATGTCGGCCTCGAACCGGCTTCGTTGCAGCACGGGGTCGGTCAGTTCGCCAAAGGCATTGGCCAGTTCCACGCCGCAGCCATACAGCTCGAACCGTTCCGCCACGCGCGGATCATCGGGCTTGGGTCGGGCCAGGGCCGCCATGGACACGGGATAATCGGCCAGGAAGGTGGGCACATCCATGCCCAGATGCGGTTCGATCCGGTCCAGGCTGACGCGGAAGAACAGATCCTCCCAGGTGTCGCTGTCGGCCACCCGGATGCCGATGCGCGCAACCTCCGCCGCCAGAAGATCGCGGTCGGGACGCAGCGGGTCGGGCGCCGTGGCCAGCAGATCGATGCCGGCATAGTGCAGAAAGGCATCCTGCACGCTCAGCACCCGCCAGTCGGCAAACGGATCGCATTCGATGCCGCGAAAGCGCAGCTTGTCCCGGCCTGCCGCCCCGCAGGCCGCCCGCACCAGCGCCACGCAATCCTCCATCAGATCGCGATATCCCGCCCCAGCGCGATACCATTCCAGCATGGCGAATTCCGGATGATGCGTGCCCGACCGCTCCCCATTGCGATAGACATGGGACAGCTGGAACAGCTTCGGCACGCCCGCCGCCAGCAGCTTCTTCATGGTGAATTCGGGGCTGGTGTGCAGGTAAAGCCGGCGACGATCATCGGGGTGTGGCCCCACCAGATCGGTGGCGAACGCCATCAGATGCACTTCCAACCCCGGGGAGACCTGCAGGGCCGGCGTCTCCACCTCATCAAACCCCTGATCCTCGAACCAGCGGCGCAATGTGCGCATCACCGTCTGGCGCACAGCCAGATGGGCGCGCTTCTTCTGGAAATGGTCGGGGTGCCACCAGACGGGGGACAGGGGGGCGGTGCGCATGATTACTCGACAGGCCAAGGGGAACGGGGGCACTCTCGCCTTCCCCGTTCCGACTTGCAACCGCCGACGATGACCGATCTCGACAACCCGCCCCCGCTGCGCATCGTCTGGGATGTGGGCCGCCTGTCCGAATGGGCTCAACTGCTGGCCGATTGCGGGCAAAGCAGCCTGACCCAGGGCTTCGGCTACAATCAGGCCATGCTGACGGTGGAGGGCTGGCGCCCCCGGCTGGGCATCATCGAACTGGCGGACAAGCCCATCGGGCTGGTGGTGATGAGCGAGCGGCAGCTGTTCAGGCTGATCCGCGTCGCCCGCCTGCATCGCGGCCCCCTGCTGCGGCCGGAGGCGCGCAAGCCCGCCGTTTTCGCCATGGTGATGAAGCAGATCCGCAAGGAATATCCCAGCGGCCCCCTGCGCTGGACCGCCGTCGTGCCCGAATGGCCAGCGGGCGACGAAGGCAACGCCATGATGCGCTGGGCCGGGTTCCGGCGGGACAAGGCGCCGGGATACCAGACCATCTGGCTGGATCTGTGCCGCGACCTGACGACCTTACGCGCCGGCCTGGACCGCAAATGGCGCAACCACCTGAACCAGTCCGAACGAGCCGGCCTGATGGTGGAAATCGACCGCGACGGCAAAACCCTGCTGCCCTGGCTGCTGGAGGAGTACCAGAAGGACAAGGCCGCACGCGGCTATCGCGGCCCGTCGGCCAAGCTGGTCATCCGCATGCGCACGGGCATGCACAAGGATGGCGACATCCTGGTGCTGCGCGCCGTGAAGGATGGGAAGCCTGTGGCCGGCATCCTGGTCCTGGGCCATGGCAAGGCAGCGACCTATCAGATCGGCTGGTCGGGTCCTGCCGGGCGCAAGGCCGGGGCCCATAATCTGCTGCTCTGGCGGGCCGTGGCGGAACTGAAGGACCAGGGCCGGCACTGGTTCGACCTGGGCGGCCTGCTGCCCGATGCCGGCCCCGGCTTCACCAGCTTCAAACGCGGCATGGGCGGGGAAGAGGTGGAACTGGTGGGCGCCTGGCGCTGAACAGGCCAAGCACCCAGCCTATGCCGAACCGGATAGGCCAGAACGCATAAAGTAGAACTGGCGCATCTTGACAAAAATCAACTCACCCAACCCAGACCATAGGAAATAGATTGCCAGAAATCCTATTTCATTCTGTCGGGATTTTCTGTCGCGACTTGAACATTAAACTTGTCATTAAATCGAATTTAGGAAATCAGCACAAAAGTGCAATGTCCGGGGACTAGGGTGCCGCTACCCGGAATTTCCATATTGCAAAGGGAGAGACCCGATGGGTTTCCTGTCTCGGTTCGTCGCCGCACCTGTGCTGGCGGCAATGGTCGGCATCGGCATGGTGGGCGGCGCCATGGCCGCGGATATCAGCGGCGCCGGCGCCACCTTCCCCTACCCCGTCTATGCCAAATGGGCCGACAGCTATAAGCAGGCCACGGGCACGGGCCTGAATTACCAGTCGATCGGCTCCGGCGGCGGGATCAAGCAGATCAAGGCCAAGACGGTCACCTTCGGTGCTTCCGACGCCCCGCTAAAGGAAGAGGAACTGAAGGAAGCCGGCCTGGTGCAATGGCCGATGATCATGGGCGGGGCCGTGCCGGCCATCAATGTCGATGGTGTGCAGCCCGGCCAGATCACCCTGGATGGCCCGACGCTGGCCCGCATCTATCTGGGTGAGATCAAGACCTGGAACGATCCGGCCATCGCCAAGCTGAATGCCGGGGTGAAGCTGCCTTCCACCGCCATCGCCGTCGTCTACCGCTCCGACGGGTCGGGCACGAATTTCCTGTTCACGAACTACCTGTCCAAGGTCAGCAAGGATTTCGAGGGCAAGGTGGGGTCGGCGGCATCCGTGCAATGGCCCGTCGGCATCGGCGCCAAGGGCAATGAAGGCGTCGCCAGCATGGTCAAGCAGACGGCCGGCGCCATCGGCTATGTCGAATATGCCTATGTGAAGCAGAACAAGATGAACTACGCGGCGCTGCTGAACGCCGCCGGCAAGAAGGTGCAGCCCGAAGGCAAAAGCTTCCAGGCCGCCGCCGCCAATGCCGACTGGGCCCATACGCCGGGCTATGCCGTCATCCTGACCAACCAGCCGGGCACCGATAGCTGGCCCATCACGGGCGCCAGCTTCATCCTGATGCCCGAACAGCCGCAGGATGCGGCGGCGGCTGCCGAAGCGCTGAAATTCTTCGACTGGGCCTACAAGTCCGGTGCGAAGGAAGCCGAAGCCCTGGATTATGTGCCCATGCCGGACAGCGTGGCCGCCATGGTCCGCAAGACCTGGGCGGACCGTATCAAGGGTGCCGACGGCAAGACCGTCTACACCGCCAAGTAAGCGCATGGAAATGCGGACGCGGGTGGCCGATGACGCCACCCGCGCCTTCGCCTTGTTCGTCCCTGCCCCCCTTGAACGGAAATCCATCATGGCCGACGCGGCGATTGCCGGCGCGGGAACGGAACATCGGCTGTCCGCGCGTTACCGCTGGCGGGATCGGGCCTTCCAGGGTTTGACCCTGGCCTTTGCGCTGCTGGTCCTGCTGCTGCTGGGCGGCATCATCCTGTCCATCGTCCGCGGCGCCTGGCCGGCCCTGGCCGCTTTCGGCCCCGGCTTCCTGACAACAGAAGTCTGGAACCCCGTAACCGACCGGTTCGGGGCGCTGGCCCCCATTTACGGCACGCTGGTCACTTCCGCCCTTGCCATGCTGGTGGGGGTGCCGCTGGGGCTGGGCATCGCCCTGTTCCTGACCGAACTGTGTCCCGCCGTCCTGAAACGGCCGCTGGGCATCGCCATCGAGCTTCTGGCCGGCATCCCCAGCATCATCTATGGCATCTGGGGCCTGTTCGTGCTGGCGCCGTTCCTGCAAAAACATGTGCAGCCGGCGCTGATCGACACGCTGGGGCCCCTGCCGGGGATCGGGTCGCTGTTCCAGGGGCCGCCCTATGGCATCGGTGTACTGACGGCGGGCCTGATCCTGGGCATCATGGTCCTGCCCTTCATCACGGCCGTCACCCGCGACGTGTTCGAGACGGTGCCCGCCATGCTGCGGGAAAGCGCCTATGGGCTGGGCTGCACCACCTGGGAAGTGGTGTGGAACGTGGTGCTGCCCTATACGCGGACGGGCGTGATGGGTGGCGTCATGCTGGGCCTGGGCCGCGCCCTGGGGGAAACCATGGCCGTGACCTTCGTCATTGGCAATGCCCACCGCATCTCCCCCTCGCTGCTGGCCCCCGGCACCACGATTTCCGCCGCCATCGCCAATGAATTCACCGAAGCGACGGGCGATCTCTACACATCCTCGCTGGTGGCGCTGGGTCTGGTCCTGTTCATCATCACTTTCAGCGTGCTCAGCTTGGCCAAGCTCATGCTGCGGCGCCTGGAACAGCATCGGGGCCGGTAGCATCATGGACAGAAGCATCTATCGCCGCCGCAAGGCGCTGAACGTCTTCATGCTGACCCTGGCCTGGCTGGCCACGGGCATCGGCCTGCTCTGGCTGCTGCTGATCCTGGGCATGCTGGTGGTGAAGGGGGCGGCTGCCCTGACCCCGACCCTGTTCACCAGCATGACGCCACCGCCCGGCACCGATGGCGGCGGCTTGCTGAACCCCATCGCCGGCAGCCTGGCCGTCAGCCTGCTGGCCATGGTCATCGGCCTGCCCACGGGGCTGCTGGCGGGCACCTGGCTGGCCGAATATGGCCGGCAGCGGCCCCTGGCCGAACTGGTCCGCTTCATCAACGACGTGCTGTTGAGCGCGCCCAGCATCATCATCGGCCTGTTCATCTATGAATTGCTGGTGCTGCGCATGGGGCATTTCTCCGCCTGGGCAGGGGCCTGCGCGCTGGCCGTCATCGTGGTTCCCGTCGTGGTGCGCACGACGGAGGATATGCTGCGCCTGGTGCCCGACAGTCTACGGGAAGCCGCCGCCGCCCTGGGCGCGCCGCGCTGGAAGATCATCACCCTGGTTGGCTACCGCGCTGCGCGGTCGGGCCTGATCACCGGCGCGCTGCTGGCCTTTGCCCGCATCAGCGGGGAGACGGCCCCCCTGCTGTTCACCGCACTCAACAACCAGTTCTGGTCGACCGACCTGAACGCGCCGATGGCCAACCTTCCCGTCACCATCTTCCAGTTCGCGCTCAGCCCCTATGAGGGCTGGCAGCGGCTGGCCTGGGCAGGGGCGCTGCTGATCACGGCGGCGATCCTGGCGCTCAACATCCTGGCCCGAATTCTGTCCGGCGCCAGCAAAGGAAAACAGTGATGACCGATTTCAGCCTGCCGCTTGCCGCCGCCCTGCCGGACAGCGCGGCGACCATCGCCACCGACGCCCCGGCCAAGCTGGAAATCCGCAGCCTGGATTTCCACTACGGCCCCTTCCACGCGCTGCGGGACATCAGCCTTTCCCTGCGCGAACGGCAGGTGACCGCCTTCATCGGCGCATCGGGATCGGGCAAATCGACCCTGCTGCGCGTCTTGAACCGCATCTACGATCTTTACCCCGGCCAGCGCGCCACGGGGCAGGTGCTGCTGGACGGGCAGGACATCCTGTCGCCGCGTCAGGATGTGAACCTGCTGCGCGCCCGCATCGGCATGGTGTTCCAGAAGCCCACCCCCTTCCCCATGTCGATCCACGACAATGTCGCCTTCGGGATCAAGCTGTATGAACGGCTGGACAAGGCCAGCCTGGAAAAGCGGGTCGAACAGGCCCTGCGCGCGGCCGCCCTGTGGGAAGAGGTGAAGGACAAGCTGCACCAGTCCGGCCTGTCCCTGTCGGGCGGACAGCAGCAGCGCCTGTGCATCGCCCGCGCCATCGCCACAAGGCCGGCCATCCTGCTGCTGGACGAGCCGACCAGCGCCCTGGACCCGATCTCCACCGCCAAATGCGAGGATCTGATCAGCGAGTTGAAAGCCGATTACACCATCGCCATCGTCACCCACAATATGCAGCAGGCCGCCCGCATCAGCGACTGGACGGCCTTCATGCATCTGGGCGAACTGGTGGAATTCGCCAGCACGGATGAAATTTTCACGGCCCCGCGACAGCAGCGGACGGGGGACTATGTCACCGGTCGCTTCGGCTGATCCCAGTCACGCCCGCCCCACCACCCCTTCCAGGTGGCGCAGCTTGTCCGGGTTGCGGGTGATATAGATGGCGACCACCGCGTCGCCATCAATGAGCAAGGCCGTGCTTTGCAGCACCCCATCCGTGCCGACGCTGACATAGCCGGGCAGCCCATCGATCATCCCGCGCCACAGGACCTGCGGCATCTGCAAATCGCGCTTGGCGGCGATGCCGGCAAAGAAGCGGACGATCTTGTCCTGGCTGAAGATCGGGTTCACGGCGGCGCGGCGATGGCTGCCGCCATCGGTGTACAACACAGCGTCGGCCGCCAGCAGCCCGCTTAGGCCCACCACATCGCCATTATGCGCGGCGGCCAGGAAGGCATCGGCGATTTCCCGCCCCCGGTCGGGTGCCACGGGAAAGCGCGGGCGGGCGCCACGCACATGGGTGCGGGCGCGCGACGCCAATTGCCGGCATGCCGCCTCGTCCCGATCCAGGGCGGCAGCCACCGCGTCGAATGGCTGGCCGAACACGTCATGCAGCAGGAAGGCAGCGCGTTCCAGCGGCGACAGCCGCTCCAGGGCCAGCATCAGGGCCATGGTCACCTCCTCCGCCTCCTCCCGCCCGGCATCCGGATCGATGAAGGGTTCGGGCAGCCAGGGGCCGATATAGGCTTCATGCCGGGCGCGGGCGGATTTCATCTGGTCCAGGCACAGCCGGCTGACCAGCCGGACCAGATAGGCCTCCGCATCCTTGACCCCGGCATGATCCACCCCGGCCCAGCGCAGCCAGGCCTCCTGCACCATGTCCTCGGCCTCGGCCACGGAGCCCAGCATGCGATAGGCGATGCGGGACAGCCGGGGCCGCAGGGCGTTGAACAGGCTCAGCGCCTCGGGCTCAGGCCGCGCTGACACGGACCTTGGCCTTGGGATGCGGGGCGCGGAACCCGACGGCGAAGCGGTTCCAGACATTGATGATCCCAATGGCCATGGTCAGCTTCACCTGCTCCTCTGCGGTGAAATGCGCCTGCAACAGGGCGTAATCCGCATCCGATGCGCCGCTATGGGCGATGTCGGTCAGGGCCTCGGTCCAGGCCAGGGCGGCACGCTCGCGATCGGTATAGAGGCTGCTTTCCCGCCAGGCGTCCAGCAGATAAAGCCGTTCTTCCGTCTCCCCGGCCGCGCGGGCGTCACTTGTATGCATATGCAGGCAGAAGGCACAGCGGTTGATCTGCGAGGCGCGGGTCTTCACCAGTTCCAGCAGGCTGAACTCCAGCCCGCAATCCGCCACCTTGGCGCTGATATCCAGCAGCGGGCGCATCAGGTCGGGGGCGGCAGCATGGAAATTCAAACGCGCGGTCATGGGTCGTCTCCATCATGGGTGTCATCGGGACCCCCGCATCGGGGGCTTCGAATACCAGGACGAGACGCCATGACCGCGTGTGACATGGGGGCTTAAAAAAATCAGGGCGCGTCGCCGGCCCGTTTCCAGGTCCAGCCGAAGCGGCGCACACCGCCATGGCCATCCGGTCCCTCCAGGGCGACCACCATCACCCCGCCATAGCGGTTGAAGACGACGCGCTGCGGATAATCGATGCTGGTATTGACGAAGGTGGCCGTGTTGGGCCCGCTCTCCGCCAGCTTGAAGGGCATGACATTCGCAAGACCCAGCGGCTGGCCGTAATAGACCACGCTGCCATCGGCTTCGACGACGATGCGGATGAATTCAGTGTCGGTGCCGCGGCTGGTGGACAGGCTGCGACGCATGCCCAGCATGACGCCGCCGGCCGGCTTCATGAAATGCTGTTCGGTGCGGGCATTTCCCTCCCGCCCCGCCCATTGGCCCGACAGCCAGGCCAGCTGCTTCAGCGGATCATCGGCCGCGTGTGATTGTGTGGGAGCCAACAGGGTCAAAACGAAGAACAAGACGGCAAAGAGGCGAGACATGAACACCCTCCCTTTGGTTTTGCTTTGTTTTAACCATGTTACGCCTTTATCGGGGGTTCGTCGCCTCCATCGAAGCTATCCCGAAGATTTCGGCGAAACAGCAGGAAAAGTCTCGACATGGGCCGTCAGGGGGCCGGACCAGCCAGCGTCCACGACCAACTGAACCGCCGGGTTGCGCCATCTTTTCCCGGCCCCTCAATCGTGGCGGTCAGGGTGTCGCCGATGCGGCGATAGCGGATCACCTGCGGGAAATCATGGGCGGGGTTGGCGAAGACCGCCAGATCAGGCGACGCCTCCACCAACGGAAAGACAGCGGGCGCCTGTCCCATGGGGTGGGCATGGTAGGCAAGGCGCCCCGTCGCATCGGGCGCTATGCGGATGAACTCCACTTCCGGTGGCCGGCCTGTTCGCAAGCTTCGGCTCATACCAACGATGATTCCGGCCGCCGGGCGCATGTAATGCTCCTCAATGCGGTTGCCGTTCATAGTGCCCAGCCACTGGCCGGACAGCCAGGCCAGATCATCGGCCACCGTTTCGGCAGCCGAGGCCGGCCAGCAGACAACAAGCAGGGCGAGAAGCGGAAGAAAGCGGGGCATAGGCACTCTCCGGATCGGCCGATGCCCCATCTTATAACAATTCCCGATGAGCCGGGATCATCGGGAATTGTTATGGCGGCGCTGGCGATTGAAGCCCGGTGATCGGCTGCGATCACCGCGACATGGTATTAGGCGCTCAACGCGGATCCGTCGCGCGTAAGCTTGGGCGTCCGGATATACCGGCGCACCAGTCGGCCAGCAGCGGGCAGCCCTGGCGCCAGTCGATCGAATCATGCCGGAAATCAAGATAGTCCAGCGCTACGGCCACGGAAAGGCCCCCCAGCCCGAACCCCTCGGCTTCCAGATCTGCCATAGCCCCTTCCAGGACCGGCAGGCTGCGCGCAATGGCCGCCTTCTGCCGCGCCACCCAGCCGGGGGACTGTTCACCCGCCGGCCGCCGCCCCTCGACCACGGCACTGAAGGCTGCATCCATCAAGCCATGGGCCAGGGCGGACAGGCGCAGCGCCCGCCAGCGCGCGGGCCCTTCGGCCGGCAGCAGCCGGCGGCCGGGCAGAACCGTATCCAGATAATCGGCGATGGCCCAGCTTTCCCCCAGGGACCAGCCGTCATCCGTGACCAGGGCCGGCACCTTGCCGGACGGGGCCGCCGCCTGCAGGTCGGCCGGGTCGATCCAGGGATCGACCGTGATGATGGCAACGCGGTCCAGCGCTTCCGTCCCCTTCTCATGCACCAGGGCTGCCACCTTGCGGGCATAGGGGGAGGTCTTGGCGATGTAGAGTTTCATGATTGCATCCTTCTTGTTCGGGCAAGGCCGGCCAGCCCCGCCAGCGTTCCCAGCATCAGAACCAAAGCCCCCAGGGCGAACAGCGACCGATGCGCGCCCGTGGCCGCGAACAGTGCCGACAGGGCATAGCCACCGCCGGCCTGCATCAATGCGAAAAACCCCGTCATCCGGGCCCAGGACGCGGTATGCCCCGCCGCCCCCGCCAATTGTCCCGCCACACCGGATGCCAGGGCCACACATCCCGGTGTCAGCGCCCCGACGACCAGGGCGGACAGGCCCAGCGGCAGCGGGGCCGAGGATAGCAGCGGCAGGGCCACCGCCATCGCCTTCACGCCCAGCGCCAGCGTCAGCGCCGCCGTGAAGCCCAGCAGGCCGGCGATCCGCGCCACCAGCACAGGCCCGACCAGGGCGCCAACCCCGAAAATGAACCAGTAGACCCCGCCCATGGACAGCCCCTGCCCCAGCCCGCGGGCGACGTAATCGGAAAGGAACAGCGTGTGCGGGACAAAGCCCATGCCGTCGCTGGCATAGGCGGCGGTGAACAGCCACAGCGCCGCCGATTGCCGCCCCGGTGCCGCCACGGCCGTCAGATGCGGGGCCGACGGCCAGCGCCGCCAGAAATGCACCGTCAGCAGCAGGGAAAACACCCCGATCCCGGCCCAGGCCGTTGCAACGCCATGGCCCGCCAGCCAGGGCAGCGCCGTGCCGCTGATGATCACCCCGGCCCCCAGGCCGGAAAAGACGATGCCGGCCACCAGCGGCTTACGCTCCACCGGCACCATGGCCATCAGCACAGGGGCGGCCAGGATCATCAGCATGGCCCCGCCCACCCCGGCCAGCAGCCGCCAGAAGCCCAGCCAGACCATGCCGCCGTTCCAGGCGCAGGCCAGCAGCGACAGGGCCACCATCAGCATGGCCGCGCGCAGGACCCGCACGGCCCCCAGGGTCCGCCCCACCCAGGCCGCACTGACGGCCCCCAGCAGATATCCCGTCAGGTTGGCCGCCCCCAGCAGGGCGCCGCCCGTGGCATCGACCCAGCCTTCGCCCACCAGGGCCGGCAGCAGCGGCGTATAGGCGAAACGGCCCAGGCCCACGCCCAGCAGCGTGCCCGCCAACCCCACCATCGCCAGCCGATAGGTATCGCGCATGCGCGTCGCCCCTTTGTGATCGCCACCACGTTGGCACGGGATTGACATCATGAAAAATGAAATATCAGGATACTTGAAATCTTTATTATTGATGGATTGCGCCATGGACAGCACGGATCTGGCCTTCTTTCTGGCCGTGGTGGAAGAAGGCGGGGTGACGGCGGCGGCGCGGCGGCTGAATTGTGTCCAGTCCAATGTCACGGCACGTATCCGGGCGCTGGAAGGGGCCCTGGGCATGCCGCTGTTCCACCGCAACGGCAGGGGCGTGGTGCCGACGCGGGCGGGGGAACGGCTGCTGCCCCATGCCCGGCAGGTGACGGCGGCCCTGCGCGCGGCGCGTGACAGCCTGCGGGACCTGCTTAATCCGGACCGGCCCGGCGGGCAACTGGCCATCGGCAGCATGGAAACGACGGCGGCCTGCCGCCTGCCGCCCGTGCTGGCCGCCTATCACGCCGCCTTTCCTGATGTCGAACTCAGCCTGCGCACGGGATCGACGGGGGCGATGGTGGAGGAGGTGCTGTCCTATCGCCTGGATGCGGCCCTGGTTGGCGGCCCCATCGACCATCCCGATCTGGTCTGCGCCGATGTCGGGACCGAACATATGGTGATGGTGACGGCGGCGGGCGTCGACTGGCCGCAGGCGATGGCGCGTCCGGGCCTGTCGGCCCTGTGCTTCCGGCGCGGCTGCGCCTATCGAGAGCGGCTGGAGGGGTTGCTGGCCAGCCTGGGCGCACGACAGGCGCGGTTGCAGGAATTCGGCACGTTGGAAGGCATCATCGGCGGCGTGGCGGCCGGCATCGGCATCTCACTGCTGCCGCTGGCCGCGGTGGAACGTTCGCCGCAGCGCGGCGCCCTGGCCGTGCATGCAGTACCCCATCCCTGGTCAGTGGCCCCGACGCAGCTTATCCATCGGCGTGACGCCGTGATGACGGCCGCCCTGGCGCGGTTCATCGACCATGCACGTCTAGGTTGGGATTGATCGTTGCAATCAGCAATAGCGTTGCTGATTGCAACGCATCACCAGACCATGGAGACGGCGGGCCGATAGGGGGCCTGTTCAAACATGCCGTTGACCAGGCCCTGCAGCTGGATGCGGGCCCCTTCCGGTTCCAGGGATGGAACAGACGCCTTGGACAGGGGTGCAACATGGAAACCGCTGGTGCGCAGCCGCTTCAGGGTTTCGCGGGCGTCCACCGCGCGGGACGGGTGGATGGCCGCGACGGTGGCGACCCCCTTGGGTGGACGGACGATGAACAGACCGAATTCTGGCATGACAACCCCCTATGCCGATGGATAGGGGGCGCAAAAGCAAAAGAGATGCCAGGGACTTAGCCTATCACTATTGGACAGACCAGGCCTTCATCGGCCCTTCCGCCATCTCCATGAATTCCGACAGGCTGATCTGTCCGTCATGGTTTTCATCCATGATCGTGTGACGGCGCAGGGCCTCGGCCCGCAATTCGTCTGGCGTCACCCGGAAATCGGCATTGGCATCGGCCGACATGACGGGATCGATGCCGATGCGATATTGCGGCCGGCCCTTGCCATTGTTCTGGACGGTCGCCGCCTCGTCCGGCGTCATGTCGATGCGGCCGGGACGCAGCCGCCTGCCATTGTCGGGCGGCGCCTCGTGGAAGGGTGAATTGACGCGATACAGCGTCAACTCCGCCGAAGTGACGAACCCGTCATGGTTGAGATCATAAAACGGGAAAACGCGGTCCGCCTCCGCGGCCATCTCGGCAGGCGACAGTTTGCCATCATGATTGGTGTCGGCGCGGGCAAACCAGTCGCGCATGGCGGCACGATAGGTCTCCGCCTCACGCGACGGGCGGCCCAGCGGCTCGCCCAGCGGGCTGACGGGGGTGTAGCGGATGCCGGGCAGACGCGGATCGTTACCGCCACACCCCGCCAGGGGCAGCAGGGTCGCCGAGAGGAGCAGGCAGACCCCCGCCCTGGTCATCACGCGCATGGAAAGCTCCGTTCCGGACAAGGCCCCGTCTGGTGTAAGGGGCCGCCGGTACGGTGCCAACTGAAAAAGGCGGAAGTTGGTCGTGCGATCAACCGCGCGGCGGCCCGCCACCACCGCCCGGGCCGCCACCACCGCCCGGACCACCACCGCCGCCTTGACGCCGGCCACCCATGCGGGCCGGTCGCTCATTATAGGCGATGATGGCGCCCGCGCGGATCTCCTCCAGGCTGACGCGGCCATCCTTGTCGGCATCGGTGGCGCGCAGCCGTTCCAGCGCCAGGCCCTGCAATTCCTCCAGCGTCACCCGGAAATCCAGGTTGCGGTCGGCGGACATCACCTTGTCCTCGCCCGCACCACCGCCCATGCCGCCAGCAGGGCCGCCGCCACCGGGACCCCGCCCGCCGCGCTCGCCAGGCGGCGGCCCTTCACCGCCACCGTCGGGCGGGGGCGCCGGCCGATCCCCCCCGCCCTCGGGCCCATCGGGGGGCGGACCATCCGGGCGCTGGCCCTTGCCGCCGCCGCGCAGGGCGGCCTGTCGGGCCAACCGGTAATCGCCCAGCTCGCGGGCATTGATGGTGCCATCCTTGTCCGTGTCGACCAGGGCATGGAACCGGGCCACATCCACCTTCAATTCGTCGGCGGAAATAAAGCCGTCATGATTGGTGTCGACGCCCTTGGCCCATTCCACAACGGCAGCCGCATAGGCATCCTCGTCCGGCGCCATGCGGCCCAGCATTTCGCCAGCCAGCGTCAAAGGCACGCGCCCGCCCATGGGACGCCCCCCGCCCGGACCGCCCGGCGGCCCATCGGCATGGGAAGAACAGGCGGACAGCAGCAGCAGGGCCGTAAGGGCAGCAGTTGAGCGCATGAGGTCGGTCCGAACAGGGAACAATTGCCCTTGCACGGACGGGGCCTATCCCGGTCGTCGCGCGCCTGCGAGCGCCCCGGACCCCGCCTGCCGCCTGCCGTCTGCCGTCTGCCGACGCGGAGTAATTGTCATTTCGGGCGAATATTGATTAATTACCGCGTCTTCTGACATGGGGATGGGATATGCGGCTGGTCATCGCCTTCATGGCACTGGCGCTTGGGATCGGCCCCGTTGCTGCGGCTACGGGCTGGAACTGGCCGGGTGGGCGGCAGGCCGCCATCGTCCTGACCTATGACGACTCACTGGCATCGCAACTGGACGTCGCTATTCCGCAGCTTGATGCCGCAGGCCTGAAGGGGACCTTCTTCATGTCTGCGATTTTCGATCAGAAACTGGTGCCACGCTGGCGCGCCGCCGCCGTGAACGGGCATGAGCTGGCAAACCATACGGTTTTCCATCCTTGCGCACGCGGCACCTTCAAGATGTCCGATCACCAGACCACCGAATCTTACGACATCGCCGACCTGCTGACGGAGATCAAGGTGCAGAACACCTTGCTCTACGCCATCGACGGAAAAACGGACCGGACCTACGCCATGCCCTGCGGGCAAAGACAGGTGGGCGGCAAGGATTATGTGGATGCGCTGCGGGCTTCGGGGCTGGTGCGCTATGCCCGCGGCATCGCCCCACCGGCAGCCAGTCCGGACAAGCTCGATCCCTATTACGTGCCCTCCACCTTCTTCCCCGACACGGTGACGGGTGCCGACCTGATCGCCTATGTCGAAGACATCCGCAAGCAGGGCGGGCTTGGCGTCATCGGCTTCCATGGCCTGGGCGGCGACTATTCCATCGTCACCGCCCAGGCGCATCAGCAGCTCGTGGATTATCTGGCCGCCCATCGGGACGAAATCTGGGTCGCCACCTTCGCAGAGGTGATGGACCGCGTGAAGGGCACAAGCCCTTAACCCTCCCCCACGCTGGACGGAAAAAAAGGCCGCCACCGGGTTCCCGATGGCGGCCTTTTTGGACTGGACCTGCTTACTGGCAGGCGAGGCATTCCTCGTACTTGTTCGTTTCCACCGCCGGTGCCGGCTTGGCGCGGCCGATCTCCTTGGTGGCGTTGCTCTCGGCGCGCTGCACCGACATGGAGCGCAGGTAATACAGGCTCTTCACGCCTTTCTTCCAGGCCATCATATGGATCTGGTGCAGATCGCGCTTATGCACGTCGGCCGGCAGGAAGACGTTCAGCGACTGGCTCTGGCAGACGAACGGGGTACGGTCGGCGGCATGTTCGATCAGCCAGCGCTGATCCAGTTCGAAAGCCGTCTTGAAAACGTCCTTCTCGTCCTGGGTCAGGAAATCCAGATGCTGGACGGAACCGCTGTTCAGGGTGATTTCCGACCAGGTGTCCTCGTCGTTGCGGCCCTTTTCCGCCAGCAGCTTTTCCAGGTACGGGTTGCGCACCGAATGGCTGCCCGACAGCGTCTTGTGGGTATAGGCGTTAGCGGCCACCGGCTCGATCCCGGGCGAAGCACCACCGGTGATGATGGAGATGCTGGCCGTCGGCGCGATGGCGATCTTGTTGGAGAAACGCTCCATGACGCCATATTCGGCGGCATCCGGGCACGCCCCTCGCTCATGCGCCAGCTTGACCGACGCAGCATCGGCATGACGCTTGATATGGGCGAACATGCGCTTGTTCCAGACCTTGGCCATGACGCCTTCGATCGGGATCATCTGGCTTTGCAGGAAGCTGTGGAAGCCCATGACGCCCAGACCCACCGACCGCTCGCGCATGGCCGAGTACTTGGCCCGCGTCATGTCATCCGGAGCCTTCTGGATGAAGTCCGTCATGACATTGTCCAGGAAACGCAGCGTGTCCTCGATGAAGGTGGGATGGTCCTGCCATTCCAGGAAATTTTCCAGGTTCAGCGAGGACAGGCAGCAGACGGCCGTGCGCTGCTTGCCCCAGGGGTCCAGACCGGTGGGCAGCGTGATCTCGCTGCACAGGTTGGACATCTTCACCGTCAGGCCGGCCAGCTTGTGATGTTCCGGGATGGCGCGGTTCACATGGTCGATGAACAGCAGATAGGGCTCACCCGTTTCCATGCGGGCCGTCAGGATGCGGATCCACAGGTCGCGCGCCTTGACGCGGCGCAGGATCTTGCCATCCTTGGGGCTGGTCAGGGCCCATTCCTCGTCCGCCTCAACCGCGCGCATGAAGGCATCGGGGATGGCGATGCCATGATGCAGGTTCAGCGCCTTGCGGTTGGGGTCACCGCCGGTGGGGCGGCGCATCTCGATAAATTCCTCGATCTCCGGATGGGAGACCGGCAGGTAGCAAGCCGCCGAACCGCGACGCAGGCTGCCCTGGGAAATGGCCAGCGTCAGACTGTCCATGACGCGGATGAAGGGGATGACGCCGCTGGTCTTGCCGCTGTCCTTCACCTGTTCGCCGATGGAGCGCAGATTGCCCCAGTAGGAACCGATGCCGCCGCCCTTGGCGGCCAGCCACACATTCTCATTCCACAGGCCGACAATGCCTTCCAGGCTGTCGCTGGCTTCGTTCAGGAAGCAGGAGATGGGCAGGCCGCGGCTGGTGCCGCCATTGGACAGCACGGGCGTGGCCGGCATGAACCACAGCCGGGAGATATAGTCATAAAGGCGCTGGGCATGCGCATGATCGTCGGCATAGTAGCTGGCGACGCGGGCAAAAAGATCCTGATAGGACTCGCCGGGCATCAGATAACGGTCGTCCAGCGTCGCCTTGCCGAACGTGGTCAGCAATTCGTCGCGCGAACGGTCCACAGTGACCGCCGGATGCTTGGGCATCTGGATCTGACCGAACACGTCGCCCGCCTGCGGCGTCCACTCATTCACTTCGCCATCACGCATGACTTATCCCCGTTTTCCCCAGTGCCCCACCTGTGGATAAATATCCACAGAACACAACATCTTGTTGGCTGAGGCCCGGATCGTACCAAATCCCGCCCCCGCCACAAGGCAGAAATTTCCGCCCTGTCCATCATGAATAGGCTTGACCCCAGCCATTCCAAGGGTGCGGGCCAACGCAGCCGGGCCATGCGTCCGGCGATGCTTGACGGATGCGGAAAGCGGCGACAGGCCGGCCGCTCCGGTGGGGTCGACACAGGGATAATGGCGGCCCGCCTGCCTTGGCGGGCCAGGAAACGGGGTGACGGGGGATGACGCGGAGCAGAATCAACAGGACACACAATATATGGGGATTGTGACAGTCCCTACCGCATCATCTCGATAATGCGATCCAGCACGGCGGGACGCCGCGCCATGACCGCCCGCTCCCATTCCCGGGCCTGGGCGACGCGGGCACGCAACGCCGGCAGGTCGGCCCTGGCTTGGTCCAGGACCCGGCGGACATCCGCCGCCGTCAACGGCTCGCTGGGCATCACCAACGGCAACGCAAGACCCAGTTCCACGCAGCGCGCCGCCATGCCCGGCTGGTCCCCGAACAGGGGACAGGAGATCATGGGCACGCCACTGAACACGGCCTCATGCGTGGAATTCAGGCCGTGATGGGTGACGAACAGGTCGGCGTGACGCAATATGCCGGTCTGGTTCACAAACGTCTCCACCCGGACATTGGGACGCGTCAGACGTTCCGCGGCCCCCGGCCCCATGGGGCCTCCCAGGCTGATCAGGCCACGCACCCCGGCCTGGCCCGCGATACCATCGGCCAGCGCTTCCAGCCTTGCCAAAGCCTGATCAGGACAGATCATCCAGGCCGTCCCGCCAAAGCCGACATAGACGCGCAGGTCGTTCCCGGCATCCGGCCCGAACGGATCGGGCAACTCGGGGATCAGCCCCTCCCCTTCGGGCCAGCAGGAACCGAAGAATTCAACGGGCTCCAGCCCCTCCAGCGCGTCTGACGGCAGGAATTCCGGCGGCTCGGAAACGATGTTGAGATCGACGTCCGGGTCATCGGCCAGAAAGGAGAAGGGCGTGGCATCAGGAATGCCGTGGCGTTCCCGCAGCGCCGCGACAGCGCTTTCGCATGCCGGCGCGATGTGGACCGGCTCGCGGACGCGGCCTTCCGCCATCATCATCTTCATCCGCTGGTTATGGCCGGCCCGCATGGCGACGCGGGGGATCTTCAGATGATGGCCGACCACCCGGGCGACCAGGGCGAAACTGTCATGCAGGATCAGGGCGGGGTTCAGCGCCGCCACCTCCTGCGTCAGCTGGTCGCCCCAATATCCTGCGAAGCTGACACAGCGGACGGGCAGCGGCGTGGACGCGTCATCCGGCACCTCCATGGGTCGGCCGCCGAAAATGTCGCGAAATTGCGCACCCGTGCGCTCGACGAAGGGGCGGGCGGGTTCCGGGGCATAGAACACCACCTGGATCCCCCGCCCGCACAGCCCGGAAACCACGGGCAGCATGCGGTTGAGATGCCCCTGTCCGGGGAAGACGAAGGCGACAATGGTGCGGCGCGTGTTCATCCGGTCAGCTCTCGGGGATGGAAGGGTGGTCATGCCAGGGCGCGCAGGCATTGAAGGGGGGCCGCCAGGGCCGTCGGGCCCAGACCGTGGCGCAGCCCGGCGCTGATGGTGGCGGCCGCGATGCGAAAGCAGGCTTCGTGCCGGAAGGCCGCCACGTCGCCGCCCGCCGCCAGATAAGCGTCGCGAAAATGATCCCACTGCCAGGGATGGCGGGCGCAGTCATGCCAGCCCCAGCGGTACCAGCAGCGCGCCAGGTCCATGCCGGCCGGACCGGGACGGAAATGCTCGTTGTCGATGACCTTCAGGGCTCCCGTCAGGTCGATCACCATGTTCTCGCCGCAGAAATCCGTATGGGCCAGGATCAGGGCCCCGCTTGCCGGCGCCTCCGCGTCCAGGCGATCACACAGGGCCGCCACCACGGGCGCCGGCAGCAACCCACCTTCCTGAAGCGCGCCAAGCGCCGCCCGCACGTCGCGCCACAAGCCGGACAGATCCCCCATGAAGGGCAGGTCCATATCCCCGGCCTGGCCCACCGCGTGCAGTCGGGCCAGCACCGCCGCCGCCTGCCCCACCCGGTCGGCATTGGCGGCAGCATCGTCCAGCACCTGCCCGTCGACCCAGGCTTCCAGCAGCACGGCACCATATCGGGCCAGCACGGGCGCGAAATCGTCGGGCAGGCCGGCGCGCAGCAGTTGCTGGCGCTGCGCCACCGCTTCCTCCCCGAAACGTCTGGCCTTCAGGCAGCCGCCCCCCGCCAGTTCCACGCGGAAGGCCCCGGCGGGCCGCACCAGACCGACGCCGGGGCGCAGCGGCTCGATATGCTGCACCCGTCGGCCGAAGGCAGCGACGGCCCGGGCGATATCATCGGCGGCCGTCACTGTCATGCCGCCCCTCCCGTCCATCCCAGCGCCTGCCACAGTTCCACGGCCGGTCGCGCATAGGCCTGCGGACCCAGCCGACAGCGGTAGACGGCCACGCGCGATGTCAGCAGCGCCAGCCGATCCCCCATGGATGGCCCTCCCGCCACGGGCACCCCCGACAGGCTGGAAAACAGGGTCGACCGCTCCCGGTCCGCCGAGGGGCCATAAAGGCAGGGCCGCAGCATCGCCGGGGCCAGGGCCGGCGGCACCCGCTCCACCTGCCAGCCATCGATACCGGGCGTAATTTCGGGCAGCAGGATGGCGCGCAGCGGCGCCCGGCCCAGCCGTGCCACGCCCAGCCGGCCGGCAAAGCGCGCCGGGGTCAGCATCAGCGGTGCCGCATCCCCCACCGGCGCCTCCGCATCGAACCGGGCCGCGGCCGGGAATTCCTCCGCCCGCGCCAGCACCTGCGGAAAGGTCTGGACGGTACCGGGGCGGATGGAAGTGACGGTCGGGATGCCGCTGGCCATGGTCCCATCTCTGGCCGGCTCCACAAAGACCCGGTCGTTGGACATATGCGCAACCCCGCCCGCCATCAGCAGATGGCACAGCAGCGAGGTTTTCCCCGCCTCCTTGCGGCCGGCAATGGCCAGGGCCCATCCGTCGCGCGCGCAGGCCGCGGCATGCAGGTCCACCACCGGCCGCCGCATCGCGATCCCGGCGGTCAGGATTTCCCGGACCAGGGCCAGCAGCGCCAGCCTTGCCCGCCCGTCACCCGGTGCGGCCACCAGTTCCGCTCCCGCCGGGCCGATCCTGATAAAGCTCTCCGTCACCGGGTCCAGCAGCCACCGGTCGTCCCCGTCCTGCCAGCCGGGAAGTGCCACCGTCCGGCTGTCCAACCGGATGCAGGGGGCCGGGGGCAAGGTCTGGCCCGCCGCCCGGCGGGCGCTCCATTGCCCCTGCACCGCCGCCAGCATGTCTGCCGACCGCCGCATGGACACGCGCACCGCATCAGGCGACGATGCTGCAGCATCGCACCAGGGTGGCAGGAATTCGGCCAGCCAGTCACCATCGGCGGGATCATCACCGATGATTTCCACAGCAACAGGTCCAGGGGTGTAGAGGACGCGCCATCCCACGGACGCAGGGGCAAGGTCGATCGCCATCCCCCTCACCCTGCCCGCAGCCAGACGGCCAGGCGCCGACGATCGGCCTCCGCCGCGGGCGGCAGGGTCTCCGATGCCGGGCCGCGCGGTCCGGCCATCCGCATCAGGGCACGCCGCCCGTGCCGCCCGACAAAGGCGGCCAGATAGGCCGGATACAGCATGGGCAGCCAGACGGGCTGGCCCTGCACGCCGGCCCAGTGGGCCAGTTCGATCCGCGGCACGAAGGCGCGGCGCAGGATCAGGCCCAGCCTGCCGCGCCAGGTGGGTATCCGCGCCAGCTTGGTCAGGGCGACGGACTGTTCCGGCAGGGGATGCAGGGGGCGGCCATGCTTCAGCCGCCGCCGCGCCAGGGTGGCCGCCTTCAACCGCATCTGCTGCTCAGCAATGTCCATCAGCCCCGCCAATTCCTTTTCCTGCGCCCGGATGGGCCGAGCCGCGGCGTCGGGCAGCGTACAGCCCAGCCTGTCGGCCACCATGGCCAGGGTGATGATGGCCGATCGCTCCGCCCCCCATTGGCGGGCACGGTTCCAGAAGGCGGGCCAGTCGATGCGGTCCCGCCACCGGTCCAGGGCCCTGGGAATGTCGGCAAGGTTCAGCAGTTTCAATCCGAACTCGTGGTGGGCCGCCGCATGCAGGCAGAGATGCAGCAGCGCATCCTCCGGTGCCAGAGCCAAAGCCCCCGTGCCACCGACAGCCAGCGGCTGTGCCCGCTGCCACACGCCATCCAGATCGATGTCGGGCATGACGGCCGGAACCTCCAGATCATGGTGGATCTCGATGGGCGGCCCGGCCGGGTGGAAGAAGGGCGACAGGTGGTGGCAATCCTCCCGCGCATGCTTCCAGGGCTTCACGGGGAAGGGCAGCACCCCCGGGTCCTGGCTGTAACCCAGCGCCTCCACGACGCGTACCGTCGCAGCCAGGTCCTCACGACGGACCAGCAGGTCGATATCCATCATCGGACGCGTCGCCGGATCGGTGTAGATCTGATTGGACAGATGCATGCCCTTCAGCAGGATCACCGGCACCCCGGCCTCCCGCAGTCCTGACAGCAGCGGCAGGGCCAGCCTGTCGGATCGCAGGGTACGACGGCGCGACAGCAGATAGGCCCGTCTGAAGCCGCGCCAGATCGCGGACGGCACCGATGGCCGCGCCCCGGCATCGCGCAGCACCTGGTAGGCCAGGGGCGTCAGCCAATGCTGGTTGCATTGCCGCAGGAAGTCCGCCCATCCTGCCTCCGTCAGACCGGACAGCAGCTCGGGCGCCGCAGATCCGCCGGCCAGACGCAGCAGCCGGCGCCATCCCGGCGTGGACAACAGTCCATCATCCATGGTCCGGCCCTCGCGGCGCCAGCAGCAGGGCCGCCAGACCCAGCAGGCTGGCGGCAATGGCGAAGCGGGGAACGATGGCAATGCCGACAGCTGCGGCCAGCGCCCCCGCCAGTGCCGGGGCCAGCGCGCCGCCCACAATTTCCCCTACCCCCACCACCAGCCCCGTGGCCGTGGTTGCCAGGGCCGGCGACACCGCCGCAGCAGTCAGCGGGCCGACGGTCAGCGCCGTCGCCCCTGCCCCCGCCATGCCGATGACCAGCAGCAGAGCGAACAGCATTGGCACGTCCCCCGGAACGACCATGAACAGGGCCAGCAGCAGCACCTTCACACAGGTGGCCGCCACCAGGACGCGCCGATGGCCCAGCCGGTCCCCCAGCGCCGGCACCAGCGTCATGCCCAGAAGCCCGCCCAGTCCCTGGCCGGACAGCACGATCCCCATCTGATCCAGCGGCAGATGCAGGTGGTCGGTCAGATAGCTGGGCAGGAAGGCGCCCATCGTCGTGACACCGGCCAGCCAGCAGCCCATGGCCATGGCGGAGGCCCGGACATTGCGCAACCGCAGCACGGCCCCCCAGGCACCGGGGCCGGCTGCCGTCGGGTGGGGAACGGGACGATCGGCCTTCAGCAGGCGCGAAAGGGCAAAGGCCAGCAGCGGCCCCGGCAGTGCGGCGATGACGAATATCCAACGCCAGGAGGGCAGCACGTCCAGGAGCCGCGTCGCCAGCACCGGCGCCAGCGCCAGACCGAACAGCCCCATGCACAGATGCAGCAGCCCGACATTGACGCCGATGCGACCGGGCGCGGACGCCCGCGTGGCCGCGACAATGCCGGCAGGCATGAAGGTGCCTTCTGCCGCCCCCAGCAGGGCCCGGATCAGGATCAGACTGCCCAGGCCGACCGCCAGGCCGGTGAGCCCCGCCAGGGCGGAGAAGACCAGCATGGCGGGGATCAGCACCGCCCGCACGCCAAACCGGTCGGCCAGCCGGCCTGTGCCGATGGCAGCACCGCCCCAGGTCAATGCCAGGGCGGCGGAAATAAGCCCGATATCACCGTATCCCAGTCCCAGATCGCGCGCGATGACCGGGAAAACCGGATTGATGACAAACCGGTCCAATCCAACCATCCCAAAGCAGAGCGACAGAACCAGGATTCTCCCGAACCCGCTTCCTGCACCCGGCACGCTGGCACCGTTCATCTTGTCCCCTGTTTCCGTGGGGGCAACACCATCAGGCCGACAGCCTGGGTCTTGCACCACCGCGTTTCCAGTTCCCCCTGGATATCTGGTCATCTGACACAAGCCAATTGTGCAAAGCAACGTCATAGTTTAACGCGAGGGTTGCGCTGCCAGACCTTCGGCTGTGGCAGGGCCGGCCGGCGACCTGTCGTCGCAGGGCGGGTAGCGACCGGCGGGCGGGATGACGGCGTTCCCCGCGCGGCCAGGGGCCACGCAGACGTCACAGTCAGCCGGCTTGCCCCTTGTCCCCGTCCGGTCTATTCAAGGATGCGCTTCCGCACCGGAACGCGGCCATAACGGGGGCCGGATGTTCATCGAATGCTCCAACCTGATCGCGGGTAATCAGCCAGCCCTGCATTACGGCGTGGCCGTGGCTGATATCGACGGCGATGGCCAGGACGAAATCATGGTGGCCGGCTATGGCGGACCCAACCGGGTCCTGAAATGGACGGGCCAGGGTCTGGCCGACATCACCCCGCCACCGCTGGCCGATGACGGCCGCAAAGCCATCGGACTGGCCTTCGGTGATATCGACGGCGACGGGCGCGAGGAACTCTATCTGCTGAACAGCGAGGGCTATTCGGGTCCCAAACAGGTTTCGGACCGGCTGCTGGCCTGTTTCGGCGACCGTTGGGTCGATCTGTTCGCCCTGCCGGAGAATTTCGCCGTCGCCAACCGCTTCGCCGGACGCAGCATCGCCGTCATCGACCGGGCCGGCGCCGGCCGCTATGGCTTCATTGTCGCCAATTATGGCGGCCCGATGCGGCTTTACGAGATGGGGCCGCGCGGCCGCATCCTGGACCGCGCGGACGAGGTGGGGCTGGACGCCATCACGGGCGGGCGGTCACTGCTGGCGGCCCCCATCCTGGGCGACCGGCCGGACATTTTCGCCGGCAACGAGATCGGCCCCAATCTGTTCTTCCGCAACCAGGGCGACGGCACCTTCACCGAACTGGCCGATGCCCTGGGTCTGGCCGATACGGGCCAGCCGGCGCGCGGCGTGGCGCTGGTCGATGGCGACGGCACCTTCGACATCATGCTGGCCAACTGGGACGGGCCGCACCGGCTGTTCCATCAACATCCCGGCGGCGGATTCGTCGATGTCGCCCCACCTGAACTGGCCCATCCGTCACGCGCCCGCACCGTCATCGCCGCCGATTTCGACAATGACGGGTACGAAGAGATCTTCATCAACAATCTGGGCGAGCCCAACCGCCTGCTGGGCTGGCGGGAGGATCGCTGGGTGGCGCTGGATATCGGCGACGCCGCCCTGCCCCACGGCCTGGGCACCGGGGCCGCCGTGGCCGACCTGGACGGTGACGGACAGCTGGAACTGCTGGTCGCCCATGGCGAGCATGCGCCCCAGCCCCTGTCGCTGTTCATCGCGGAGCCGCGGGGCAACAGCTGGCTGCGTGTGCGGCCCCTGACGGCGGCGGGGGCGCCGGCGCGCGGCGCTGTCGTGCGTCTATGGTCGGGTGACCGGATGCAGATGCGGGCCATCTGCGCGGGCTCCGGCTATCTCTGCCAGATGGAACCGGTGGCCCATTTCGGCCTGGGCCGCGCTGGCATTGTGGATAGGGTAGAGGTGCGCTGGCCCGATGGCGCGGTTCAGCGCATCGACCGGCCCGACCCTTGCCGCACGCTGATCATTCCTCATCCCGGACGATGATGCGCGGCTGATAGGGGCCGATGGCCACGCCATAGATGCGGGTCCACAGCAGGGCTGTCGTAGCCGTCACCAGCGGATGGGTGACGGACAGGATGATATTGGCGATCAGCACCAGCAGCAGACTGTCGGCCTGGATACCCAGGATCAGCAGAATGGCGGCCGGCGCCTGGATGGGCAGGTTGACCAGCACCAGCGCCATCAGCGGCGGCAGGCCGCCCAGGCGCGCCGTCGCCTTCCAGCTGGCACCCAGGACGAAGCGCCCATCCTGGATGACCGACCCGATGGCGGGGCCCAGCCGGGCGACCGGCCACAAGGTCATGCCCAGGATGACCAGGTATGTCAGCAGGTGAAACCAGTCGGGCAGCGCACTGGCCAGTGCGGCGGGATCGTTGGCAGCCGGGTTTTCCGCCAGGCCATGCCCCGTCAGCCCGGCCAGCAGGGTCATGATGATGCTGGCGGGCAGGATGGATGCCAGACCCGACAGCAGCAGCATGGACAGCAGGATACCGCCCGTGCGCCACATGCGGCGTTCGAACGGCATGTCCCAGAACTGCACCTTGTCCTCACCCAGCAGCAGGAAGCGGCCCCAGCGCACGGTCCACAGGCCCTGCCCCCAGATCATGCCCAGCACCGACAGGAACAGCAGCAGGCTGCCGCCGCTTTCACCCGACCGCGTCATCTGGGCGACGCCCAGCACTGCCAGGACCAGGGCAGGCGCACCGGCAAACCGGAGAACACGACCAGGATCGGAGAGGAGAAGCAGATAAATCGCCAGTGATTCGCGCCAGGCGTCCTTGAAATTCATCTTGGGTCCAAGTCCTGAGCCAGCCGGTATCGGTTTTCCAAACGGTCTACCACATGGGGTGCATCGGCGCGATGGCAATGGTGCCTTGCTGCGCTGCGATGCCGCTGTCCTTCGACAAGTGCCTGTACCTGTTATAGATTCTTCGCCGGAGAATTAATCGGAGACAGCGATGGCCGCCGCCATTCCAGCATCCCTGACCCTGTCGATCCGGGCCGAAAGCTTCCCCATCCGCGGCACCTTCCGCATTTCGCGCGGGGCCAAGACCGAGGCCCATGTGCTGGTCGCGGAATTGCGCGATGCGGATGGGCGCGTCGGGCGGGGGGAATGCGTGCCTTACGGCCGCTACGGCGAATCCATCGACAGCGTGACGGCGGCGATGGAGACGACGCGGGACCTGTTCGCGCGCGGCATGGACCGCCGCCGCCTGCTGTACGCGCTGCCCGCCGGGGCTGCGCGCAATGCGTTGGATTGCGCACTGTGGGACCTGGCCGCCCGGCGCGCGGGCCGTCCGGCCTGGGAACTGGCGGGGCTGGCGCCGCCCGCCCCGGTGACGACCGCCTTCACCCTGTCCATCGACAGTCCCGATGCCATGGAACAGGCCGCCGCCGCGTCCGCCGACCGGCCGCTGCTGAAACTGAAGCTGGCCGGCGATGGCGCCGACCTGGACCGGGTGGCCGCCGTGCGCCGCGCTGCCCCCGCCAGCCGCCTGATCGTCGATGCGAACGAGGGCTGGACACCCGACGACCTGTCCACCCTGCCCGATGCGCTGGCCCGGCTGGGGGTGGAGATGATCGAACAGCCCCTGCCTGCCGGTGCCGACGCAGCGCTGGCCGGGTTCCGCAGCCCCGTGCCCATCGGCGCCGATGAAAGCGCCCATGGTCTGGCGGGGCTGGAGGAACTAGCCGGCCGCTACGACGTCATCAATGTGAAGCTGGACAAGACCGGCGGCCTGACGGAAGCCCTGGCTGTGAAGGCGCGGGCGCAGTCACTGGGGCTGTCGGTCATGGTGGGCTGCATGGTTGCCACGTCGCTGTCCATGGCGCCGGCCCTGCTGCTGGCGCAGGGGGCCGATTATGTCGATCTTGACGGCCCCCTGCTGCTGGCCCGCGACCGGGAACCTGGATTGCACTACGATGGGGCGACACTGTTCCCCGACGAGGGTCAGATCTGGGGTTGACGGGCGTCCCTGCCTGCCTACCCCTTTTGGCCAGGACGGTCAGGAGATGTTGGCGGGTTCCCCGTCGCCGGGTGTATGGCATACTCCTCACCTCCAAGGCCCTTCGAGAAACAATTCGCCTGATGAACAAGCCGCAGAGTGCCCATACGCTGCCTTCGCACGACCTTCAGGTCATGCTGGCCCAGCACACGCTTTTTGCCCGTGGTCACGCGGGCAAGCGGCTGGAGATGCGTTTGCAGAATCTGTCGGGCATCAAGCTGAACAATTACGATCTCTCGCAATGCCTGCTGCTGGCCTGCAACCTGTCCTATACGGACCTGGAGGGTTGCTCTTTCCAGGCGTCCAACCTGTCCAACAGCCTGTTCATCGGCGCCAATCTGCGCCATTGCGACTTCACGCGCGCCGACCTGCGCGGCACCCGCTTCTACAAGTCCGACCTGCATCAGGCCAAGATGACGGGGTCTGACATGCGTGTCGGCTCCATCACGCTCAACAGCGGCGGCGTGGCCAAGCAGCGGGAATTCACCACCGACCTGTCCTATTGCAACATGGAGGAAGCCACGTTGCAGGACGCGGTGCTGCAGAATGTGCGGCTGCGCGGGGTGAACATGCGCAACGCCGATCTGTCGGGCGCCGATCTGTCGGGCGCCGACATGCAGGGCGTGGTGCTGCTGGGGGCGTCCATGGCGCGGGCCAAATTCACCGGCGCCAATATCAAGAACGCCGTCTTCACGGTGAATGACGAAACCAAGCGCCTGTTCGCCGGCAATCCCGCGTTCGAAGAGCATTTGAGCAATCTGAAGGAGACGGACCGCATCGTCTCCGCCCATGAGGAATGGGTGAATTCCGGCGGCCGGTCGGGGGCGCGGGCGGATTTCGCGGGCCTGGCCCTGCGCGGCGTGGATCTGCGCGGGCGCGAATTGTCGGCCGTGTCCTTCCGCGGGGCCGACCTGACGGGCGCCAAGCTGGCCCATGCGCGCCTGGCCGCCGCCGATTTCAGCGGCGCCACCCTGGCCTATGCGGAGCTGTCCAACGCCGATCTGCGCGGGGCGGGACTGGAAAATGCCCGCCTGCTGCACACCATTGTCGACAATGCTGATTTCAGCGACCTGGAATTGCGCGGCGGCGGCAAATTGTCGGTCCGTTTCTCCGGTGCGTCCATTGAGTGGACGAATTTTTCCCAATGCGCGGTCACGTCGGACCAGCTGGCCGGGGCGGCCTTGCGCGAATGCCGGATGCCGGAAGAGCATTAAACAGCTGAAGCCGTCATTTCGGCAGCGGTTTAATCTAATAAATATCTAATTTTACACTTATTGCGCCTATAGATCTCCGACGATTGACAACCTTGTCATCGTTGCTGCGCGCGGGATTGCGCCACCGGCAGCCGGGTCGACACCCCCAGAATGCTCACCAAAGAAACCATCAATATTAATACGTTAATTATTTATTTCATCTTTGATTCGCGGCATCATGATTACACGAAATAGATCGCATGGTTAATCTCTTATTAACTTGCGACATCACACACAGCCGAATGCATTATGGCCGCACAGATTCCCGATACCGGTTCACCACGGACAGACCTGACGACGCATCTCGCCATGCACTCGCTTTTTCTGAAAGGAAAGGGTGGCAAGCGGCTGGAGCTGCGTTTGGCCAATCTGGAGGGGACGCGACTGAAGGGGTTCAACCTGTCGCAATCGACGCTGCTGGCCTGCAACATGTCGCAGACGGACCTGGAGGGCTGCAAGTTCCGCGAAACGGACCTGGCCAACAGCCTGTTCATCGGCGCCAACCTGAAACATTGCGATTTCACCCGTGCCAATCTGCGCGGTGCCCGCTTTTACAAATCCGATCTGGCGCAGGCCAAGCTGAATGGCAGCGACATGCGCATGGGCAACCTGACGCTGCATCGCAAGGGGGCAGAGAAGGACGACCAGATCGTCAGCCGCGAATTCACCACCGACCTGTCCTTCTGCAACCTGGAAGAGGCGTCGCTGGAAGATGCCCTGGTGCGCAAGGTGCGGCTTCGTGGCGTCAACATGCGCAATGCCAACCTGTCCAATGCCGATTTCAGCGAAAGCGACCTGCAGGGTGTGGTGCTGCTGGGCGCCAAGATGCAGGGTGCCAATTTCCTGCATGCCGACATCAAGGACGCCACCTTCACGGTGGATGACACGACGCGCAAGCTGTTCCAGGGGCTGCCGGCCTTCACCGAGCATCTGAGCAACCTGGCAGAGATCGACCGCATCGTCGCGGCCCATGAGGAATGGGTGAACAGCCAGGGCAAGGTCGGCACGCGGGCCGATTTCGCCGGCCGCAAGATGAAGGGGGTGGACCTGCGCGGGCGCGAACTGTCCACCATCTCCTTCCGCGGGGCCGACCTGTCGGGGGCCCAACTGTCACATGCCAAGCTGGCGGCCTGCGATTTCGCCGGCGCCAACCTGTCCTATGCCGATCTGGCGGGCACCGATCTGCGCGGGGTCGGGTTCGAGGGGGCGACGTTGCGCAACACCGTGCTGGAGGCGGCCAACATGACCGACCTGCAGCTGCGCGGCGGCGGCACCCTGCCCGTGCGCCTGCACGACGCCACCATCGAATGGGTGGATTTCACTGACACGATGATCGATGCGGGCCGGCTGAAGGGCCTGAAGCTACGCGACTGCACCCTGCCGCCGGGATTGGTGGAGAGTGCGGGTTAACACCTATTTGTATGGATCAGAACCTACGGTCCTGATCCATACAGCCCTCATGCGCCGGGCGCCGCCATCCGGCGGCTTGGCTCACGCGCGCATGGGCGCGCGGGCGCTCGTACCGCGCCAACCAGGTTGCGGTGAGTTCCACTCACCGCAACCTAGTATAACACCAATCTGACAAAGGGTTGACCTTTGACAGATTGGAGGTTGGCGACCGCCAGCCCGCGCACCCATGTGCGCGTAAGCCAAGCCAACGGATGTCGGCGCCCGGCATTTGAGGGAACGGCCCTATGCCAACCGGCCCAGCCGCTCGATCAGCAGGTCGAAGAAGCCGTCCGCATCGGCCTTCAGCATGTAATGCACATTGCGCGGCCGATTGGTGATGCACCAACGGTCGACCACGGTCTGGCCTATGGTCAAGGCGGACGCCGTCTCCACCTCCACATTCACCTGTTTGCCCTGGAACAGGTCGGGCCGGATCAGCCAGGCGATGACGCACGGGTCATGCAGCGGGCCGCCATCGGTGCCGTACTTGGCCTCGTCATACTGACGATAGAAATCCAGCATCTCATAGGTGACACGGCCAATCGGGTCCGGCAGGGCGCGCACCCGGTCCATCTGCCGCTGCGCCGTCAGCACCTGATGCGTCACATCCATGGGGAACATGACGATATCGACGCCGGATTTCAGCACGATCTGGGCCGCGTGCGGATCGACGAAGATGTTGAATTCGGCCACGGGGCTGCTGTTGCCGCCCTCATACTGCGCACCCCCCATCAGCACGATGCGCCGGATGCGCGCCGCAATGTCGGGTGCGCGGGTCAGGGCCGTGGCGATGTTGGTCAGGGGGCCCAGGGGGCACAGGGTCACCGTGCCCGCCGGCTCCGTCCGCAGGGTCTCGATGATGAAATCAACGGCATGCTGTTCCTGCAAGGGCATGGTCGGCGCCGCCAGATGGGGGCCGTCCAGGCCTGTATCGCCATGCACCTCCGGCGCGGTATGCAGGTCCAGGAACAGCGGCCGGTCGCACCCGGCAAAGACCTTCACATCCGGCCGGCCCGACAATTCACAGATCTTGCGGGCATTCCGTTCGGTATGGGCCAGGGGCGCGTTGCCGGCCACGGCAGTAACGCCCAGCACCTCGATCTCCTCTGGCGAGGCGAAGGCCAGCATCATGGCCACCGCGTCGTCCTGTCCGGGATCGGTATCGATGATGATGCGTTCGCGTGCCATGGCGACCCTTCTCCTCTTCCAATCCCGCCCCCACCCGGGCGCCGGCGATTGAGGTCCGGTGATCGGCACCGATCACCGGAGACCCCGAGAAAGCTCACATAGCGGGAAACATCTTGAGCGGGAAGCCCCACCCCTGTTTTATGCGCCCACCATGACACGCCGCATCGCCATCTTCGATTTCGACGGAACCCTGGTGGGGGGCGACAGCCTGCTGCCCTATCTGGGCCGGGTCGCCGGGCGGGTCCATGCCGGCATCATCTTCGCCCGCGCCGTGCGGTCCGGGATGATGCGGGCCGGGATCAATCCCGACGATGACCTGCGCACCCGCATCAAGGCCGGGATGCTGTACCGGGCGCTGGCGGGCGTGCCCCTGGTCCGGGCCGAAGCGGCGGCGGAACATATGCGCGACTGGCCGCGCTGGCACGGGCCCGTCCTGTCGGCCCTGCGTTCCCATGCCGAAGCCGGCGACACCATCGTCGTCGCCACGGGGGCCCTGTCCATCTACATGAATGTGCTGCTGCGCGACCTGCCTGTGCATCGGCTGCTGGCGACGGAGATGGAGGTGCAGGGCGGGGTGCTGACCGGGCGCATGCGCGGCGGCAATTGCGTGCGGGCGGAAAAGGCGCGGCGGGTTTCGGCCCTTCTGGCAGAGCTGGGCCCGTTCGAGGAGACGCACGGTTACGGCAACCGCCCCTCCGACCTGCCATTTCTGGCGCTGATGACGCATCCGAACGTGATTCCCACCGTGCCCCGGCGATGATGTTGCGATAGAACTATCACCGGATTTTCCCTTGGCACGGGCGTCGGCCCTTCTATATGCCAGGGGAGTCTGTTTGGAATCGTTCCAGAAAGCAACATGTCCGTGCTGTCCCGCCCCTTCGCCCTTTCCCGTCGCCACTTCCTGTCCCTGGCGGGGTCGGGGCTGCTGCTGACCACCGCCGCCGTGCAGGCGGGGGAGGGTCGCCCCACGCTGCTGGCGACCACGGGACAGGTGGCGGAACTGCTGCGCGCCGTGACCGGCGATACGGCCAGCATCAGCAGCATCATGGGCGAAGGCATCGACCCGCACAGCTACAAGCTGACCCGCGACGACACGGTGGCGCTGATGAAAGCCGACGCCGTGTTTCATAGCGGCCTGTTCCTGGAAGGCAAGATGGGGGAAATGCTGGATCGGCTGACCCGGTCCGGCAAGCCGGTGCATGAGGCGGCATCGGCCCTGCCCCATGACAGGCTGATCCACCCGCAAGGTGCCGACGCCCATCCCGATCCGCATGTCTGGATGGACCCGGGCCTGTGGCGGCTGGCCCTGCTGGGTGTGCGCGACCGGCTGGTCACCCTTTACCCCGCAAACGCCGACACCTACCGCGTGCGGGCGGAAAAGGCGGCGGCGGACTATGAGAAACTGGCGGCCTATGCCGGGCAGGTGCTGGGCTCCGTCCCGGAAAAGGGCCGCGTCCTGGTCACCGCGCACGACGCCTTCTCCTATCTGGGCCGCGCCTATGGGCTGGAAGTGGTGGGCATCCAGGGCATCAGCACGGAGTCGGAAGCCGGGTTGCAGCGCATCGAGTCCATGGTCGCCACCCTGGTCGACCGGAAGATTCCAGCCGTTTTCATCGAAACCTCCGTATCCGATCGCAATATCCAGGCGTTGATCCAGGGGGCGGCGGCGCGCGGGCACAAGGTCATGATCGGCGGCGCCCTTTATTCCGATGCCATGGGGCCGGCCGGCAGTTATGAAGGTACCTATGTCGGCATGATCGACCATAATGTCTCCACCATTGCCCATGCCCTGGGCGGGACCGTGCCGCCGGGCGGGTTCCAGGGCCGGCTGGCCGCGTTACGCTGAGGGGAACCAACATGCTGCAACGCCTGCTCAGTGATAATTTCATCCCCGACGCCGATGCTGGCGTGGGGGCCCTGTCCGTCAGCGGCCTGTCGGTCGCCTATCATCAGCGGCTGGTCCTGCGCGATGTGACCTGGACCGCCCCCGCCCAGGGGCTGGTCGCCGTGGTCGGGCCCAACGGGGCCGGCAAATCCACCTTTCTGAAGGCCGTGCTGGGTCTGGTCCCGGCGCTCACCGGCAGTATCGAGGTCTATGGCCGTCCGCTGAAGCGGCAGCGCGCCCTGATCGGCTATGTGCCGCAGCGCGAGTCGGTCGATTGGGATTTCCCTGTCAGTGCGCTGGACGTCGTCACCATGGGCCGTTACGGCCTGATCGGCTGGGGACGGCGGATCACGGGCAAGCATCGCGCCGCCGCCCTGGCCGCCCTGGACCGGGTCGGCATGGCCGATTTCGCCCATCGCCAAATCGGACAATTGTCGGGCGGACAGCAGCAGCGCGTGTTCCTGGCCCGCGCCCTGGCGCAGGAGGCGCGGCTTTATTTCATGGATGAACCGCTGGCCGGCGTGGATGCCGCCACGGAACAGACCATCCTGGCCGTGCTGCGCGATCTGGACGCAGAGGGGCGCACCGTCATCTGCGTGCATCACGATCTGCAGACGGTGGCAGAGACCTTCGACCATGTGCTGATGCTGAATGGCGGGCTGGTCGCCGCCGGCCCGGTGCGCGAAGCGCTGACGGAAGATAACCTGCGTCTGGCCTATGGTCAGCGGGCCAGCGGTCTGCTGCTGGGCCCGCGCTGATGGACGGGATGGGGCACAATACCCTGGTCGTGCTGGGCGGGGCCACGGCCCTGGGTCTGGCGGCCGGCATGGTCGGCTGTTTCATGGTGCTGCGTCGCCGCGCCCTGGTGTCCGACGCGCTCTCCCATGCCACCCTGCCCGGCATCGTCGCCGCCTTCCTGGCCGGCATGGCGCTGGGGGTGGAGGGGCGGTCCCTGCCGCTGCTGCTGACCGGGGCTGCCGCCAGCGGTGCCCTGGCTGTGGCCTGTATCCAGTTCATCACGCGCTGGACCCGGTTGACGGAGGATGCGGCCATCGGCGCCGTGCTGTCGGTATTCTTCGGCACGGGCGTGGTGCTGCTGTCGGTGGTGCAGGAACTGCCCGCCGCCAATGCCGCCGGGCTGAAGGGCTTCATCTTCGGCCAGACCGCCGCCATGCATCAGGAAGAAGCGCTGGGACTGGGTGGGCTGGCCCTGCTGGCCGCCCTGATGGTCTGGATCTTCTTCAAGGAATTCCGCCTGCTGGCCTTCGATGAAGGCTTCGCGCGTGCCGCCGGCTGGCCCACGGGCCGCATCGATCTGGCGCTGATGGCCCTGGTCACGCTGGTGACCGTGGTGGGGTTGCAGACGGTGGGGCTGGTGCTGATCATCGCGCTGCTGATCACGCCCGCCGCCACGGCCCGGTTCTGGACCGATGATCTGGCCCGCATGCTGCTGATTGCCGGGCTGGTCGGCGGCCTGTCGGGGGGTATCGGCGCCCTGCTCTCCTCCCGCTTCGCCGACCTGCCGGCCGGTGCTGTCATCGTGCTGGTCGCCACGACCTTCTTTCTGGTCAGCCTGATCGTCGCCCCGGCCCGCGGGCTGCTGGGCCGCAGCCTGAAGCGGGCGCGCCTGCGCCGGACCCTGCTGTCGGGCGGGGTGCTGCCGTGAGCTTTGATGCCGCCACCTTCCTGTCCGTCGATTTCCCGGCCCTGCTGGCCGCCTTGTTTGCCTGCATGGCCTGTGCCCTGGTCGGCAATTTCCTGGTCCTGCGCCGGCAAAGCCTGATGGGTGATGCCATCAGCCATGCCGTACTGCCGGGCATCGTCGCCGGCTTCCTGGTGGCCGGTACACGCGACACATTCCCCATGCTGGCCGGCGCCCTGACCGCCGCCCTGGTCGCGGGCGGCCTTATCGAACTGGTCCGCCGGTTGGGCAGGGTGGAAGCCGGGGCGGCCATGGGCGTGGTCTTCACCGGCCTGTTCGCCCTGGGTGTCGTGCTGATCGAACAGGGCCCGGCGCGGCAGGTGGACCTGGATGCGGATTGCGTGCTGTACGGACAGTTAGAGGCCATCCTGTGGCTGACGCCCACGGGCTGGGCCGATCTGGCCGATCCCGGCATCTGGCTGACCCTGCCGCGACAGGTGGTGCAACTGGCCGTGGTCTTTGCCCTGTGTCTGGCCCTGATCCTGATCTTCTTCAAGGAATTCACCCTGGTCAGCTTCGATGCCGCCATGGCCGACACGCTGGGCCTGCATAGCGGACTGGTCCAGCATGCCATCGTGGCCCTGGCGGCGCTGGCCGCCATCGCCGCGTTCGAGGCGGTGGGATCAATCCTGGTCATCGCCATGCTGATCTGCCCCGCCGCCACGGCCCGGCTGCTGACCGACCGCATGGGCACGCAGGTCAGCCTGTCCGTGCTGATCGGCGCCATCACTGGCGCTGGCGGCTATGCGGCGGGCGCCTTCGGGCCCGGCCTGCTGGGCCTGGGTGGTGCCGTAAACGCGGCCGGGTCCATCGCTGTACTGGCCGGATTGATCCTGGCCCTTTCCATCCTGCTGGCGCCGCGCTATGGCGTCATCGCCCGGCGTCGGCGCCGGGTGATGCACGGAGCCTTGGCGTGAACGCAGCAGAATTGTCCTATGTCGTGCTCGGGGTGACCCCCGCGACGGCCGCCGCTGTCCGCGCGCTGGCGGCCCAGGGCGGCTGCTTCACCATCATGGACCGTGACCAGGATGCCGGCCACCGCCTGACCCTGGAACTGAACACGGGCAGCCGTGGCCGGGCCGTGTTCATTCCCGGCGATACCGAACATCCCGATGACCGGGCCGATGCGCTGGCGGAAAATGCCCGCTGCTGGCCCGACCAGACACCCGTCATCCTTTCGCGCGCATCGCTTTGACCCCGTCCAGGATCTGACGCAGCATTTCCTTGCGGGAGGAGATTTCATCGAACCGCCGCCGCGCCGCTTCGCGCAGCCGCTCCCGCTCCGCCGCGTCGTCGGCAAAGCGGCTGGCATGGGTCGCGAAATCGGCCAGCGCCGGCAGATGGAAGCCCGGCCCTACCACCGTGCCCACATCGCCCGCTGCCAGGCTGTAGGCCGGCACGCCCCGCGACAAAGCATAGGCGGCGGACGCTCCGCCCCCGCCGCGCGGCGGGTTCAGATAAAGGTCGCAGGCGGCCAGCACCGACACCACGTCGATATCATAGCCATGCGCCGTCGACCGGCGGGCCAGATCGGGCAGGGTGGCGACCAGATCGGCATGATTGTCCATGGGCCCGATGAACAGGAAGAACAGCCGCGGTTCCCGCCGGACCAGATCATCCAGGGTGGCGGCGAAGGCGGGCGTCACCTCCTGGCCCAGGCGCAGCCCGATGATGGCGACGGCGATGGCATCGTCGGGCACGGCCAGCGCGGCCCGTGTCTTCGGCGCCCCCGTGACCGGCGGGGCGTAGGTGTAGGCGATGGGGATGACCCGGTCGCGGTCCAGACCGCTTGCAGCCAGCCCCTCCTCATCCCCCGCCGTCAGCGGCCGTGGCAGCGCCACCCAGGTGGGCTGGGCCATGGGCAGATAGGTGCCGAACGGAATGGACACCACATCCAGCAGCCCCCGGCACAGGTCGGCCACCGGGCTCATGGTGCCAAAGGACAGGACCAGATCCGGCTTCAGCGCCAGGATCTCGTCCACGATGCCCGCGGCCATCTCCGGCGCGGTGAACCCGACCGGCAGGTGCAGGAACGGGATGGGCAGCCGGTCCGACACCAGCTGGCTGGCATTGTAGAGGGTCGGATCGCTGGCGCTGCTGAACCGCCCCAGGAAGGGGAAATGCGCCGAAACCGGCCCGTCGGCCGTATTGATCAGGGCCACCCGCCGGCCGAATCGCACGATCAGGGTGCGGGCGAAATCCAGCATGTCGAGCGAGGGCTGATGCATGCCCTGCATGAACTGCCCCGTCAGCAGCACGACCAGATCGCGCTGCCGGTCACCGGCGGGCACGGGCGCGCGGCCGGCCAGGACGGGCCGGTACCGGTCGACCAGCGCCCGCCACAGGGCGCGCTGGGCCCGGTCATGGTCGTCGCTATCGGCCACGGGCAGCCGATTGCTCCACACCCCATAGACAATGGCGCGCAGGATATAGTCGGCCTGTTCCAGCGTATGGCGGGGCTGCGGGGCCGCCATATCCTCCACGACATTCCACAGGGCGGCCGTCGTGGCGCCCGCTTCGCGCAGCAGCATGGCGCGCAGCAGATGGCCGATGGTGCGCTGTCGTGCATCCGCAGGTGGCTGCAGGGCGTCAAGCAGGGCCCGCACCGGGCCCTCGTCCAGCAGCCCCTGCATCCGCAGCCCCATCAGCAGGTCCACCGCCCGCTCACACCGGACCCACACCTCCCCTTCATACAGCGGTTCGTCCAGGCCGGACGCCAGATCGCGGCGCAGGCCATCGATCAGGGCTTGGGGCGTATCGGCGTTCTCTGACGATGCCATGCTGGGCGGCACTCCGGTTCCACAGGGTGCCGCGACGCTACGCGATATGCCGTCCCCCTGTCAGCCATCCAAAAGCGCGAACGCCCGGCACGGGGGGCCGTGCCGGGCGTCGCAACATCACCCGAAGGGGATCTGATCAACCTTATTCGTCGCGTTGGCCCATCAGGGACAGCAGCATCTGGAACAGGTTGATGAAGTTCAGATACAGCGACAGCGCGCCCATGACGGCCAGACGGCTGTTCGCCTCATCACCCCAGGAGGAGGCATAGCTCTCCTTGATATTCTGGGTGTCCCAGGCGGTCAGGCCCGTGAAGATCACCACACCGATCACCGAGATGGCGAACTGCAAGGCGCTGGACGCCATGAAGATGTTCACCAGACCGGCGATGATGATGCCGATCAGGCCCATGACCAGGAAGCCGCCGAATTTCGACAGGTCCGCCTTTGTCGTGTAGCCGTACAGGCTGGTGCCGGCGAACATCGCCGAGGTGATGAAGAAGACGCGGGCGATGCTGGCGCCCGTATAGACCAGGAAGATCGCCATCATCGACAGGCCCATCAGCCCGCTGAAGACGATCAGACTGGTGCGCAGCGCCGAAGCCGACATGCGATCCGGCCGGAAGCCGAAGAACATGAAGGCAAGCGGAGCCAGCATGACGACCCACTTCAGCTGCGTGCCGAAGATCATCGCCACAAACGTTTCGCTTTGGGCGCCAAGGAAGGCGACGCCACCGGTTATTGCCAACGCCAAGCACATATAGTTGTAGACGCGCAGCATGTGGGCGCGCAGACCGGCGTCGAACGACGCCTGATCCATGGCCCGGCTGGACGCCGCATACGGATTATAGGGTCCGTTTACCATCGAAGTATCCTCGACAGGTGAGAGGTACACGGTGCTTATATTGGGACGCCCCCTCCCCCAATCAATGGAAATCGGTCTGCACGCCGCGCATTTTCCGGGACCTCCCCCCCAGCCAATCCGTTTTGACGGATTGCAGGCCGGTGAGGGAAATAAAACTATCGCAGATAGGTGGGTACCACCAGTTCCACGGCCTTGGGCGTGATGCCCAGGTCCGACAGGCCCGGCAGGGCGCCCGATACGACATTGTCTCGGCGCAGCAGCCGCACCTGGTCACGGGTCAGCGGCTTGCCCGGCAGCAGTTCCATGAAGGCGGCCTGGATCATGGCCAGCGGGAACGGGATGGGCATCAGGCAGCGGTGGGACACCCCGACCTGTCGGCGGATATAATCCAGCAGCTCGCGGAAGCTGTAGCTGCGCGGGCCCCCCAGTTCAAAGGTCCGCCCGGCAGCTTCCGGCCTGTCCAGCACGGCCAGCACGGCATCGGCCACATCACCGACATAGACGGGCTGAAACCGCGTATGGCCGCCGCCGATCAGGGGCAGCAGGGGCAGCAGCCGGGCCATCTGCCCGAACCGGTGGAAAAACCCGTCGCCCGGTCCGAACACGATGGAGGGGCGCAGGACCACGGTATCGGGAAAGGCCGCGCGCACCGCCGCCTCCCCCTCCGCCTTGCTGCGCGCATAATCGGAAGGCGAAGCCCCATCGGCGCCGATCGCCGACATCTGCACGAACTGACGGGCCCCCGCCGCGCGGGCAGCGGCGGCGATGCGACCGGCGGCCCGGTGCTGGACGGCCTCGAATCCATTGCCCCGGCCAGGGGCCAGGATGCCGATCAGGTTGATGACAATATCGGCCCCGGTCACGGCGACCGCCACAGAGGCATCATCATGGATATCGGCCGCGATGGGAGTGATCTGCCCGACCTCACCCGCCGTCTTCAGATCAGCCAGATTGGCCGGATGGCGCGAGGGCACGATGATGCGGGCGCCGCGCCGGGCCAGCCGCGCCACGATATGGCGGCCGATGAAACCGCCGCCGCCGAACACCACCACACGCGTGGTTGCATCCATGATCTTCCCCTCCCTGTCGGTCCATCTCACCGATATAACCCGGCTGCCGGTCCAAAAAAGTCGGCATAAGGTGAAAAACATCTGTTGACGGCCCTGGATGGGGCCATTATAAGCCCCCTCCACGACGCGCCGCCCACCGGCAACGATGGAAAGCGCGGGTCGGAGACGCCCAGATGGCGGAATTGGTAGACGCGCAGGTTTCAGGTACCTGTGCCGCAAGGCGTGGAAGTTCGAGTCTTCTTCTGGGCACCATCCGCAAGTAACGCTCTTAAGGCCGCCGGTTCACACCGGCGGCCTTAAGCGTTTCTGGGCCTTGCCAAACGACTTTGCGGGCCATCGCATTTTTTCCAAATAAAGCTGTTGACGGCCCTGGATGGGGCCATTATAAGCCCCCTCCACGACGCGCCGCCCA